>JBAWVX010000022.1:0-44150 GCA_037147075.1 bacterium
CGCCACTCGCCACTCGCCACTCGCCACTCGCCACTCGCCACTCGCCACTCGCCACTCGCCACAGATTCCATCCATGAGCTCCGAAACCTTGCAAGTTTTAACTATGAGATTAAAATCAGCGATACGAGCGACGCTTTGACCTAGCCCATTTTTTCTGCAATACTCCAACCATGACGCCATTACTCGAAGAAGTCACGCGAACTGCCTTGCAATTACCAGCTAAACAGCGATTAGCATTGGCCAGCTTCCTTCTCGAAGCCCAAGATTCTTCCTCGGAGCCGGAGGTGGATGCTGCATGGGAACAAGAAATTCAAGACAGAATCAAGGCGGTGGACAGCGGTGCCGTGACTGGGATTTCATACCAGGAAGTTATGCTTGAGGCAGAGAAGCGACTGGCTCCATGAATGTCGTCTTTGTGCCCGAGGCCAAGGATGAGTTTCTCGATGCAATTGCATATTACGAAGAAGCACGATGCGGCCTTGGCGAGCGGTTTAAGGGAGAAGTAGATCGCAGCATCCTTTGGATTGCAGATCATCATGAGCTTTATCGAATCCGTCCAGAAGGATACCGAAGAATCAATCTGCGGGCTTTTCCATACAACATTCCTTTCATAACGAGATGTTCCACCCTCTGGATACTGGCTGTGGCACACAGTTCTCGAAAACCTGAGTATTGGATCTCTCGGGAAAAAAATATCGGCTAATGGGGTAATGGACATAATGCCTACTGCACTCCATCCGAGCATCCCTTAACATGATTTCGCCTATACTGCCCACCCTCCGCGTCTCCGCGCCTCCGTGAGAACTCCTGAAAGTTATCTCACCAAGCCACAACGACACGGAGAAATTGACAAAACTGTCGACACAATACACTCCCAAGGCGACCGCAACTTGCCAATCGTGTTTTTGAAAAAATCCTTGAAGACGGCTCCATCGTCCGCAAATATAACCTCATGCGCATCAGCCAAGACCAAGCCTACAATATTCGCAAAGCCATCTTAGAGCGAGCCCCCTCCGCCCCTGCATCGAGATGCGTTTGTCTGTGCAGCCAGAAGGTGGAAAAGCTCGTCGAACTTAAAAAACACTCCCGATGCTGAATTGGCAGAATCTGGAGTGTAGCGATGTTATCCAGAAGAGATAATAAATCGCATCAGCATCCGCCTCACAGCAAAACCTCCTCGTCTCGGCGCCTCTGTGAGAATCCCTGAAAGTTATCTCACCAAGCCACAAAGACACAGAGAAATGGAGAAACGCCTCACCAGACACTCGCCACTCGCCACTGCATCACGCCATAGCCGCGCAGCGCGAGCCGGTTCACTTCCACGAAAACAGCAACGACTTTTTGAAGCTTGGGCGGAGTTGCACCAAGAGGACTTGATTTTAGACTGGAATTTGCTGAACGCGGGTCAATGTGTCGAACCAATAAAGCCTTTGAATTAATTATGAAATATAAAATTTACAGAATTATTAATTGCAAAACCTCCGCGTCTCCGCGCCTCTGTGAGAATCCCTGAAACTTTTTCTTGTTTACTTGCCGCTTCACCTTAAAGAATATATAAAACTTTTTCTGTTTTGTGAATTATGCCAGATTCCGCATTCAACATTTGGTTAGAAAACGATGTGCGGATCCTCGTTATTCGCTCAACACAGAAGGGAAGATATGTTTCTTTTGCTGTAGTTCTCACAATTCAGACTGAGCAGGGCTGGATAGATGTTGCGCGATTCGATACTGCACATGGCATCCCTCATCAGGATATCCTTGGTAAAAAGGCCGGCCTTTTGCAGAAAATATGGTATGATGATATATCTCCGAAGGAAGTATTCCATTTAGCAATAACAACATTTCAAAAAGACTATGAGCTCATTATTAATACCTTCAAAAGAAACTAAAGTAGTGACCGAGATAGCTTATATTCCACAGATCACCCCATCGACTGCGACTATTGAGGAAATGGATGCATGGCTTATGGCTCAGGGCGCTGAAATTTTAGATTCGGAACAACTCAAAGAAGTCGTCCACACAATTTCGTGGGCAAATGTGCCAGGCGAAAATCCAGGCGACACGGAATTTCCATTTGCTTCCGCCTGGTAGAAACTGCCATCCTCACCCTCTCCGCGCGTCTGTGAGAATTCCTAAAAATTGTCTCACCAAGCCACAAAGACACAGAGAAATGGAGAAATACCTCACCAGCCACCCGTTACCCGTTACCCGTTACTGCTGCGGACAGCCACGCCGCCAACTCTGGAACTTAAAACTTAATCCTTAAAACTTTGTAATGTATTCCCCCGTCCTACTATGGAGTCTTGTGATTTTTGCCTCGTTCTGGGGCTATGGTGAAGCGCTGCGCCGCGCGCTGAATCGGCCGGAATTTGAGGATCTCGGCTGGGGACTGACAGCCGCCTGGGGCATGGCCGTCACGCTCGCGATTGGAGGTTTTTTGATGATGCTTTCGCTGGCCAAGGCTCCGGTGCTGACGGGCGTTGTCCTGCTTGGAGCCGTTCTCGCTGCTTCCTATGCCATTGGCCCCAAGCTCCTAGCGGTTCCAACCGAATCCAAGAAAAGCAAAAAATCCAAATCCACTGATTCTGATCTAGATTCCTCTGTAACGCAGAAGTTCCGCTTCGAAGCCACGGACTGGATTCTTTGCGGTCTTATGGCGCTGGTTTTTGTCTCCTCGATTGCCTGGCCCTACCAGATCGATCCGAATGACGATGTGGTTTGCTATCTCGCCTATCCACAAAGGATTCTTGATACTGGAACTCTGATCGAGCCGTTCAATGTTCGGCGGATGGGCACTTTCGGCGGGCAGGCACTCCTGCAAGCCATGGTGATGGTGGTAGGCGATGTCCGGAATGCCCATGTTCCTGACCGCGCCCTTGCGATGCTTATTCTCTTTGGGATGCTCCTCCAAGTGGCCAAGGGAGCTGGTTGGCAAAATTCCCTTCTCCGCTTCCTGGCCATCGGAAGCCTTTTTTTCGTTTCTGTCCCGCGAATCAACACAGGCAGCTCCCTCACGGGCGCAGCGATGATTTTGGCGTTAATCCTCACCCTTGTCCGAATCAGTGGCGCGCTGAAAATGCACTGGAGGCTTTGGTTGCCGCCAGCCCTGCTCATCGCAGCGGCTGGCAGTTTCCGCCTTACCTACCTCTTGGCCACGGCGCTGATTGTCTTGCTGGCAGGGTTAGCTCAATCCATTTCCACGCGGCAATCCCATTCTGGGGCCTTTTCAAAAAACTTGACGCTCGTCTTCGGAATCGGAGCGTTCTCCTTGGCCTTACTCATCCCCTACATGGCTGTGTTTTGGCAATCCCACGGCGTTCCGATTTACCCGCCGTTTATGGGAACGATGAACCCAGAGTTCACAATTCTTGGGAGCAAGGAGGGTCCGTTGCGGGACTTTGCACACGCGTTCGGCTACCTGTTTAGTGTTGAGGCGATGGTTATCGCATTGATCCTGCTTCTGGCCTTGCGGAGCGAACATCGCGCATTGGCCTCAGCGGCCGCTTTAGCCATCTTGGCCGTCGCGTGGTTCACTTCCTACAAATTCGGAGTGACGGTCATTTCGGAAAGCTATCGATACACCTTCCCGATGATGATGCCAGTGGCATTCTGGCTTTTGACGCAACGTCTCTCACAACGAGACGATACGTCCGACGGCTCAGCAAAAAACTTCGCACTCGTCTCACTCACTTTGCTGTTGGCAGTCAACTTACCGAACGCCAGTCGAGAGCTCGGCGCGATAATCGATTCCCTGCCTGCGCAAATCGCCTCAAGCACCTCTGTCGCCCCGCCAGTCCTTGAAAAAGCCGCCAAGGAGCTTCAGAAATACACACCCGAAGGGAGTAAAATTTTTGTAACAATCGATACTCCCTACGCATTAGATTTTGCCCGAAACATTATCTATACTGGCGATGTCACTGGCGCCTCCTCGATTGGAAAATGGCCGCTACGCCAAGGCCCCGAGGCCCTCAAATCTTACCTCCTCGGTCTCGGGATCGATTATGTCCTCGCCAGCGATTTCGACAACGCGCTGCTCCTCTACACACGCAAACACTGGCTGGAACACCAGCGACCCGAGTGGTTTTTCAAGGAGGTCTGGGGAAAATACATGCTCGATTACATGAACAATGTGGATACGCTAGCAAGAACCTGCCGTGTGGTGGCCACCTTCGCGAATCTTCGCCTCATTGATTTGAATGGTAATCCCTGATAGGAATTTCTAACTTTTCGATTATTGCCAACTAATGAAGCAAACCGTTACGCTCTTTATTCCATTTCGAAACGAAATTGATGGTTTGCGGGAGATAATGCCCAAGATAAATCCTTCTTGGGTCGATGAAATTTTTCTTTTGGATGGTCAATCCAGCGACGGTTCTAGGGAATTTCTTGAGAAAGGAGGCTTCAAGGTTTGTTCGCAACGAACGAAAGGGGTTAAGGCGGCTTTCTGGGAGTCGTTCGAGCAAATTCTAAGCGATGTGATCATTCCTTTTTCCCCCGATGGAAATTCGAATCCTGCCGACATTCCCAAACTGGTTGAGAAAATCCAAGAAGGCTTCGATATCGTTGTTGCGTCCCGATACCTCGGGGGGAAAAAATCCTTGGATGATGATGCTGAATCGGCATTGGCAAATCGATCACTGACCGGTCTCATCAATCTCCTCTTCGGATGCCGCCTGACCGATGGCCTTGGAATGTATAAAGCGTTCAAGAAAAAATGCCTCTATGATCTGGCGATTGACAGGCACAAGGATGAGCATTCCGAAATCATGCTTCTCACGCGCGGCACCCGCAAGAGGCTGTTAATCACCGAAATTGCCTCCCCAGAGGGTGCCCGCATCGGCATTCCAGGCAGCCGCGCACACCCGGGCCGATTTGGAAAATACAAAAGTGGAGTGTTGATTTTGAAAACAATCTTGCGGGATGCGTTGTTCTACTGGCCAAAAAAATAAACCTGCCGGCGATTCATTTTTCTCCGTAATAGTCCCCCCACTCTACAATGAGAGTGCTTTTTCCATCCTCACGCAGTAGAGCCTTCTCGTAGACGGGAAAGATTTGTTCGGGCTCGTCGAGGCGGATCACTTCCACGGTCGAACACATGAGCCGGAAGGCATCTGTGAAGTCACCCACATGCTGGTGCTGTGGATGAAGAGGGCGCTCCGAACCAATGCCAGTGCGGATGATCGCTTTCGAGGAAATCCGACCATTCGACATCGCGGAGAGCTTGTCGAGGTGGTTCACGATTTGATTCACGGCGAGAATCAAAAAATTCCAACGCGGATAAATGGAGACGGGAATGTGGCCCTGCATGGCGAGTCCAACGGTCATTCCCATTTGCATCTCCTCGGCTACGGGCAACTCCAAACGGCGCTCGAGCGGGATGTCCTTTACTGTGTTGCTCATTGCGGTTCCCGGGACTTCTATAGCCTGACCGATGAAAAGTGTGCGCGGGTCTTGGGCCAACCACTCCATGCTGCGTTTGAGTTCGTCGAAGTATTTCATGACTTAAAATTGGACACGGACACCAGCGCCGGCGTGTGGGTATTTCGATTCGTATTTGTAATGGAACACATCAGGAGCACCGGTTTCCCGTTCCCACCAGTGGGAGTCGATAGCCCAAGTCTTTTTGGTGTCTGTGCAAACTGATTTGCCATTGTCCTCGATGACCCATGAGACGGGGAGGTTGTGGTTGCGGCAATACTTCACGCTTTCATGGGTAATTCCTGTTTCTGCGGTCATTTCTCCCATAAAACAGAAGACCCTCGCCTCCTCGCCGGAGCGTTGGATGCCCAGCGCGATCCCAACGGCGATCGGCACGACACCGCCAACGATTGCCGAACTAAAAATGCGATGCTCCGGAAAGCAGAGCGAAATGGAGCGACCAGCCATGATCTCGGCTTTCAGCTCGGCGGGAGGAACGCCTTTGAGAAGGCACTGGTAGTGGCTGCGCCACGAGCAAAGCACCCAATCCTGCGGGCGTATGTTTTTGAAGACATCGATCATGGCCTGCTCGTTGCCAAAGTAGAGGTGGATGGGAGCACGGATTTTTCCGGCGTTGAATTCCGAGGCGATGTCATCCTCGAAGGCGATGAGGTCGTTGGGCGTCATGGGACAGGTTTTAAAACTCCACAAGAGTGAATCCATTTTCTCCGGCTCAAGCGACTTCTAATAGGACTTCTGGGTGGCGGGTAGCGATTTGGAGGAGACGCAATGCGGAACCGGAGGGGCTGCGCCGACCATACTCCCAACTCATCACGCTCGCGGGTCGGACGCCGAGACAGGCGGCGAAAACCGCTTGACTCACGTTCAGTCGCTTACGCAGATCCGCAATCTGTGTGGCCGCGAGGGAGGGCGGCTTACGAACGCTAGTGCGGCGCAAGGTGGCTTTGCGTGAACCTTGAAGGGCTTCTGCGAATTGGCTGGCTGAGGATACCAGATGCTCGGCATCAAACGGCATCTCTTCAAGAGCCTGGAGAATTTCGGATTTGGTGTGCAATTTTCCGGAGCGCGTTTTGCTCGGCTTGCGAGAGGGATTTTTTGGAGCTTTTTCCATAGATTGCGACGAGATAAATTTGATCCGTTTCTGGTCTGAAAAGATAGATCACGCGAGCAGCGCCGCTCTTTCCGATTCCGGCGCTGGGAAATGCCATGCGGGCTTTTTGAAATTCTCCGCCTCCGCGCATGACAGCACCCTGCAGGGGATCACTCGCAAGATTGATTTGGAATGCTCGGTAGTCTTCATCGGGAAATCGCGTTATTTGCCTTGTGAACTCTTGGGACTCGATGGTTTCCATATGACCATGTCATATGTTTGTCAATGAGTTCTTTGGCTTGCCGAGGTTACAGGTCGTTCAAAATTTGACAGAGCGCGTCGATTTTTTCGGGTTCGAGGGTTGGATAGTTTCCGATGTAGAAACCGTAGAAGTGGACATGTTCGACTTCAGGATAATCTTGGAATAGATCACCGAGGAGGCGGCGGAGGTAAGGCTGGCGGAGTTGATTGCCGCCACCGGAGGTGCCACGTCGGAATTCGACCCCGCATTTTGTCATGGCCTCCATGCAGCGGTCGCGGAGGACGTCGTTGGGTTGCTGCAATACGAGGGTGAAGGCGTAATTACTGCTGCCCTCGGTGGCGAAATCGGTGCGGTATTTTTTCGAGTCCAGCTGATCAAGAAAACGATGAAGGTTGCGCGTGCGCGTGGCGTTGTTGGCGTCGAGGCGAGGAAGTTGCGAGCGGCCCATGACGGCGTTGATCTCGGTGCTTCGCATATTGTGCGAAGGAAACGCGAAGATGAATGCGGGGTTGAGATCGGGGCAGTCACGGGTGTAGCGGTCGCGGAGCGCCTGGTCGCGGGACTCGCGCACCATGCCATGCGAGCGGGCGATGCGGCAGAGTTCGTAGAAATCGGAATTGTCTGTGCAGACCATGCCGCCTTCGATGGTGCTCAGGTGGTGCGCGTAGTAAAATGAAAAATTCGAAGCAAAGCCGAAGGATCCGCATTTTTTCCCTTGCCATGTTGCGCCATGGGATTCGCACACATCCTCGATGAGCGGAATGCCTCGTGATGCACAGGCCTCGATGAGCGCGTCATCAAGGGCATTGTAGCCGAGAATGTGGGTCAGGAAGACAGCGCGCGTGCGGTGTGTTATTTTTTTAATGACCTCGCCACTATCCATGCCAAGAGTGCGCGGGTTGATATCGGCAAAGATGGGTTTGAAGCCGGCAAAAAGCACGCTGGCTATGTCGGAAACCCAAGTCAGTGGAGGCACGATGACCTCGCCCTCGCCATGCATCTCGCGCAGCGCCAGCATGGTGATCTCATTGGCCGATGAACCGGAGTTCACGAACACACTATGCTTCACTCCAAGCCACTCGCTCCACTCCCGCTCGAAGGCTTCCACATTCTTCGACTGGGTGAGAATGGTATCGTCCTGCTTGAGGAATTCTATGACGGCGTCCAAATCGGAGCGCGTGATGTTGTTCCGCATGAGCGGCCAATCGAGATGTGGATGAGGCATGTTTTAAAAATGGTTATTGGTCGTTATCAAGTTCGGAGTAGTCCTGCTCGGGATCATAGTGGACGATCTGGCTTCCGGAGGGCTCGAAACTGAACGGGACATGGAGAAAACCTGAAAGGGCCTTTTTTACGAACTCGTGCCTATCCGGCTCAGCAAAGATCATCATGAACCCACCACCACCAGCGCCGAGGAGCTTGCCGCCGAGTGCACCTGCTTTTATCGCCGCTGCATAGGCTGCATCCACCTCACTTGTGCTCACGGACTGGCTCAGCGAGCGTTTGATTTGCCAAGCCTCGTCGAGAAGTCGGCCGAAATCCCGAAGGTCGCCGGACTCAAGGATTCCTACAGCATGATCAACCATGGCCACGAAACGCCGGATGCCCTCTTCGCGCGATGCAAGCGAACCAACAAAAGTTGACGCAACATCGGAGGAAAACCGCGCGAGGCCCGTGAAAAAAAGCATGAGGTGTCCCTTGAATTCGGCCAAGCGAGCGGTTGGTAGGAGCACCGGTTGCACGGTGAAACTTCCATCCTGGTGGAAACGCGTCGAGTTGAAGCCGCCAAAGGCTGCCGCTACCTGATCCTGCGAGCCGACCGTTTCCTTGAGCACCTCTTGCTCTAGGAAAATGGCCTCGGAGGCAAGCTGCTGCTTGCTCCGGATGCGACCTTGGAGGGCGTGGAGGGCGTGGAGGATTCCCACCGCAAACGATGAACTCGAGCCCATGCCGCTGCGGGCTGGCAGGTCGCCATCATGGTGAACTTCGATTCCTCGCTTGATGCCGAGATGCTGAAAAGCTCCGCGCACGGCCGGATGTTTGATCTCGGAGGCGTGCTTCGCCATTTCGATGTGCGAGTAAACAATGCGGTATCTGTGCTCAAAAAATGGCGGCAGATAACGGCAGGTGAGGTAACAATATTTGTCGATAGCAGTCGAAAGAACCGCCCCGCCATGATCTCGGAACCACTCCGGATAGTCAGAACCTCCTCCAAAAAACGAAATACGAAATGGGGTGCGGGAGATGATCATTGGAAAAGTCGCATGGGATTTAAAAAGTCATCGCAGAATACCTCGGCAAGACTCCAGAACTTTCATGTCAAGAAAAAGACATCATTTTCGGCGACTCCAATCGACCGCCGGAAAAAGGATTCCAAATGCAGTCCTTTTTCCCTCCAATGACATGCCTCGCTGCTGAAGAAAGTTGGTGAAGAATGCCTGATTGGCCGAAGTGAGCAACTGCTCATTCACGACTACCGCTCCAAGTTGCTCGTCGGATCCGAGATTTTTCAATGACTCCTGGAGCTGGGTGCCAGGAAGAGGAATCCAATCTGCTGTGGGGAACGCGATTCCCTTCCGCTCTGCGTAGTAGAGGGAATTCGGACTCCAATCGTTGCCAAGAATCAGAACAGTCCTGAGAGGGGGAACAACATCTTGAAGAGGCTTGATCCAGGCCTCTCCAAGCGCTTGGCGGCTCGGCACATTTTGGAGAATTGGCAGGAACCTTTGATGCCATGAGGCGAACCCCGCGATGCAGACCACCACGCACGCTGCGATAGTTGTTGGACCAGGCCATCTCGATTGGGGAGAGCATTCGGAAATGCCGGCAAAAGCTATTCCAGACGCCAGCAGAAGCCATACGCTATTTGCCACCCAATAGTAGTTGTGCTCGAAATAGAGGTTCGTGAAAATGAGAGGACCTGCGGCGAAGCCCCCCAAAAAGATCAAGATGAGAGGAGCTCTGCGGCGGTTGGCGAAGGCGCCAACGATCAGGATGATCGGCACCAGCCAGTGGCCGAAAATGGGCACGGGGATGAGCAGTTGGTCTGTGATGTGGCTACCGATATGACTCCAAACCTTGGGACTTGTCTTCTGCGCAAGAGTGCCGAAGTTCCATGCCGTCTGACCCTTGGATGTAGAAATGATTAAATCCCGCGCGAAAGGGTTCTCCGCTTTGAGTTGATCGCCGTAAGAGAGCCAGAGTTTGCCGGGAATAATGGGCAGCACGGCGGCGAAACCGGCAGCCGCGACCCACAAGAGATCCTTCCTCTTGGGAATTCCATTGGAAAACAAGACGAGCAACCCCGTCACGCCGCACGCCAAGGCCCAGGTGGTGATTTTGCACAGAGCGGCGAGAATGCCGAAAGCCAAGCCTGTAACCAGCCACCGCCAGTTCTTTTTCTGATATCCCGCGAAGAGACAAGCCGCCATCGAGAGCGAGAGAAACAAGCCCATGGTCTCGATGAGAAAAGCCCGCCCCCAATACAAATGGAGTGGCACGGAAAGAAAAACGGCAGCCGTGAGCCAACGCGCAGCCGGGGGAATGGAAAGCTCTTCCAGCAATTTCCAAACCGGCCAAAGAGAAGCGAGGAGGAAGACAATCGATACGAATTTCCCGCTTTGATCGAGGCCCATGCCGGTCCATTCATGCCATCTTGCAACGATCCATTGATAAAATGGAACCTCCAGAGGAATGGCCCATGGTTTACCAAGGATTGGCGTAATGTAGTTAAATAAAACGCTCGGATTCCCAACCATGTAATAGGCTGAAATTGCTGTCTGGGTTTGACGAAAGGAGTGAAGGTCCAGCAGTGGCTTGTCCCACTCACGGGTGAGCGCCCAGAGGGAGCAAAGAAGCACAGCCGAGAACAAGGCCAATGCGGCATAAGAGATTGTTTTTACAAAAACCAAGGAGTGCCCGACGGAAAGCTTTTTGGGGTTACTCATACTCTTGCGACGACAAGAAATTGTTGGCCCAAAAACCGCCAGGTGATGGGCAATCGCAGGTAGGCTTGGATCAAAAACAAGGGAGCAGGGCGTTTGCCGGCCATGGTGTAGGGCAGGAAAGCAGGAAGGCATTTTTCCATTTGGAACCCCCGGTTCTCAAGAGCTTCTTTCAATGATAGCTCCGTGAGCGGGAGATAATGGTCCCAAAAATCCCAGTAGGCGCCGCCGGTGCGTTTGATGTTCGGCCCCATGGCAATCAGCCTACCGGTGCCGGGTCGAAGACAGCGTCGAATTTCATCAAGAGTTCTGCCCAAGGAGGACTTGTCGGGCAGGTGTTCAAAAAAATTGCTGGTGAAGACCATATCGAGAGAAGCGTCGGCAAGCGGCCATTTCATAGAGCAATCTTGCGCGATAAGTTCCACAGCGGGATCTAAAAATCTTCGCGAGTCGGGATTCAAATCCATCCCGATTTTTTTGCGGCGGCAACTTGGTTGATAAACTCGCCGTAGCCGCAGCCCAGATCGAGCACGGTAGCGTTTGGGGGAATCAATTTTTGGAAAAAATCTCTGATCAGAACACTCCAGACGGATTTTCTGTAGTTCAGATTCACCGAAAACCGCTGGGCATAAATGCGCTGAAGATCGGAGTCGGCGTGGATAGTTTGGTTTTGCATGGAAGAATTCATGACTTGATCTTCATGTAATCGCCACAGGTAAAGTATTTTTCCAGCCAAACATAGAGGCAGATGAAGAGGTAGCGGCTGCCCATTTCCTTGATCTTGATCTTGATCTTGGCCGTGCCGGTGCGGCGATTGCGCCAAGTGATGGGAATCGTGGTGTAGCTGAAAACGCGAATGATGGCTTTCAGCGGGAGTTCGACCGTGATGTTGAAGTGCGGCGAGAGGATGGTGCGGATGCCGTCGATGCCGGTGCGGCGGTAGGCTTTGAAGGCGTTGGTGGTGTCGTTGAGACCGTGGCGGAAGAGAACGCGGAAAATAGAGTTTTGGCTGCGAGTGCTGCAGGTGCCATGGGTGTTTATCCAGTGGGTGGCCATGCGATAAAAGATGAAATGGTGTGACTTCCAAGTGCGGATGGTCGGTCCTGCAGAGTGATTTGAAAATGTGATTTCACCAAAGAACTCTCACTGGGTAACGGTGGATATTGGGATCGGGTGTGACAAGCGTGAGACCATGGTAGACGGCATGCGAAATGAGCACCCGGTCGAAAGGATCCCTGTGAATCCATGGGAGGTTTCCGAGGAGGCTCATTGCTGGATCGTCGAGGTTATGACGGATCGTGCCGAGGGAGGATTCCGCGTTGGCGATGAATTGCGATGGCGGCACTTGGAGTGGGAGCTTTCCCAAGCTGTGCTTGATTTGGATTTCCAGAACGGAAATTTGGTGGAAGACGATCTCGTTTGCTGAATCCTGAACGGCTTTCCGCGCAGTGGCACTCAGGTTTTCCGTCTCATCGACGCTCCAGAGAAAAACACAGGTGTCGAGAAGAAGTTTCACTACTGGGATTGGCAGGGTTTCGGGAAAATAGAGGCGCTTTGGAAATCCGCGGAGATTTCCTCTTCACAAGACCAGAAGTCTTGGCTGGTCGGGCACTGGCCTTTGAGTTGACCGAGACGGCGCTTTGCAGGCTGGGTCACGGGCTCACCAATCAGTCGAAACTCGGCAAATGGTTTGTTGCGTTCACACACAAGCACATGCTCGCCACTCTTCACCAGACGCGAATAGTGGGAAAAACGAGCCTTCAATTCATGGATGTTCGCAGTCACCATAGCTCTAAAGCTAACCAGGTTGGAAGCATGGTCAAGTATTATTGGAAACCTGACTCAGTTCATGCTCACTTAGATTTTTTTAAGAACTCGATTTGCCTTCAAGACCCGAAGAGCTTTATTTTTTAAGTGTTTATGCTTCCCCTAATTTGAGGATGGTTCGCGCCGGATGGGTAGCAATCAGCAAGATTCACCTGAGTTTCTCATGTAATCGCCACGGGAGAAGTATTTTTCCAGCCAAACATAAAGGCAGATGAAGAGGTAGCGGCTGCCCATTTCCTTGATTTTGAGTTTGGCGACGCCGGTGCGGCGGTTGCGCCAGGTGATGGGAATCGTGGTGTAGCTGAAGCCGCGAATGATGGCTTTCAGCGGGAGTTCGACCGTGATGTTGAAATGCGGCGAGAGGATGGGGCGGATGCCGTCGATGACCGTGCGGCGGTAGGCTTTGAAGGCGTTGGTGGTGTCGTTGAGGCCGTGGCGAAAGAGGAGGCGGATGAAGGCATTCGCGGCGCGGTTCAGCGCGAGCTTGAGGGGCGGGTAGTCGATGACGCCGCCGTGCTTGAGGAAGCGGCTGCCGAAGACACAGTCGTAGCCTTCGTTGAGTGCATGCCAGTAGCGAACGACATCGCGGCAGTCGTCGGATTCATCCGCCATCATGATGACCACGGCATCGCCAGCCATGGAGTCGAGCCCCTTGGTGATTGCTCGTCCGAAGCCGTGCGGACCGGGATTTTGAACCGGGCGGAGCGTGGGAATTTTCGCGGCTTCGCCTTGGAGGATTTGCCAAGTGGAGTCTGTGGAACCATCGTCGACGACGACAATTTCGTGCGGAACCCCGTGCAGTGAAAGCTCGAGGTGCAGGTGCTCGATGGTGGAGGCGATGCAACCCTCCTCGTCCCGCGCGGGGATGACGATGGAGAGGAGCTGGAGCGAGCGGGGCGGGGGATTTGCGGGTGAGGCAGGCATTTTTTATGAGATGCTCGGAATCAAAAAAGCGCCGGGAATTCCGGCATCAGTCGTTGCCAACTGGACCTGATTGGCTTGAGCTAAATCGAGGAGGTGTCCATCGGTAACTTGTCGCGGACTCCGCGCCCAATCGGGCAAAGTTTCAGCAGAGCGGTGATCTGGCAGAAGCTGCATTTTCCAATCGACTTTCATTTGCGCGAGTAGTTGGCAGCAGAGTGCAGTTGTGATTTTGGCCTCGGACAGGCCGGAAAGAACACGCACGAAGCCGATCTCCGAAATGCTGCAAGTGAGGAGATTTTTTCCTTCAGCCCAGAGAATGACGCGTTGATGAAACTCGTGTTTTTTGTAGCCGATCGCGATCAGCGTGTTGACATCCAGGAGATAGCTCATGGGAAGTCGGCGAGCGCGGCGGCAACGCGGTCGCTGGTAAGCGTAGGGGCGTCTTTAATATCTAAAACGGAGCAACGTGTAGAGTTTTCTTTGATGATTCTGGCTTCTGGCCTCGATAAGCGAATGGGCTTCAAAATAATGCGGTCGCTCTCGCCTCGAACTTCAAACTTCATCCCGGAAGTAAGACCCAGCGCGCGACGCAAGCTAGCATTCAAAACGATTTGCCCTTTGGATGACAAGGTAGCGGTCATAGTAAGATAGTCTTACACTGACGGGAGGTTGTCAAGGAAGGAGGAAAGAACGTGTGGGGGGAAAGGGAAGAATGGAAGATGCTATAAGGGAGCGATTTCGAGGTCTGGCGCGACATGGCGAAAGTGGTTTTCGTTGAGTGTGTGAATTTTTGAACATCCCATTTTTCGCGCGGCTTTAGCGTGGATGGCATCGTAAAATGACCCGCCAGTGATGCCGCGCGAAGGTGCATTTTTTATGAGAGCGAGTGATTCCGATTCGCTAAGGGAAGCAGTTTGAAGTTTCGATGCACAATTCAAAACCATCTCTGCGGCATCATGCGGATTAATCTTGAGACGTTTGTCGCCGGACAAGGTGGCATGGGCTTCGGCAAGGGCATGAATGGGAGCGCAAGAGCCGGACTCGACAAGGGTATCGGCAGCTTCGAACTTATCGCTATTTGGGAGCAGATTCTACACTAATAGACTCGTCAAGGAAGACTTTCATGATTCGATCCGCAGACGTCGCATAGCATTGACAGCATTTCCGCTGTTCCACTCATCCGGCAAGGGGCCTGAAAAAACCCAACGCCAATGGCTTCCCGAATCGCCTTCGGCAAGACCATGCGCCCAACATCATCTATTGGAACCGTGGCTCTCATTGGTAATCAACACGGGGAGGCCGGAGTTTGAAACTGGAGGCTTCTATCAAAGGGTTAAGGTTTTTGGTAAGGCACTCTGACATCTTGAAGCATCGGAAAATGCTTAGAATTGAGGGTTGCCAGTGTCAATCCGTGAAGATGCGCAGTAGCGGCAACCATACAGTCGGCGAGGCCACAACCGTGAGCAGGGCGAAAATCCCGAGAATAAAGGCCTGCCAGTTCTGCTGTCTCGGATGTGATCGGCAGGTATGTCATTGAGGATAGTGTCTTCGCGAGTTTAACTTGTTCTATTCCCGGTCGGACACCTTGATATAGTTCAGCAATATTTATGGCTGAAATATGCGCTTCGGCAGAATGTTCTTCGACGAATGCAACGGCCGTGGCTATGCCTCGGAGATAGTCGATGAGAATGTCGGTATCGATGAGAATCGCCATTAAAAACGATCAAAGGATTCGCGTTGTGCTCTTAGGTCAGGAATGTCTGTTCGATCCGCCCACATTCCGCGGGCTTCGCGTAATGCATTTAATCGCTTGGAGGTTTCTCGCTTAAGAATAAATTCATCAATAGCTTGACGAATGATCTGGCTTTTTCCGCTTCCAAGAAGTTGGCTCAAACGCGCGATCGAGGAGTTTTCTTCTTCTGTGAGGTAAATCTGAGTTCTAACCATACACTATGATGTATAATGTCTAAAAATACCTGCAAGTGGAAAAGTAGGGTCAGAGGAAAGTGAAGGGCGAAATGTTAGACCAATAGCTGATAGGTTTTATACTCTCTCTCTCTGGGCGCTCCGAGTTTTGTGCGCAGGTCCCGGGGAGCGCGCCCGCCCTCGGGTGTGCTGGCACGCGCCCTCGCGGGCCAAGTCGAAAAAATGCGGCCGTAGGCCGGTGGAACCGGTCGGCTTCGATAAAAAGATGAAATCGGCGGAACATTCTGTGGCTACGAAGCGGTGGTTGGGCAAAGTGAGACCTGTCGCAGTAATTTGCGTGGAATGGATTCAAAATGCGGGTCACGGTGAACAAGAACCATATTGTGAAATGACGCCGTTGCAGCAATGAGCGAATCCACGGTGGGCAGCCTGTCACTGCATGCACGACGAATTTCCACAGCGCGGCCGACGATCTGAACATCCAGCGGCAGGGTTCTCAGTAGAGTGGAAAGTTCCGGCCAATCCGAACCGAAATGAGCTTCCGCACCCAGAAATTTCAATCTGGCCCAAAACTCCAACTCAGTAAGACAGCAAATAGAGGGAGGATTTTTTGTGTCAGCCAGAAGGGGCTGGACCCGGTCTGCACCACCCTCCTCGAAGTAGTAGGCCAACACGGCGGATGTGTCCAAAAGGTGCGTCACGAGGAAAGCGTGGTCAAACTTCCTTGGAGCGCTCCTCGATCAAATCGGCAACGGCGCTGCGGCCTTTCGGCAAAAACTTTTTTCCTCGTCCGCGAAGAGATTTCACGACTTGATCCAAGGGCGGGAGCGGCTTGGCTCTCAGCTCACCGTTTTTTGCAAGCGACCAGTCAAGCCGGAAGCCTGCAGCAATGCCAGCTTGAGCGACAAGGGAAGCTGGCAAGGTGACTTGGTTTTTCATTGTGATAGTCGTGGTCATTGCTAAAAAATATTGCAAGGGAACGGGGTTTCAAGTGCAAAAAATCCTGATGATTCCGTGGAGAACGCTACGGAGTGAAAGCTCCAGATGCAGATGCTCGATGATGGAGGCCATTCAACCCTCCCCGTCCCGCGCGGGGATGACGATGGAGAGGAGCTGGAGCGAGCGGGGCGGGGGATTTGCGGGTGAAGCAGGCATTTCTATTCCTTGCCTATCCAAACGGGAAGGCCGGCGGCGCATTCGGTCATGGTTGGAGAACCTCTAAGCGAAGGTTGGGAATGCTTTCAAAGAGACGACGATTGCGTGAAAGAAGTGGCTTGCCAAGGGAGACTGCAATGGAGGCGATCCAGAGGTCATTTTGGCCAATGAGTTTGTAAACCGGCTCGGACTGGATCGTAGCGCAAATGTGGGCATACACCGGAATCACTGGCATGGGGTCGATGATCGAAAGGCCAACCGCGAGAAACTCGCTGACCGTTTTCACATCATGGCCGGCACGAACTGATCCGTGCCAAAATTCTCCAAGAACAATCCATGGAATTCCAAGGGACTTTGAAGAATTGGCCGCAGCGTAGGTTGTCGCCCATGCCTGACCTCGCCAAAGACCGATCAAATAGGATGTGTCAGCAATTAAATCCATGGATCTTGCTTCGCGCTGGAACGATTCTCGACAGCCTCCTTGAGCACTGTATTGGATGGCAGAGAGCGGGTCTGAGATGTGTCTCAACGAAATTCAAGAAAGCACCAAGCGTTGCCGGTTCGGGTAACACACGCTTTACAACTGATGAAAATGATTCACTAGAACTTTTCTTCCATGACTTTAGTCTGGTATATGCGATATCATCAAGCGTGAAAGTTTTCATAAGTTCATGTATACACGAATGAGGACACGGAGCAAGCAGAAAAGCGACACTGTGTGTGGTGCGGGTCGTTAGCGAGTTTCAAGGGATGGTAAAATTCCCGTGCAGCGACTGTTTTCATAAATATCCAAGACCATGTTCGACGAAGTAGGGAGTCAAGGATTCGGAAGGTCATGACACATCGGGTTAGGCACAATCCCCAGCCGCTCGAAAAAACCGGCGGCAGCAGCGTAGTCGGAGGGAATGCCTATATCGAGAAAAGGCGCATCCGCTGGAAAAACCTTTACACGCTGCTCAGCCACAAGCCCGGGCAGAACCGCCCTCTCCAGCGAAAGAGGTTCAACGCTGAGGGAAGACAGGAAATTTTGAGAAACGAGATAAACGCCGGCGTTGATGTTGCCTGAAGCGGGACAATCGGATTTTTCTTTGAAGGAAATGAGGCGGCCCTCTGCGTCCCATTCCAGCGTCCCGTAGCGCGAGGCATCGGGCACTTGGGCGGCGGCAATACAGAATTCTGAACCCTCGGCAGCTTCGGCGAAGGCCTTGAAATCCGGCTCAAACCAAGTGTCGCCATTCATGACCAGAATGCGCTCGCTTTGCAAAAAATTCTTGGCCAGTGCAAGTGCGCCGGCCGTTCCCATCGGCTCTTTTTCAACAGAATGGCGGATCGGCATTCCCATCCACTCGGAGCCGGTTTTTTCCTGAACAAAATCGGCCATGTAACCACTGCAAAGCGTGACGGAGCGCGCGCCGCGGAGTGCGAGCCTATCGAGCAGATAAAAAAGAAATGGCCTACCAAGAACCGGCGCAAGCGGCTTCGGCACACCATCCACCACCCCGCGCAACCGTGTTCCAAGGCCACCGACGAGGATGGCTACATCAATGCCGGAGAGAGGGAGGGATTCGGTAGTGCTCATGGCTTTTCAAGTCCCGACATCACGGGGAAAATCGACAGGGTGCAACTCCAATGCTTCCAGCCTGGCGCATTCACGCTGCCTGGCATCAAGGGAAGCGAATCGCTTACAGCCGGACTCCAGTGCTGCGGCGACATGTAGCAAATCGAGACTGCGTGTGCCGAGTTTCGCGGAGTGTTTTTCGGAAAGTTTTTCAGCACGCAAGAAAATAGCTGGTAACGGTTCGGCGGATCGCTCGAGAAGCCCCTTGTCAAGATCTGCACGGAATGCCCGAACGGCCGCAGAAGCTTGGACTGCTGTGATTTCCCGGCGGAAGACTTTCAATCGGATCGCATTCGAAATTTCGAGACCGTGAATCTGGGAGTAGCAGAAAGGGGCCCCCATCTCTCGCAGCGTGAGCTCTGCCTCGTTGGAATCGGGCTCCAGCACATAGGATTTCAGAAGGATGCCGGTGTCCGCGTAATTCGCAGTCATGTTTCACCCCGGTCGTAGTCGAGAATACCAGAATCCTTTGTGGCCGATTTCGGAAAAATCCGCGCCCGCCAAGCCGAGCGGTCGGGCCATTCCATTTTCGCTTTCGAAGACTGTCCTAAGGGCGCCAAGGTGGCGAAAGGAACGCCTCGCATCGTGATGATCAACTTTTCCCCGTGGCGGATCGTCGCGGAGACATCTGCAAAATGGTTCCTGAGGTCGGCAACAGTGATCGAATTCATGAGAGATAAAGTATCATGAAAAAATCAAAAGACAAGTCAGGAAATCACACATTCGCATAGGTGCTGTTTTTGAGGATGCGGTAGCCTTTAATGAGTTCGCGGATGCCGTCGTCGAGGCTGTGGGCGGGTTTCCAGCCAGTAGCAAGAATGCGCTGGTTCGAAACGATGTAATCGCGCTTGTCGGGATCCTCGCCAATCGGGGCTTCGAGATACACGAAGTTGGGCAGATGTTTTTGAATCACTGCGCAAAGTTCCAACTTTGTGAGGTTGGCATCTTCCAGACCCACATTGTAAGCGCGGCCTCGCATGGTCTCGAAATTTTCGATGGCATGGAGGAAGACGCGGGCGACATCGCGGATGTGGATGTAGTTCCTCTTGAAATGGCCCTCGAAGATGACCAGCGCGCGGTCATTCACAGCGCGATAGACGAAATCGTTCACGAGCAAGTCGAGCCGCATGCGAGGGGCCATGCCGAAGACGGTGGCGAGGCGGAAGCTGATGCTGTTTTCCCGCTCCAGCACAGCCTGCTCAGCCTCGACCTTGCTAGTGCCATAGAGAGAAATCGGCTTGAGAGGAGATTCCTCGGTGCAGGGAATGCCAGGCTGGCCGATGCCATACCCGCTATTGGTCACAGGCATAAGAATCCGTTGCGAGGGCGAGGCGAGGCGGCACAACAAGCGCACGGCGTCGCGGTTGATCGATACTGCGCCGAGGCGGTCGCGCTCGCAAAGCGGCGCTCCAACGAGAGCGGCAAGCGGAATGGCGGCATCATGGGTTTTCAATAGATCGCCGATCAAACGCTCGTCCCGGCAATCGCCTCGCACAACCTCGAAGGAGTCCGACGCGCAGCACTCCGCCAGCGAACTCTGGCGGAACATGAAACTGTCCAGCACTGTGACCGCGTGACCTGCCGCCAAGAGTTGGGGGACGAGAACAGAACCGAGATAGCCGGCTCCACCGGTGACGAGGATTTTTTGCATAAATGAAAACGTAACTTACTACTCGGGACGGCAAACCAGAAAAAGTGAAAGTTCAGGGTTCATGAAGTTTTTTATGGGGTGCTCCGGATCGAAAGGCGTCGGAAAACCCGGCACCGGTCGTCGGTGAGTGTCGCCACTCTGAGACCTTCAGACATCCCGACCTCAGACCATTGGGTTCCGCAATGCGGGGAAAGCGGATGATCGCGTTCTTTCCCCGAAATCCACCTCTCTTCCACGCTTAACAGCGGTTCACACCAATAGAATTTCTCATCGCGAACTGCTCGAATTGTCACCAATGGAGTGCGCCTTCGCCGCAAAAAAGAAAGCCCTCCTCCACACGTCGATGCCGTCCAGGTATTCGGAAAGCTTTCTCTCCTTCTGACAGGTGAGGGGGGCGGTTCTGCTTGTTGGCGTGATTCGCGTTGATTCGTAATTCGTGCTTCAAAGATTGAGCGCTTGGATATCCAAGCAGGAAAGGCTTGTTGGTTCTCCAACCGGATCTGGCTGTCTGAGCTTGCACATCTGGCTATTCGGAAACTCAAGAAGCACTTGAGCAGAAGTTAGCGGGATTCCTTGTGGCTGGTGAAAAATTGTCGCCCTGATTCATTCCTTCCCGCTTCTCGCTCCCAGCATCTCCGACGGCATTCGATGCCGATCACTAGGGCTGTCAGACGTATGAAAGCCTTTCAAAAAGGACTTGAAAAATTTTTCCTCCCCCAGCGGATTTCCTACCGGCTTTGGTAAAGTTGCCGCGAAATGATCACTAAAATCCTACACATCATCGAAACGACACTCACTCGCATCCGCCCGCAGACCAATTTCTCAAAAGAGATGACGCCACAGCAAATCGTCGAAGGGCAGAAGCGTCTAGAGCAACTTCGCCCAGCGTCTCCAACTAACAATGAACGATAGCGCGCTTCATAAAAAGCCTCCCATATGATCTCTGGTTTTATGCGCAGAGGAGGAAGTAAATTCCTTGGGGTTTCATATTGCCCGCTGTGTCCTGAAAATCGGCGCCACCTCATTCAGGCACTGGGTGGGGTAGTGGAGTCGGCTTAAAAAAGGCTGGTCCTGGTTTGCAAAGAAAACGCTATCGTTAAACCATGCCGGGGGGTGGTTGTGTAATCGTCATCGTCTGTGGGCGATGTGGCTCGTTTATAATCTGGGCCTGCGCCTAACGACATAAAAAGCGATGGGCATTTTGCCCATCCTCGGGCAGTGTTGGACGGGTCCGCATTCGTCCAATGAACCACAAACTAAGAACCAATTTGCTGGAGGAGGCTTTGGCGCTTCACCAAGCGCATCGGCACGACGAGGCGGAGGAGATCTATGCGAAGGTGCGGCGCGAGTGTCCGAAGGATTTTGATGCCTGGTTTCTCTCGGGGGCCATGGCCTTTCAGCGCGGAGGGCATCTGGAAGAGGCCATTGAGCTTTTGCAGAAAGCGCGGAAGCTCAATCCCGAATCGGTGGAGTGCCGGATGTTCCTTGGCATGGCCCTGGCCGATCTTGGCCGGTATGTGGAGGCGGAGCCCCACCTTGTCCGAGCCATTAAGAAATCACCGCACAGGGCGGAGGTATGGGAAAATCTGGCTCTTTGTCAGAGAGCCATGGGCCTGCCTCACGAGGCTTTGGAATCGCTCGCGAGCTTTGTCGAAATCCAACCGGCGAATGCCAACGCGCACGAACTCCTAGGCGAGACGACCGCAGTGGTCAATGGCTTTGCCGCGGCAGAAATCCATTTCCGCAGGGCCACAGAAATCGATCCCGGATTTGCCATGGCATGGAGCAATCTGGGCCTCTCGCTGCTGGAGAAGACCGGGCACATCGCGGAAGCGATGGAGTCTTTCGACAAGGCCCTCCAAATCGATCCCTTCCTGGTCGCGGCTTCGAGCGCCCGTGCGCTGGGACTGCAGCGGCTTTACAAAACCGAGGAGTCGTTGGACCTGCTGAACTCCATTCTTTGGATGGAGCCGCAAAACGCCTGCGTGCTCAGCGCCCGCAACACACTGCTCAACTACCTCCCGGGCCAAAATCGTGAAGGCGTTTTCGAGACGCACAAAGAATTTGCGTCGCTTTTTCCCAGGGACGAATTCCGGGTTTTTTTCAATTCCCGGGAGCCTGATAAAAAACTTCGCGTTGGGTTTATCTCACCCGATCTCCGCGAACATGCAGTCGCTTTCTTTCTCAAGCCGCTGTTGCAAAATCTCGATCCCTCCCGCGTGCAGACCCTGCTTTACCATGGCCACCACTGCGAGGATACCATGAGCTCCGCACTGAGGAAACTCGCAAGCAAATGGACCAACCTGAACGGCGTGGAGGACGACCCTGCAGCGGCTCTGATTCAACGCGACGCTCCCGATATCCTCCTTGATCTGGCCGGCCACTCGGCCAGGAATCGTCTGCCGCTGTTGTCTCGGGGATTGGCTCCTGTTCAGCTTTCCTACCTCGGCTATCCGAACACGACAGGTGTGCCCGCGACCACCCACCGCCTCGTGGATGACATTACGGACCCAAGCGGAGATGCCGATGCCTTCGCCACGGAAAAACTCATCCGCTTCTCGCCTTGCGCCTGGGCCTATGAAGCACCTGCCGATGCGCCCCCACCCGCAATGCCAGATGCCTCCGTGCCGATTACTTTTGGATCATTCCATCATTTCCTGGAAGTCACGGATGAGATACTCTCGACGTGGTCAAAAATTCTGGCCCATGTGCCCGGCTCGCGTCTCCTGGTCGCGAGTGCATTCTGCGATGACCCGGACGTCCGAAAGCGTGTGTTGGAACGTTTGGGGGCTGCGGGAATAACCGAGCCCCTTGTCGAGGTGCGAGAGGACTTTCGCTGCACTTCCGACCGGCTTGCCGCTTACAGCCGTGTGGATATTGCTCTCGACACCTTTCCCTGCAATGGCACCTTGGCGACCTGCGAGGCTCTCTGGATGGGCGTTCCCGTGGTTTCGCTGGTCGGCGACCGCCATGCCTCCCGCGTGGGGCTGTCCCTGCTGACCGCCATCGGCCACGCCGAATGGGCCGCACAAACCGAAAACGACTACATCCAAAAAGCCGTGACTCTCGCCCAAGACCGCGAGCTCCGCGTTCAGCTCCGCAACTCGCTTCGCAGCACGATGGCAGGCAGTGTTCTCTGCGATTTCCATGGGCAGGCGGCGCGCTTCGAGGCGGCCCTGCGGCAGGCTTGGATCGAGTGGTGTGAAATGCAGGCCTGAGGAGCCTTTCCCAACGGGGCGTTCACCCCATGAAGGTCCACGTTGACTCTACCGGCGATCGTCGTAGCCTCTTCCAGACTCAAATGCCCGACTCGTCCACCGCGCCCGCTTCGCGCTTCATTTCCCATGCCCCCGGTTATTGGAAAAACGCCCCTGCATCCGATTGGGAAGACTGGCGCTGGCAGCAGCGAAATCGCATCACCACCTTGGCCGCACTGGAGGAGCGTCTTGTGCTCAGCGGCGAGGAGCGCGCGGGGGTTCTTCTCGCAGGCACGAAGCTCGCGCTCGCTGTCACGCCCCATTACTTCAATCTCATCGAGCGCGACAACCCGGACTGCCCGATTCGCCGCCAGGTGATTCCCCGCATCGAGGAGGGCTATGATTCGCCGTATGACATGGTTGATCCGTGTGGCGAAGATTCCCATATGCCGGTTCCCGGCCTTGTGCACCGCTACCCGGACCGCGTTCTGTTTCTCGTCACCGATCGCTGTGCATCCTATTGCCGCTATTGCACGCGCAGCCGCGTCGTGAGCGGTGTGGGCGAGCAGGAGCTTGTCACCGATTTCGAGGAGGCCTTCCGCTATCTCGAAAAAAACACCGCCATCCGCGATGTGCTGCTATCCGGCGGCGATGCCCTTCTGCTCTCGGATTCGCGCCTGGAGGCGATTCTTCAACGCCTGCGATCAATCCCCCACTTGGAGTTCCTTCGCATCGGAACACGGGTTCCTATTTTCCTCCCACAACGGATCACCCCGGAACTCTGCGCCATGCTCCGCAAATACCATCCGCTGTGGATGAGTGTGCATGTGAACCATCCGCGCGAACTCACCAGCGAGGTCCGGGATGCGCTGGGGCGACTCTCGGACAGTGGCATCCCGCTGGGCAACCAGAGCGTTCTCTTAAGTGGCGTCAACGACAGCCCGGAGGTCATGAAGGAGCTCATTCACAAGCTGCTCCTCTGCCGTGTCAGGCCATACTATCTCTACCAGTGCGACCTGATCCGCGGCTCCTCCCACCTGCGCACATCCGTTGCTAAGGGCATCGAGATCATTGAATCCCTGCGTGGATTCACCAGCGGCTACGCGATTCCTCAATATGTCATCGACGCGCCCGGCGGCGGCGGCAAAGTCCCGATCAATCCGAACTATGTCCTCTACCACGACTCGGAAAAAATCGTGATCCGCAACTATGAGGGGAAAATTTTCGAGTATCCGGAACCGGTTTCCCTTCAGGCGGCGAACCACCACAGCGCGGAGCTTTTCACCGCCTGAAAAGACCAACCCGACCTCAAAAAAAACGCCCGCGTGTTTGGTCAGACCGATCGAGCGGCGATGTATCCGTCGGGCCGCACGAGAACCCCGCCCGATGCGGTGATCCCGTAGAGTGCGCGCCAAGCGCTCTCCGGATCGTGAAAATCCAATCCCTCGCGCACGATCCGTGCGTTGTGAAGCGGGCATGGGAATCGGGAGGGATCGGCCTCCGGGCCGCAGAGGAGCACAAAACCGGAGCCGAAAAAATCCAGCAACGAGAGGCGCGAGGCGTTTCGTTCCACCCAAGCGTGCGGGGCGCGGTGGCCGGGTCGGCCTTGCGGGATGTAGTCGTTAACCGGATCGGCGGGGGATTTTGCCGTGGTGCCGTCGGGCGTGACGGCCTGGCTTTCATAGACAATCCCGAAACCCTGGCCGAACCCCGCGCCGGCGCGGCGGGTCTGGTCGATGAGCTTGCGGGCTGTGTCCCAGTCTCCCGACATGGCGCTGGAGACGATGGCGTAGATTTCCTCCGCGTTGCCACCGCTGTTCTCAAAAGTGAATTTCGCGGCTGGCAGACGCTCGGCTTGGTAGGTGTCGAGAAGGGAGGCGTCGGCTTCACCCTGGAGCACGGCGGCAAGTTTCCACGCGAGGTTGTGAACGCCCTGGATGCCGTTGTTGAGGCCGAGACCGCCAGATGGGGAGACGCGCGCGGCGGCGTCGCCCACGAACAAAATCCGCCCCCGGACCCATTCCGGCGAGAGGCTGGGGGACAGCACCCATGGGCTGAGGCTGAGGATTTCGACCGGAATATCGGGCAGGCCCGAGGCTTTCACGACCTGGGCCCGGATTTTTTCCTCGGGCCAATCCTGGGGAGTTTCGCCCTCATCGAGAAAATGGTGCATGAGCCAGAGGTCGTCGCCGTTGACGGTCACGAAAAGCTCGTAAAAATCGGGCCCGAGGACATTGGCGACGAGGGCGCGTTGTCCATCAAGGTGGCTGCCGTAATCCGCGCGGAAAAAGACGCTCACGAAGCGCCCGAGTTCGCCGGGGCCATGGCGCTTGATGCCGAGACTCTCGCGGATGGGACTGCTGTCGCCATCGGCGGCGATGAGATATGCGGCCTCAAGGGTGCCGGTCGATCCGTCGGGGTTTTCAAATTTCACTGTCACGCCGTTCGAGTCCTGCAAAATGTCCAACGCGCGCGTTTGGAAATGAATCTCCACGGATTCCTGGGCGCGGGCGGCTTCGAGCAGGACGGCTTCGTTGTGCGGTTGGGCGCAATGAAAACGCGAGCACGGGCTGAAGCGGTAGTCTTCCTCGAGGAGCGGGGCGCTGCCGAGGAGTTCGCCCGCGAGTCCGTTGCGGGACCAAGTGGCAATGGCATCGCAGGGACGCTTGAGGGCGCCTTCCTGCATCTTCTCCACAAGACCGAGTTGGCGGTAAATCTCGGCGGTTCGCCGTGTGACCCCCATCGCCTTCGGTTGGCGGGAAATTCCCGGATGCTTTTCCAGCAACACGGTGGAGATTCCGGATTTTCCGAGCAATAGGGCGGCCATCAAACCGCATGGACCGCCTCCGACTATGACGACTTGGGGTTTTTGTTGGTTCATAAAAAAATGGAAAAGAGATTGTTATGACTTTCCTGGAAATTTTTCCAAAAAATATGTTGTGCCGCGCGGGAATTTTGTTACCTTGAAATCGTTCTGGGGGGAACAGAAGCCCGTTGCAGCATTCGTTGCGACGGGCTTCAACTTTTGCGGGGTGCTTATTTTTTAAGGAGTTTCCGTCTGATCATTCCCGCAGCGGAAGTTGTTTCCTCCACCCGCAGCAAGAGACAGGTGAGGAAATAGGCCCCCGAGCCAAGAAGAATGGCGGCCATGACCAGAATGATCCGAGTTGAAAGTCCCGCGACGGAAACAAATCTTGGACCAACGGTGAGGATGGCATGGCATGCCAGAGCCAGCGGGATTGTTGCCGCCAGGCACCGGAGGACCGTGCCGATAAATTTGCCGCTCTCCAGATTTTTTGCCGGGGAGAGCATGAGAAGGTAAAGGGTGCCGAAGTTCAGCGTTGCGCAGATCGATGTCGAGAGGGCGAGGCCTTTGTGACCCAAATCCAAACGGAACATGAAAATGTAGTTCAGGAGGAGATTCAGCCCCACCGAGCCGAAGCTCACGAGCATGGGAGTCCATTTGCGGTTGATGGCATAGAATGCCGGGGAGAGGACTTTGATGCAGGAGTAGGCGACAAGGCCGATGGCATAGAATTGAAGCGCGATGGCGGTCTGCAAGGTGTCGTTTTTCACGAAGTGTCCGTGCTGGTAAATGAGGCCGATGACCGGCTCCGCCAAAAACCACAAGCCGACCGCGGAGGGCAGGGTGAGGAAAACGGCGAGTCGCATCGCCCGCCCGAGAGTCGGTCCGAAGCGGCTCGTGTCGGCATCCGCTGCAATCCTCGAAACGACGGGAAGGGTGATCGTGGCCACGGCGACACCGAAGACTCCGAGAGGAAGCTGCATGAGGCGGAAGGCGCTGTTGAGCCAGGTCACCGCCTCGGCTCCCGCGTAGGATGCGAAACGCGAGTTCACCAGCACATTCACCTGCACCGCACTGGCGGCGATGACAGAGGGCACCATGAGAATGAGCGTGCGTTTGATTCCAGCATCATTCCAACGGAAATCCGGCAGGAAGCGAAACCCGGCACGGTGCAGGCTGGGAAGCTGCATGGCGAATTGAAGGAACCCGCCGATGAGCGTTCCGATCGCCAGGCCAGTGAGAGCCTTCAAGCCGAATGCGGGGTCGATAATCCAGCCGAAGAGCACGCCGCCGAGGATCGAGCCGATATTGAAGAAGCTCGAAGCCAGCGCCGGAGCGGTGAAAACTTGCCGCGAATTCAAAATGCCCATCACAAGTGCCGCAAGCGACACCAGAAGAATGAAGGGATACATGATCCGGGTGAGCAGAATCGTGAAGGCGGCATCCTGTGGATCGAAGCCAGGCGCCAGAAGGTTCACCAGCGGTGTGGCAAAGAGGATGCCCAGAAGGCTCACCGCGCTCATGAAGACCGTCGTCAGGGTGAGCATCTTGGAAGCCAGCGACCAGGCCGCCTCCGAGCCTTCTTTTTCGAGCTTCTGGGAAAAGACCGTTATGAAAGCGGTCGAGAGCGCACCCTCGGCAAACAGGTCGCGCAGGAGGTTTGGCAGGCGGAAGGCGATGAGAAAAAGCCCCATCGAGGCCGTTCCAAAGAGGGCGTTGAAGAGCACTTCGCGCACGAGGCCCAGAACGCGGCTGAGCATGACGGCCGCCGCGATCACGCCGCTGGCTCGGGTGTTGAGTTTCTTTCCGTCGTTCATTCCGCTGCCGCCTTTCGCAATCTATCCATAATGGCTCTGCCGATGCCCGCCTCCGGCACGGCTTCGGCTATGAGGAGATCAAGTCCGGCTTCGTCGAGGCGACGCATGGCTCCGTAGAGATTCGCTGCGGCCTCGCGCAGGTCTCCGCTGCTGCTGAGAAATTCTGTTTGGAAAAACCCCTCCCCGGTATGCGACCACGACAGGAGGCCATTTCTTGGCCCCCTGGGCTTGGGGTTTTCTTCGATGACGAGCTTGGTGCGCGGTGCGTAATGGCTTTTCAGCCCCCCCGGTGCGGTCACTCCTGCTGGACCGTGGAAGACAGGTGCGAACCCCCGCAACTCCTCCTCGGTCACAGGTCCGGCGCGCAAAATCTGGAGCCTGTCATCGAACACATGGACGATGGTGGACTCGATGCCGTGCGGGCATGGCCCGCCATCTAAAATTATTTTGATGCGGCCATCCAATTCGCTCAACACATGCCCGGCAGAGGTCGGGCTGATTCTTCCAAACCGATTCGCGCTCGGTGCGGCCAGCGGCTTTCCAAAAGTTTGCACGACTTCTTGGAAGACCGGGTGCGCGCTCATGCGCACGGCGACAGTCTCCTGACCGGCCGTCACGATCTCCGGTATGTTGGCGGTTTTCGGCAAGACGAGCGTCAAAGGACCGGGCCAGAAATTTTCCGCCAAAGCGAGAGTGAGAGGGCATGGGACTGCGACACGCGGCAACCAATCCATCGAGGGAAGATGAACGATGAGCGGATCGGTCAGTGGACGGTCCTTGGCCTCAAAAACACGGGCACACGCCTCCGCGGAAAGGGCATTCGCCGCGAGGCCGTAAACGGTTTCGGTCGGCAGGGCCACCGGAAACCCCTCGTCCAGAAGGGTCACGGTCTCGGACAATCCGTTCGATGGCTGGAGAAGGCGGGTTTTCAATCGAGCGTGGCGGCGAGGACTTCCTCCGTTTGCCGTTTGCGAAAAGCTATGAGGTTTTTGGCAATGTTTGGCATGTCATGACTCAACATGGCTGCGGCAAAGAGGGCTGCATTTTTGGCACCGGGAATACCAATGGCGAAAGTGGCCACGGGAATGCCGGCTGGCATTTGAACGATGGAAAGAAGGGAATCCTGGCCCCGAAGGGCTTGGCTCTCGACGGGAACGCCAAGGACGGGCAGATGAGTGTGGGCGGCGAGCATGCCCGGCAAGTGGGCGGCACCGCCTGCGCCCGCAATGATGCAGCGCAGACCGCGTTCGGCGGCTGACTTGGCATAGCCGGTCAGCAAGTCCGGCGTGCGGTGTGCAGAGACGATGCGGTATTCATGCGGGATGCCGAGTTTTTCGAGCAGTGCCGAGCATTCTCTCATGGTGGTCCAATCGGATCGGCTTCCCATGACAACGCCCACGACAGGCGGTTTGGTTTTTGATGGAGTCGATTTCATTTTCGTTGGTTTCCGATTTGACCGGATTCGTGGCGCACAGGATTCCGGTGTGCGCGCATTTGCCAATCAAAAAAAGTAAAAGGCCGGGCGGAACAACGTTCCACCCGGCCTTAATGATCGCCGTTATTTGGATGTTCCGATTTTGCTCGGAGCAGGTGCGGGCTTGGGCTTGCTGGCGCAAGCGCCCAGTCCAAGAGCTGCGATCGCGAGAGCTGCCACGGCAGCGAGTGTTGCGAATTTCATGATAATATTTCCCCCTCCTTTCCAGGCAAGTTGCCGCGTCAAACTTCTCACAATCTCGGAGGCTGACAACTATATTCAGAATTTTCCTCATCAGGTCTAATCCGTCCTTTTCACCAAATCGCTGTGGGATTAAATAAAAGCATGACGATCGAAAAAATCTCGTCGCCCGCTTTCACGCTCCTCGAGCCCACGGGCGAGATCGATTTGCACTCCGCCGGACCTCTCAAGTGGGAGTTGCAATCTTGTGCCGAATCCCGGACTCAGGTGGTTTTGATGGATTTCAGGCGCGTCGGCTATATCGACTCCAGCGGTCTGGCGATTCTACTTGAATACCTCAAGGAATCCGCAAAGTTCGGAGGCAAGTTCGCCCTTTTCGGACTCGAGAGAAAAGTGGCCACTCTTTTTGAGTTGGTGCGTCTGGATGAATTGTTCGTCATCGCCGAGGATGAAGCGGGGGCGCTGGCGCGGCTCGGAATTGCCCCATGAGTGCCCTCCACAAAGTCAGCGTTGCGATTTCCAGGGCTCCTTATGAAGTCCACATCGGACCAGGAGCGATTTTTCGCAGTGGCGATTTGGCGGCTCGCGTGGTGAGGCCCTGCCGATGCGTCGTGGTTACGGATTCGAACGTCGGACCGCTTTACGCCGGGGCTGTTGAATTGTCATTGTCACAGGCGGGTTTTCAACCTTTGCGCGTCATGGTTCCTGCAGGAGAGTCCTCGAAATCCCTTTCGCAGGTCGCGTTCCTCTGCGATGCGATGATCGAAGCCGGTTTGGATCGCTCCTCGCTCCTCGTGGCATTGGGCGGGGGAGTCATTGGCGATTTGGCCGGTTTTGTGGCAGCCGTCTACTACCGGGGCATTCCCACCATCCAAATTCCGACCACCATTGTTGCCCAGGTGGACAGTTCGATCGGTGGAAAGACCGGAGTGAATGCCACGGGAGGAAAAAATCTCATCGGGGCTTTTCACCAGCCGCGACTCGTCATTGCGGACACGGATACATTGAGCAGCCTGCCGGAGCGCGAATTCAACGAGGGTTTCGCCGAGGTTATCAAACACGCTGCGATTCGCGACCCGTCGATGCTGGATGCTTTGGATGATCTGCCCGCGCTCATCGCTCGAAATGTTGGCATCAAGGCGGCCATCGTCGCGGAGGACGAGTTTGAGACGAAGGGGCTTCGTGCATTGCTGAACTTCGGCCACACGATCGGGCACGGAATTGAAGCAGCTGCCGGCTATGGCCAGTTGCTCCATGGAGAAGCGATCAGCCTGGGTCTGTTGGCGGCCTGCAGGCTCTCCGTGGACAAAGCAGGGCTGTCCGAGGCTGAGGCTGCAAGGATTTCCTCTGCGTTGGCCTCCTACAAACTTCCCATGCGTCTTGACCGGTCGATTTCTAAAGGCGCCATCCTTTCCGCCCTCCAAAGGGACAAAAAATTTGCAGCAGGTGCCATTCGTTTTGTTCTGCTTCGGCGATTGGGGAACGCCTTCGTATCGCAAGACGTAACCGAGGCGGATATCAAGGCTGCTATCGACGCTTTGGGGTGAAAGTTTGGCAGAAGAGTTGCCTTTTGCGAGGGAATCGGGACAATTATCAGATGATTGCTCGCTCGGTTCTGGTTGTCTGTTGCATCATTGCGACCCTGGTCTCTTCGTCTGCTCAAAATCGCGACGGCAACACCGTTGTGGAGACCGTCGGCTTGGTGCTCGTGAAACCCCAGCCTTGGTCCAAGCCATCCGAGGCCGAAGTGGTCAAGTTCTCCGCATTTACCGACCGCACAGCCAGGGGATCCTCCGGAGCCGGGTATTTTGTTTTCCGACTCGCCGGGGGTAATGATCTGCAAATTCCGAATTCTCGAATCGTCAAACTTGTTATCAAACCAAAGGTTCCATTGGAGCTTGTCGACGATTCCCAGCGCCAGGAACTCCAAAAGAAAATCGATGATTTGTCAGCGACCAGTGCCTCTGTGCCATCGGCATCGACTCTTCTGGCAGAGTATGCCAAGCCGCTGAAGGCTGCGGTCGCCCGCTATGATGCGGGTGAGGTCATGCTCTCTCCCGACGTTTGGACGACCCGTGAGAAGCATCGGCTTTCCATGATTCAGAAATTGGAAATCCGGTTGCGCCGTTCCATCGCCGATTCCAAAGTCAAAAGGGACATCGATCTCAAGGCCAATGCGGATTTTGCCAAGCTCTCTGAGCTTGCCGAGTCGGATACCTCCCTGCGATCCCGTCTCGAGGCCCTCGAAGTGGAGTGTGCGAAGCTCGTTTCCCGTGAGGAGCAAGAGGAAATTATCGTGAAACTCCAGCCCCCCCTTTCTCCAAGCCAAGCGGCGCTTTTGATCGACAAACTCAGATCTCTTCCTGATCCAAGTCCGCGCACCGCGAGCGTTCTGAAGCAGGCCGAGACGGCTGTCGAGCTCAAATCACAGATCGATTCTGTAAGGCAGGCTTTCGAACAAGTTTGGATCGCCGATGCGCTTGCGAAAGGTGATCTGCAGCCAATTCCAGCCAACTTATCCGAGCAGATCGAAGCGCTGCGTTTGAAAATTGGCGTGTTTCAAGCTGCTGCACCGCCCGAGGGAATTTGGATGCCGACCACTTCTTTCCAGGCCTGCGCTGCGGTAGCAAGCGCCGTGCCTCTCCTTCAGGAGCGATTGGCTCGGCAGGATTACCGGGCGGTCATTCAGGCGCTCGATGCCCTCGACTCCCCCGCTCGACAAGTCGGCCCGCAAACCTCTGACGCTTTGACCGTGCTGAAATCGTATGCCAGCGAACGGATCAAAAAATTTAGCATTCTCGTGGATGAGGGAAACAAGCTTTTGGAGGGACCAGATAAAAAACTGGCCGCAGCAAAGTTTCGAGAGGCCCTGGCCGTGATGCCCGATCCGGACCTGGAAAAACGCCTCGCCGATTTGAAATAGCCGCGCCCCGCCTTTTGCGATGGAACAAGCCGTGCCTGACAACTGCCGCATCTCCACCGAAGTGCGCGTGATGTATTTCGATACCGATGCGGGCGGCGTGGTGCACAATATCGTCTATCTACGGTTCATCGAAACGGCCCGCACGCTTCTGGCGATTCAGATGGGAATGGATTTTGCGGAGATCGAGCGCACGGGCATTCATGCGGTGGTGAGCCGCACCGAGATCGACTACAAGCGCCCGGCCAAGCTCGGGGATGTGCTTCGCATCGATGGACGCGTTGTGGAATGGAGCGGGGTGCGTTTTTGGGTGGAGTTCGAGGTCCTGCGCCCGGCGGATTCCGCCCTGCTTGTCAAATGCCGTCAGGCCCTGGCCCTTGTCCAGATGCCCGCAGGCAAACCGGTGCGGCTGCCGGAGGGTTTCCCGGCCACGCTCGCTTTCGGCCGTGCGGCCTGGTAGGAATTAGGTGGCGTTGACCCGTCCCCGCGCGGCTGGTAGTGATTTCCGCTTCTCATGAGCGGATACAAAGACACGATCAATCTCCCGAAAACGGATTTTCCCATGAAGGCCGGTTTGGCCCAGCGCGAGCCTGAAATGCTGGCCAAGTGGGAAGCCGAGGGGCTTTACGAAAAAATCCAGGAGCGCCGCAAAGACGCTCCCCTCTACTTGCTGCACGATGGACCGCCCTTTGCGAATGGCGATGTCCACATGGGCACGGCACTGAACAAGATTCTCAAGGACTTCGTGGTCAAAAGTCGCACCATGGCAGGATTCCGCGCTCCATTTGTTCCGGGCTGGGATTGCCATGGTCTGCCGATTGAATTTCGCGTCGTGAAATCCTCCGCCGGTCTCACTCCCGCCGAGGTGCGCCGCCGCTCCGAGGAATACGCCCGCAAATTCATCGACATCCAGCGCCGCCAATTCCGCCGCTTGGGTGTGCTTGGTGATTGGGAGCATCCCTACCTCACGCTCGATCCCGCCTACGAGGCCGGTATGATCCGATCGTTCGCGCGCTTCGTGGAGAAGGGGCTCGTTTACCGCAAGAAAAAGCCTGTCCTTTGGAGCACCGGAGCCCAGACCGCCCTCGCGGAGGCCGAGGTCGAGTATCAGGATAAAACCTCGCCGGCCGTCTATGTCCTATTCCCGCTGGCGAGCGGAGAACTCGCCGGAAAAGCCTCGGTCGTCATTTGGACCACCACCCCATGGACCCTTCCTGCGAACCTTGCCATCGCCGTCAATGCCGGTCATCAATACGCCGTGGCTCGCGTTCGTTTGGATGGCGTCGAAAAAACACTCGTTCTCGCAGAAGCGCTGCTGGAGTCGTTCTGCGCGGCCACTGGAGCTGAAAAAATCGCCATCGAAAAAACACTCCCCGGCTCGGCATTGGAGGGCTGGGAGGCGAGTCATCCATTCCTTCCACGCCACGCGACGATCTACACGGCCGCTTTCGTCACGCTCGATACAGGCACAGGCTGCGTTCACATTGCCCCCGGCCATGGCGAGGACGACTACCACCTCGGCATGGAGCGCGGACTCAATCTGCTTTCGCCCGTCGATGACTATGGCCGCTACACCGAGGAGTGCGGGTTGCCGGATTTTGTTGGCAAAAATGTCTTCGAGGCGAACTCCGACATCATCGCGCTGCTGAAACAAAAAGGCGCCCTCGCGGGACAAGGCGACCACCAGCATTCCTACCCCCACTGCTGGCGCTCGAAGACGCCCGTGATCTTCCGCGCTGTGGAACAATTTTTCATCCGCATCGAAAACATCCGCTCAAAGGCCCTCCAAGAAGTCGATGCCACCACCTGGCTGCCGCATTGGGGACGCAACCGCATTCGGGGCACAGTGGAGTCCCGCCCGGACTGGTGCATCTCGCGCCAACGCACCTGGGGCGTGCCGCTGCCGGTTTTCTATGAGGCCAATGGCGAGCCCGTGCTCGATCCGGCGGTCATCAACAAGGTCGCCGATATTTTTGCCGAGAGGGGCACGAATTCCTGGTTTGAAATGGATGATGCCGCCTGGGCGACGCTCGTCGGTCTGCCCGCCGGCACAACCCGCCGCAACGACACGCTCGATGTTTGGATGGACTCCGGCCTCAGCCATGAAACCGTTATGCGCCAGCGTCCGGAACTCGGTTTCCCCGCCGATCTTTATTTGGAGGCCACCGATCAACACCGGGGCTGGTTCCAAAGTTCGCTCATGACCTCCGTCGCGCTGAACGGCTGCGCGCCCTACCGCGCTGTTCTTACGCACGGCTTCGTGATGGATGTGGACACCCGCAAAAAAATCTCGAAGTCCGCCGCGGGAGGCTACCAGAAGCCCACCGATGCCGACCATTATGTGAACAAATACGGCGCGGACCTGCTTCGATTGTGGGTCAGCAGCGTGAACTTCACCGACGATGTTCCGTTCTCCGAGGAAATTTTCACGCGTCTCTCGGATTCCTACCGCCGCGTTCGCAACACGCTGCGCATCCTGCTCGCCAATCTTCACGACTACGACGCCGCGAATCCACCGGCTCCGGAATCGCTGACCTTTGTGGACCGTTGGATTCTCGCCCGCTTGCAGGAGGTCGTGGCCACCTGCCTTGACGCCTTCGAGAAGCTGGAGTTCCACCGCGTCTACCACACGATCAATCAATTCTGTGCCGTGGACCTCAGCAGCCTGTATGTGGACATCACGAAGGACCGCCTCTACTGCGACACCGCTGATTCCTCACGCCGCCGAGCCACCCAGTTCGCGATGCACTCCGTGTTGGACGCGCTCACCCGCCTGCTTGCGCCGATCATCGCCTTCACCGCCGAAGAGGCTTGGGGCTACTTCCAGCCTGGCACTTCCGTCCATTTGCAGGACTTCCCGAAACCCGACGCCCGTTGGACGAATCCCGAGGCGGTCGCCACGATGGAGCAGCTTCTGCAAATCCGCAGCCGCATTTCGCAGGCTGTGGAAAAACCGCAGAAGGCCGGTGAGATTGGCAGCGCCTTGGAGGCGCGCGTGAAGCTCCTCGCCACTCCGAACGAGTCCGCAGTGCTGGATCCCCTGAAATCCGAGTTGGAGGAGGTTTTCATTCTCAGCGATCTGGAAGTGGTTTCGTCCGATCAGGCCTCGGTGGAAATTTCAAAAACTCCACACGCCCGTTGCGAGCGTTGCTGGCGTCATCGTCCGGAAGTCGGCGCCAGCGCGGCCCACCCGACACTCTGCGCCCGCTGCGAGGAAGCGGTCTCCATTTTGGGATGAAGCTGCTTTTATTCGTCTCGCTCCCGCTCTACCTGCTGGATCAGGCCACCAAGTGGCTCGTTCTGCGTTTCATATCGGTCGACGACTTCGTGCCGGTGATTCCCGGCTTTTTCTATCTCGTCCAAGTTCACAACACCGGTGCTGCGTTCGGCATGTTGAAAGACAACAACCTCTTTTTCATGCTTCTCGCCTCGGCGGCCCTTGTTTTCGTGGCTGTCCTCGCCCGCCGGGGAGCCTTCCAAGACGCGCCTTCCCGCCTCGGCGCCGCGCTGCTCGTCTCCGGGATTTTGGGAAATCTCACCGACCGCATCCTGCACGGTTTCGTCGTGGATTTTGTGGATGTGATTCTGCCGTGGTATGGGCACTGGCCGGCTTTCAACATCGCCGACTCGGCGATCTGCGGTGCCGCCGCTCTCTTCTTGATCTCCGGCTTTCTCGGCAGCGGAAAAAAGGCCTGATCGGATTCCCTGAAAAAAACCATGCCGCGCGGCGGGAATCCGCTTAATCTCGACACATGACGATTTCGCCACAGATCACGATGCGGGAGTTGCTGGAGCAATGCCCCGGTGCCCAGCGGGCCCTCTTCCGCCACTACCATATCGGCGGCTGCGCCAGTTGCGGGTTTCAGCCCGAGGAAACCCTCGAGGGCGTTTGCGCCAGAAATGACGGCGTCGATCCGCAGGAGGCCATCGCCCGCATCTTGGAGGCTCACGAGGCCGACGAGAAAGTGCTGATCAACCCCGTCGAGGCTGACGCTGCCGTGCGGAGTGCTGGCGCGCGCCTGCTTGATATCCGCACCCGCGAGGAATTCGAGGCCGTCCACATTCCCGGCTCGCACCTCATGGGACAGGACTTTTTGCAGGAGGTCATGGGCACATGGCCCAAGGACACGGCGATCATCATCGTGGACCACACCGGCTCGCGCAGCCTGGATGCGGCGGCTTATTTCACCGGGCACTCGTTCACCAACATCCGCGCCCTCCGGGGTGGCATCGATGCCTGGAGTTGCGAGGTCGATCCCGCTTTGCCACGCTACACCACGGAATGAACACCCAAGACAAAATCGACGAAGCCATCCGCCATCCAAAAAACCTCGGGGAAATGACCGGAGCCGATGCCGTGGGAACGGCTGGCAGCAGCGATTGCGGCGACATGCTGCGAATGTGGATCAAATTCCGCGAGGAAGGTGGCAAGCACGTCATCGACAAGGCCACTTTCCAATCCTTCGGTTGCCAGACCGCCATCGCCGTGGCCAGCATGGCCACCGAACTCATCAAGGGCAAAACACCCCAAGAAGCGCTCTCGATGTCCGGCGAGACCCTCTCCGAGCCGCTCGGGCCGCTGCCGCCGATGAAAATCCACTGCGCCCAGCTCGTCGAAGGCGCTCTCAAGAACGCCCTCACCGGCGAAGCCGCTCCCGCACCCGGAGCTTCCGCGCCGACCCTCTCCGAAAGCCTCCAAGCCAAGGGCCGCGTGAAGATCAACTTCCGCTGATCACGCCCGCTCGACGGTATATCCGCTTTGAACCTCTCTCGCACCCGATGGGCCTTGTTCATCTTGAATCCAATATCCAGTGCCTGTTCCTCGCAAGGCAACAGGTATGTTAGGTCAGCCGTTAGTAATCGAGAATCTTGGAAAAAAAGATGAATCTTAAAACAAAAGAGCTGGTTGATCGCTGGCGAATCAAGTGCGCCTCGGCTCGTTTCAGCCAGTGGGGAAATTGGTATGCTTCGGTTAAAGAATACCCGTCTGCTCTGTTGGATTCCTTCGGATATGCTCTTTTCGAAAGCCAAGCCGATCTGATGGACTGTCCGGGTGTTAAAGTCACGAAACAGATCAATATCCCAGAGGGAATCTCCTCATTGAATCGCTATGTAAAATGTGAGGCAGATCTTCCAGAGGAGTTGGTTGGTGATGATTTGTTAAAAGAAGGTGCTCGCGTTTCCGTGTTCGTGAATCGATTTGAGCGTAATCCCAAAGCCCGTGCAGAATGTTTGAAGATTTATGGGTATCGATGCCAAATCTGTAGATGGTCTGGGAGCGATGCTTTTATAGATGGAGCTGATAGATTGATCCAAGTGCATCATGTTATTCAGTTAAGCGATATAGGAATAGAGTATATAGTTGACCCTAGGCGGGATTTGATTCCTGTTTGTCCAAATTGTCATTCCTACATTCACCTGTTTAACCCACCACTGCCTGTTGAAGAAGCGAGGAAAAGGTTGAAGGATAGAGCCAATACCCCACTTGGCACGTCAGCTGCCGAGAAGCTTAATGCGCCAAACACAGGCGTCGCTCATCTTTGACTTAGGCAGAAAAAATGTCTAATGGGCTTGTCGGGTCATCGGCTGGCCATGGCAATATGGCCACCGAACTCATCAAGGGCAACCCCCCCCAAGAAGCGCTCTCGATGTCCGGCGAGGCCCTCTCCGAGCCGCTCGGGCCGCTTCCGCGCCGACCCTCTCCGACAGCCTCCAAGCCAAGGGCCGCGTGAAGATCAACTTCCGCTGATCACGCCCGCTTCCGCATGGCTCCAAATATCCACCCCGGAAAAAATGATTTTTCTGTCCATGATTTTGCCGACCTTCTCCCGCGCCGCTGCGCGGGTGAGAAATGGGTCATCCGGGACGATGACCAAATGCCGCGTGTTGAAAGCTTGAGATGATTTTGTGTGGCCGAACAAAACGCGCCGGACTTGTCCGCCCTCTCCGCCGCCACGGCGCGTTCGCGCCTGAAGCTTGGGACGGCAAGGGCCTGCCATCCCTACCAATTTTTTCACGAAAGGCGCTGCCGCGCCCGGTGTGCGCACACGCCCCAGACTGTCCTTCTTGAGAATCTCCCCCGCTGATAATCCCGAAAACGGATTTTGAGATAGGAGGGCAGGATGGAGAGGACTTACAGGAAAGGCTTTGGCTCTCTCGCTCCCGCTCCCTCGTCAAAGAGGTTCCATGAACTGATGATTGCAGCCGGGTCAAAGTGCGCGCCAAATGGTTCCCGCACTGTTTCATCCCCATGTCTCTTTTCAGTTCGATTTTTCATTCCAGAGGCAGGGCGCATGGCCCCGGGGAGCGCGCCCGCCCTCGGGTGTGCTGGCACGCGCCCTCGCGGGCCAAGTCGAAAAAATGCGGCCGTAGGCCGGTGGAACCTCTCCATGTCGGGCGCGGGGCGCACCCGACCGCACCCGAGGGCGGGCGCGCTCCCCGGGAGGGGCTGCCGTGCAAACAAGTTTCAAAGTCTCATAGCAAGCTGACTTTGGTATAAGACCAAAGAGCATACCGCGGCTCACAGGCGGTGCCTCCGGCTCGGAGAGACGCCTGTGCCTCTCTCCAAAAAACCTCAAATAAACATTGATAATCCGTCACATTGTGGTTGATTATCATTCAATGATCGCTCGGAATCTTGCTTCCAATTGCTCCGCGGCTCTTCGCGATACGCCGGTTTTGCTTCTGGCAGGAGCTCGACAAACGGGCAAGAGCACGCTGGCAAAGGAACTGGCTGGCTCGCCCGCCTCGGAGCGTTCATTTTTCACTTTGGATGATCCTTCCACCTTGAGTGCCGCCAGGCGTTCTCCTGATTCTTTTTTGGAGGATGCGGGGTCGCAGTGCTTGATCGATGAGGTTCAACGCGCGCCCGAGTTGTTTTTGCCGATGAAAAAACGGGTGGACGCCGAGCGCTTGCCCGGGAGGTATCTACTGACAGGGTCCGCCAATATTTTCGCGCTTCCGCGTCTGGCAGATTCTCTGGCTGGCCGTATGGAAGTGCAGGTCTTGTGGCCCTTCTCGCAGGGGGAGCTGGAAGGGGTGCGGGAGGGCTTTGTGGATGAATGTTTCCATGGAGGGGATGGCTTTCAGGAAGCTGCTGTGGAGTGGGGCGATTTGTCGGAGCGCGTGGCGCGAGGCGGTTACCCGGAGGCTGTTCTTCGATCTCAGGTGGCACGGCGCCGGGCATGGTGGGAGGCTTATTTGCAGACAATGCTGGAGCGGGATGTGCGCGATTTGGCCGATATCGCTGGTTTGCAGGAATTGCCCCATCTTCTGCGAGTCCTTGCCTCAAGAATCGGAGGATTGCAGAATTTTGCCGAGGTCGGGCGTGTGGTGGGGATAAGTTCCAGCACACTCAAACGCTATATCGCCCTGCTCAAGGCCGTTTATTTGCACATTGAGATTCCTGCCTGGCATCGAAATCTGGAGAAACGCCTCATCAAAGCACCGAAGACCTATTTGAACGATTCCGGGTTGGTGTGCCACCTGCGCGGGGTTGACGCCAGGGCGCTCGCCGGAGATCGCAATCGGGCTGGCTCTGTGATGGAAAATTTTGTCGCCATGGAGCTGATGAAGCAAATCACTTGGAGCGACACGCGCCCCAGGCTTCACCACTATCGAGATGTCTCCGGCAACGAGGTGGATTTTGTTTTGGAGTCACCGGATGGACGAGTCGTTGGCATTGAAACCAAGTGCGCTTCGGACATTGGGAAAAACGACTTCCGGGGGCTCGAAGACCTTGCCCGCGCCGTCGGAGAAGACTTTATTCGTGGAATCATTCTTCATACGGGCTCTCATCGTCTTTTATTTGGCAAAAATCTTCTGGCTTTACCGATCGCCACCCTTTGGCGAACGCAAGAACGCCCGCGATAAAATCCGAAAATTCCTGCCTCCCCAAAAACAACCGCCTGCGCGCTTCGGTTTGCGCTGGTCACATTCCCTTAAACCCAGGGCGTGATCAAAAAACAAAACGACTTCTGGAATTCCTGAACTTGGTTTAGCGTGCGCCTGCGCGATGGTTCAGCACCTCTATGTCCATATTCCGTTTTGTCCGAAGGTCTGTCCGTATTGCAGTTTTTACAAAGAGGCGAGCGACCGCAACAAGACGCAGGCCTTTTTGGATGCGGTTCTCACCGAGGCGGAGTTCGAGGCGGAGGGGTTGCGTCCCAGGACTGTTTTTTTCGGTGGGGGCACCCCCACCGCCCTTTCGACGCCGCAGCTGAAATTTCTGATCGGTGGTCTGCGCGAGCGAATCGATTTCTCAGGCATCGAGGAATTCACGATCGAAATGAATCCGGCCACCGTTTCGCAGGAGAAGGCCGAGGCGCTCCTGGCATTGGGAGTCAACCGGGTCAGCATGGGCGTGCAGTCGTGGGATGAGGAGTTGCTGAAAACCCTTGGCCGCGTCCACTCGGGAGCGCAGGCGGCACGGAGTTACGCGATTCTGCGCGAGGCTGGGGTTCCGAATGTGAACCTGGATTTGATTTTTGGAGTCCCTGGTCAAACGCGCGACCAGTGGATCGAATCCCTCCGCCGGACGGTGGATCTTGGTCCCGAGCACATCTCCGCTTATTGCCTGACCTATGAGGAGGACACGGAGTTCTTCGAGCGCTTCCAGCGCGGTGAGATGGGGCCGCAAGTGGATCGCGATTCCGATTTTTTTGAAGTGGCCATGGCCGAACTCGAGGCGGCGGGTTACGCGCAGTATGAAATCTCAAACTACGCCCGCCCCGGCCGCGAGTGCTTGCACAATCTCGGCTACTGGCGCGGGGCGGATTACGCCGGCTTGGGCCCAAGCGCCTTTTCCACTCGCAGCGGATGGCGCAGGCGCAATGTGGCCGACACGGCGGACTACACCCGCCGGGTTCTATCGGGCGAGGATCGTTTCGATGTCGTGGAGCGAGTGGATGCCGACACCCGCCGCGCGGAAACGATCGCTTTTTCCCTGCGCACGGTGGATGGCGTGCCGGAGACAATGCTTCCTGAAAACCAAACCGCGACGCTCGTGCGGCACGGTCTGGTGACACAGAAAGGCGGCCGTGTTTTTTTGACCCGCGAGGGCAGGTTGGTGGCCGATGAGATCGCTGCGGAGCTGATATGACCAGCCGATTAGAGAACCTTCAGCAACTCGACATCGAAAATCAGCGTCTCATCCGGCCCGATCACGCCGCCCGCTCCGCGAGGCCCGTAGGCCAGGTTCGATGGGATGAAGAGTTGGATTTTTCCGCCCTCCTTGATGAGTTGGAGGCCTTCGGTCCAGCCTTTGATCACGCCATTGAGCGGGAATTCGATCGGCTCGTTGCGCTTGTAGGAGCTGTCGAATTCCGTGCCGTTGATGAGCGTTCCGCGGTAGTTCACCCTCACGGTGTCGGTCGCCTTCGGGCTGCGGCCCTCGCCGGGGTTGAGGATGATGTATTGCAAGCCGCTCGCCGTTTTTTGGACGCCGGGTTTGGTTGCATTTTCGGCCAGGAAAGCCTGACCCTTCTCGAGTGCGGATTGTGCCATGGTGGTGTGTGTGAAAAAGAGGGTTGCCGTAGCGGCGAGGGAGAGCATTTTTTTGAACATCCCTGTAATCTATCCGGCGAAAAGGGCGATTGGCAAACCTCAAGGCAACTGGAGCCTCGAAATTTCAGCTCCAAGCCCGCGATTTCAGGCCAGGCCGGGTGAGTATTGCCACAGCAGGCTTGAGGTTTACTTCTCGACAAAAATATCGGCTCAAAGATACACCCATCCGTATGAGTCACCCCGACACCCCTCCGCCCGCTCCTCAACAGCAACTTCCCGACTGGAATGCCATAGCCGGCGATGCCGATTTCAAGGCTCTGGTTCGACGCAAACTCCGCCTGGTTGTCCCGGCCACTGTGTTCTTCGTCCTATATTACTTTGCGCTGCCTGTCGGCGTAGGCTGGTTTCCGGATTTCATGAAGCAAAAAATCTGGGGCGATGTGAATATGGCTTACCTGTTTGCGCTTTCCCAGTTTTTCATGGCTTGGATTCTGGCCTTCATCTATGTCGTGGCCGCCGCCGGATGGGATCGCAGCGAGCGCTCGCTTCTCGCCAAATTCGGATTCACTTCTCAGCACTGATATGAACTTCCCTCTTCTCACCGCTGCCGGGGCCACCGACCACACCGCTCTTTGGATGTTTCTCGCCTTTGTGGCTGCGACATTGGTCATCACTTATTTCAGCGCGCGCCGTTCAAGCGGAGCGAGCGCCTACTTCGCGGCCGGGCGTCGTATCACCGGTTGGCAGAACGGACTCGCCGTGGCGGGCGACTACATGAGCGCCGCCAGTTTTCTGGGCATTGCCGGAATGATCGCCATGAACGGTTACGATGGATTCCTTTATTCCGTGGGATTTCTCGTGGCGTATCTCACCGTGCTCTTCATCGTGGCCGAACCCCTCCGCAATGCCGGAAAATACACGATGGCAGATGTGCTGGCCTATCGCCTCAGCCCTCGCCCGGTCCGCGCGGCGGCCTCCCTCAGCACTCTGACGGTTTCCATTTTCTACATGATCGCCCAAATGGTCGGCGCGGGCGTGCTGGTGCGGCAGTTGATCCCGGGAGTGTGTTTCGAGGTGGCTGTGGTGGGGGTGGGGGTTCTGATGGTTGTCTATGTTGTTTTTGGCGGAATGCTCGCCACGACCTGGGTGCAGATCATCAAGGCTGTGCTGTTGATGAGCGGCAGCGCATTCCTGACTGTGCTTGTTCTTCGCGAGTATCAGTTCGACATCGGCAAATTCTTCACCTCGCTTGCCGCAGTCCCCTCAACCGGACCGAACGGCGAAAAAATCGTCCGTGATTTCCTGACCCCGGGGCTGATCTTCAAAAATCCGTGGGATCAGATTTCGCTCGGCATGGCGCTCCTTTTTGGCACGGCCGGCCTGCCACACATCCTCATCCGTTTTTACACCGTGCCGGATGCCAAGACGGCTCGCGCCAGCGTGGTCTGGGCGATGGTGATCATCGGGCTCTTTTACATCATGACCACCTTCTTCGGCTTCGGAGCCGCGAGCCTCATGGGCCCCGACTATGTGCAGGCCCATGGCGGCACCAACATGGCCGCTCCCGAGCTTGCCCGGAAACTGGGCGGCGAAATTTTCTTCGCGTTCATCAGCGCGGTCGCTTTTGCGACCATTCTGGCCGTCGTCGCCGGCCTGACCATCAGTGCCAGCACCAGCTTCGCGCATGATTTCTTCACCAATGTCATTCATCACGGCAAGGAGCATCAACCCGGCGCCGAAGTGCGCGTGGCGCGGATCACAGCCTTCGTCGTGGGGGCGGCATCCATCGCCATAGCGATCCTCCTGGGTCCGGGTGTGAATGTCGCCTTTCTTGTCGGCTTGGCGTTCGCCGTGGCGGCCAGTGCGAATCTCCCCGTGCTGGTCTTCTCGATCTTCTGGAAACGCTTCAACACAGCAGGCGCGGTGACGGGTCTCTCGGTGGGCTTGATTTCGAGCATCGCTCTCATTTTGGTGAGCCCGGACATCATGAAGGAGCACGCCATCTTTCCCTTGAAAAATCCGGCCCTCGTGAGCATTCCGATAGGCTTCCTCGCGGCGATTCTCGGCACCTTGCTCTCCAAGGAGGTTCCCTCCGAAGCCAAGTTCACCGAACTCCAAGTCCGCGCCAACACCGGCCTCGGTGCCGAGAAGGCCACCGAGCACTGACGCGCCAGTCGCTCATTTCCTTCACCAAGCAAAAAGGCGGAAGTCCTGCGACCTCCGCCTTTTTTTATAGAACCGAAGCGTGACAACTATTGCTTGTCGAGAACGGCATTCCACTCGTCGAGGCGCTTTTTCTCGGCGGTCAAAGTCAAAGGGGTCATCAAAGGGGTCAGGCATTACTTAGTCAGCCCTGAAAAACAACTCATTCCGTTTATGGTTAATGTTATAGGCA
>JBAWVX010000023.1:0-40392 GCA_037147075.1 bacterium
TGCCTATAACATTAACCATAAACGGAATGAGTTGTTTTTCAGGGCTGACTTTTTAGTCTGGGTCGCGCTGAGTCGTGGGCTGCCTGCGGCCGCACTTTCTGTGCTTCTCGTCGTCTTCACGGCAGCGGCCTTCACAAGTCGTGGCTGCGGGCCGTTTGTGTCGAACTCCATGGTTGGCACAATCTGGCAGATCGAGGCGTTCATCGCGATTGTCGCCACCACAGGCCTCCTCATCGCGGCAGGCGCGGAGTCCCAGCGAAGAGAGAAAGTGCTGCAGGCTGTAGCTGCACAGAAGACTGCGGAATTGGAGCGCCTCAAGGCCCAAGTGAATCCGCATTTTCTCTTCAACTGCCTCAACGCGATCCATGGCTTGATCTGCTCGGACAGGGATGCGGCACAAGACGGCGTAACCGCACTGGCACAGCTTTTGCGGACGACATTGGACTTGTCGAAGGAACCGCTGATCCCATTTTCCAAGGAACTCGACATCGTTCGCGAGACTCTGCGCTTGGAGAAAATGCGCTATGAGGAGGGCCTGGAATGGAGCATCAGCGCGGATGCCGATACCGGTGGATTTTTGTTGCCGCCGATGCTGCTGCAACCGCTCGTGGAAAACGCGGTGAAGCATGGCGTGGATGATGGCTTTGGAAGGGTCGAACTCAACGCACGCATGGAAGCTGGCGACCTTGTTGTGTGCGTCCGAAACACCGCGCCGCCAAATTCAAACCCCGCCGCCTGGAAAGACAATGTCGGCCTGGCGAGCGTGCGCGCACGGATCGCAGACGCCTGCCCAGCAGGCAGCGGGCTGGAGTTTTCCAAACCCGCCGAGGGAATGGTGCAGGCCTTGCTGCGGATCAAACGGACGGAAGCGCAGAAGTGAGCGGACTATGGCAAAATTCAAGCGCGTGAGAGCGCGTTCGCGCTGACAAAAATATTGCGCTCACGAAAAGCGGGTGGCGACTCTTGAAGCAGAATCATTTTCAAGCCATGTGTTTCTGCCGCAAAATGGGGGCGTTGGAGTATTCGGTCCGGCGCAAAATTCCAGTCTGGCTTTGGCAAAGCGTAACGACGACAGAGATGATCGCAAACGGCCGCCAGATAGGCATCCGCAAAGCCATTATCACCGAGTGCTGCAGAAATCCGTTGCGGCTCCTCGGAGAGTTTCTGGAGATCGGTGTCTGCATAGAATCCGTCCAGAAAATCGCGAAGGGCAAAGCTCAAAGAGCCTTCCTGCAAGGCGATTTCGGCGACCTCTGCCAAACTGGCCACTCGTTCGACAATCATGGTTCGCTTCCTTCCGACTGCTTCAACGACTCTAAATTTTCGGAAATGAAATAATGCGTTTTGATGTGGATACGCTCCTTCGGAAAAAAACGCTCCACAATCTCCAAAGCTTGCTTCTCGCTTCTGATTCCAAGGCGGCGAAATAGAAACACAACATCTTCCTTGTCCATGGAAGAGTCATCGGAGCGAGCAGCCATGCACTTCATCGCTAAAAGATATTCGGGTGTTGGCCAAACGATACGGAGATTTTGCAACGCTTCCAATTCAGGGATCGAAATCCGTCTTGTTTCCTCACTCTCGGAAAGAAAACCCTTCACTCCATCATTCAACCAATCAAGCGGCAATCCCAACTGGGAGGCAACAGCCTCGGCGGCTGTCCGAATTTCGGCTTTCGGCCTGAATACGGCATCCACATCCCTCGTTGATTGGCGGGCATCAAACACGAGCACCATCCCAGCACCACCATAGATGCAAATTTCACCCGCTATGCCCCGCTTTTCGCATTCCGCGTTGAGCGCAACGAGGGCGTGAATAATTTCGAGCCGAGTCAAATTGTTGCGCATAACTGGAAAACCCTAAAACCAAGGATGGCACTTGACAAGACGGCTGCGGAAAGAGTGCTTTGGTCGCTTCAATGAAGGTTCTGATTCTCGACGACGAACCGCCTGCACGGCGGGGCATGAGACAGGCGCTGGCGCAAATCGGCGTCACAGATGTGCGCGATGTCGGGACGATTGAACAGGCCGTGAAAGCATTGAATGAGGAGCGCCCTGATGTGTTGCTGCTGGATGTCGAGTTGCGTGGAGGAAAGGTGGGTTTCGACCTGCTCGACACCCTGCCTGCGGAGGGAATTCCAGCGATTTTTATCACGGCGCATCCCGACCATGCGCTTCGCGCATTCGAGGTGCGGGCGGTGGATTATTTGCTGAAGCCGGTCGATCCTCGGCGCTTGAAGGAGAGCCTCAAGCGGGTTTCGCAACCGACCGAGGAGCGGCCTTTCTCAAGCGAAGAGAAAGTTCTTTTTCGAGACGGCAGCAAGAATGTGCTGCTCCGCGTCGGCGATATTCAGGTGCTGGAGGCCTCGGATGCCTACACTCGCCTGTTGCTCGGAGATGGTCGCGGAGTCACTGTGAACGGCACGCTCAAAAGCGTCCGCGAGCGCCTCAATGCAAACATCTTTTTTTTAGCCAGTCGCAGCCATGCGGTGAATCTGGACCACATCGCAAATGTGGAGGATGCCGACGGAGGTTTTATGATTTTAACGATGGCGAACGGGGTGAAAATCGAACTTTCGCGCAGGCAAAGCGCCGAATTTCGCGAGCTCAAGACCGTATAAAAACGGACTTTTTTGCAAATTCAACGAACGGTTGAATTTGCCAGTCGAGCGGTCGGGAGCGCTGGACGAATGGCTGGAAAACAAGACCAGCAAAGGCTCTGAGGGCCTCGGTAATTTGCATTCACCAAAATTTTGAAGGATACAGCGGGCGATGAAAACATCTCCATCCTACCCAACCCGCCATCCGAACTGGATCGATGTCGATCCCGAGCCTGAACTCGAAAAAAACAAATTGAGAGCCCGCCTCGTGAAAATGGGTCTCTCATTCAAGTGGGCCTTCCTGATCGTGCTTGGCTTCCATGTGATCCTGCTCTGCGGCATCTATGCTTCAAGCAACCTGAAGTCAAAAGCCCCACACCCCACCGCAGCGGTTGAGACGCCAACGAAAAGACCAGACGGGCCGAAGTCCGATGCGCTCGCGAGAAACGAATGGCCTCAACCGGACGCAACACCTGAAGTGAAGGCGTTGCCACCCGCTCCGAAGAAGGTTGCTAGGTCATCCAAGCCGGCGCCTGCTGCCCCCAAGCCCGCCGAACGCTTAACTTCCACCCTCATCCCCTCGAAAGCGGTTGCGGTCGCCGCCCCCAAAACAACTCCCGCCACTCCGCCTGCTCCCAAACCTGGTGAAGCCGCGCTCAAGGATAAGTTTCTTGCTGCAAAAAACACAGCGCCCCACACAAAAGCGGATGCCAAGGTGCAGGAAAAAAACCAAACATCGCCAACCTCCCAGCCAATTGTCGCAGAAAACACCCCGTCGCCAGCGCCGGTCAAACCCGTAGTCACGACACCGCCCCCAGTGCCGGTCAGCGAATATACCCTAAACAGCGGCGACAATCTTTATGCCGTCTCCCGCCGTCTCCAAGTCTCCTACAGCGAACTCATGGCGGCCAACGGCATCACTGATCCACGCCAATTGCGTATCGGCCAAAAACTCAAAGTGCCCGCACGCGGCACCGATTCCACCTGCGCCCTCTAATGTTCCTCAACCTTGCCGAACGCGACCCGGCTATCCTGCTGTCGAGTCTCTCAGAGGCTCTGCGCCATGGCAGGGATCGCGTCATACTTGAACTCCTCGGCCCGGGAATCATGCTTCATGATACCGCCTTGATGCTCTTCGCCGTGTTGTGCAGCCGCCCGCCGCATCTTCACATCCACGCGCATTCCCACACTTGCCTCTCGGACGGGGCGGTGCTGATTTGGCTTGCTGCCGATACACGAACGATCCGCGACGACGCCTGGATCGAGTTTTCCTCAGTCCCCAGAACGCCCGAAACGCGTAACAACCCGATCTACCCAGGTTACACCAGCGGGCTCCGGGTCGAGGACGAGTCGCCGTCCGACACCGACCTGCGCACAGTGATGAGGCACCTTGACGAGTGGGTCCCGGTGGAGGAAATCGCGGGCCTGCGCCTCTTCAAAAAAGACTTCGCCGACCTCGGGCTCATCGATGACGGAGAAAGCCATCAAAATCTGGCCGCTCTTTTCGCGGGAAATCCCAATCTGCTGAAAAACTGAGCTGATCTCAAATCCGACAGCAGGAATGTAACACGGATTTCAGAATACACAGAGCCGGTGAGGATCCCCTCAACTCGTTTTCGCCTCGGTTGGGACATCGGACGTCCCCCTCAAGAAGCTGCGAAACGATGGCCGAGTGCGATGCAAATCCCCGGCATGGCCAGCAGGGAATCCACGAGCATCGCGCCCCAAGGCTTGATCGAGAGCCGCGTCGGAAATTGGGCCACGCCTGCGATTAAAACCGCTCCCGCGCCAATTTCCCATTGGTGATGGATCAAGGCGCATGCGGCGGCCATTGTTGCCAATCCTGCCGCAATCAAGCAGGCCGGCTTGGCTCCAAGGATCACCGGAAGAGTGGGTATGCGGCGCTGATGGTCTTCTATCTGATCTTTCAAGTCGCAGAGGATGCACCCGGCTGAAAGCAAAAGCAGCAGCGGAATCGTAAAGCTGCCGGCAAGCAGGGTCCGGTTCGCGGGAGAGAACGGAAGCGTGCTGCAGGCCCATGTCCACGAAAACGCCACCACAAGCGTTTTGACAAAAGGGATCCTCTTGATTCGGGTGTAGAGCAAACTCAACGTCGAAAGAACACAGACAATTTTCAGCAAACCTGGATCGTGTTGAGAACCCGCCAGAAACCAGCCCAGTGCTGAAGCCAAAAAAACAAAGGTCAACCAGAGTCCTCCCGTCACCCATTGCGAATCGGACCGGCGATCTGCAATCGTGTCCAACATGTAAGCCGCCCCAATGCCGGACAGCAAAAGCCCCAAACCTGCTTGGGAAAAAGGCTCCCCACTCTCATGCCTGCTCACTTCCGCCAAAGACCAACCGACCGAGACGGGAAGCAGGAATTGGAACAGGCCCGGTAGGGCTTTACTTTTCAAAGCCGTCTCCTGCTCCGGCAGCCAAAATGCAGCAACACATAGGAAGGTCTCAAAAGGTGGTGACAGGTACTCTGCAGCACCTTATTGAGCACATTTTCATCCTCACTGACTCCGAGAACGTTCCTACGGGAGCTGTCATGCCGTTTTTAGAGCAAGCGGACGCTAACGCGATGCGATGACTTCCTCACTGATGACCTTGCCGGTGGCCTCGGGCTCTTTGGATGGCTCGGGCACGGGTTTGGCGGCGGGGACATTCGGGCTGACCTTCCAGAAGAGCGGCTGGAATTTATCCCAGGCTCCGAGGATTTCCGCAGCGCGGGGGCTGTCGGTGAGCTTGTGGTGCTCTTGGATCAGAGCCTTGAGCGTGGCGATGTCGGCCTCGGAGGCCAGGCGGCCGATCGAGACGAGTTGGTTATTGTAGAGCTTTTCGAAGCGGTTCTCGAGGTCGAGGATGAAGGCGTTTCCACCGGTCATGCCCGCGCCGAAGTTTTTGCCTGTGCGGCCAAGGACGACGACGGTTCCATTGGTCATATATTCACAGCCATGGTCGCCGATGCCTTCCACGACAGCCGTGCCGCCGGAGTTGCGGACGCAGAAGCGCTCGCCGGCTCGGCCACTGGCGAAGAGGCGTCCACCGGTCGCGCCATACATCACGGTATTGCCGATGATCATGGCATCATGCGGGGCAAAGAGGGAGCCGGCTTCCGGTTTGATAACGATCTCGCCGCCGCTCATGGTCTTGCCGACATAGTCGTTCGCCTCGCCGGTGAGGAGGAGTCTCACGCCGGGCGAGAGGAAGGCGCCGAAGCTCTGGCCCGCGCTGCCGGTGAGTTTGAGTTCGACCGTGCCGTTGGCAATGCCCTCCTCGCCCCATTGGTAGCCGATTTCGCCGGAGACTTGTGTTCCCACGGAGCGGCTGGTGTTTTCGACTTCGTAGGACAGGGAAATCGGGCGGCCATCGGTGATGGCATCCTTCGCATCCTGGAGAACGGTTTCGTCGAGCGTCGAGTCCTCGGGTCCATCGTTGCGCGAGCGGGTGGCATGGCGCACGGCGGAGGGATCATCAGCGGCGACATTCACGAGCAGGCGCGAGAGGTCGAGGGTGTTGGCCTTCGGATGGTCGGGAATTTGCTTTTGGCGCAGGCACTCGACGCGGCCGACCATTTCATCAATGGTGCGGAAGCCGAGGCGGGCCATGATTTCGCGGACCTCGGTGGCGACGCCGTTGAAAAAGGCGACGACATTTTCCGGGCGGCCTTTGAATTTGGCGCGGAGGCGGTCGTCGATCGTGGCAACGCCGACGGGGCAGGTGTTGAGGTGGCACTGGCGGACATAGACGCAACCCATCGCGATGAGGGCGGCTGTGCCGAAGTTGAATTCCTCGGCTCCTAGCAGGGCGGCGTAAACGATGTCCTCGCCGCTGCGCATGCCGCCGTCGGTGCGGAGGGTCACGCGGTTGCGGAGGCCATTGAGCATGAGAACCTGATGCGCCTCGGCGACGCCGAGTTCCCATGGGCCGCCGGCGTGTTTGATCGAGCTGAGCGGGGAGGCTCCTGTGCCGCCCTCGTGTCCGCTCACGAGAATGATGTCCGCATGGGCCTTGGCCACGCCTGCGGCGATGGTGCCGACGCCTGCGGTGGAGACGAGCTTCACGCAAATGCGCGCGCGGGGGTTGACCTGCTTGAGATCGTAGATGAGTTGGGCCAGATCCTCGATCGAGTAGATGTCGTGGTGCGGCGGCGGGGAAATGAGGGTGACGCCTTCGACCGAGTGGCGGAGCTTGGCGATATAGGCGCTCACCTTGTGGCCGGGGAGCTGTCCGCCTTCGCCGGGTTTCGCGCCCTGGGCCATTTTGATTTCAATTTCCTTCGCGCTGGCGAGGTAGGCTGCCGAAACGCCGAAGCGTCCGGAAGCGATTTGTTTGATCGCGCTGTTCGCCCAGTCGCCATTGTCGCGGCGTTTGAAGCGGGCCGGGTCTTCGCCGCCCTCGCCGCTGTTCGACTTGCCGCCGATGCGGTTCATGGCGATGGCAAGGCACTCGTGGGCTTCGGGACTCAGGGCTCCGAGCGACATGCCGGCTGTGGTGAAACGCTTGCGGATGTCCTCGATGGGCTCCACCTCGTCGATCGAGATCGGGCCTTCGCTGTTGGGCAGAATTTCCAAGAGATTGCGGAGTGCCACAGGCGTGTTGGCCAACACGGAGTCGACATATTTTTTATAATCCTCCGCCTTGCCGGCCTTATCGGCGCCTTTGATGCCCACATAGGCATGGAAGCTTTGGAGCACCGGCGGGGTCACGGCGTGCATCTCGCCTCCACGGCGGAAACGGTAGTAGCCGGGGTCGGAAAGTTTGCCCGGCTCGATCGGCACGGCCTCCGAGTAGGCCATGGCGTGGCGGGTCAGTGATTCAATGGCGACTTCCTTGAAGCCGATGCCTTCAATTTGGGATGGCGTGCCTTTGAAGCATTCCTCGATGAGCTTGGAGGAAATGCCGATGGCTTCGAAAATCTGCGCGCCCCGGTAGCTGTTGACCACCGAGATGCCCATTTTGGACATGATTTTGAGGATACCTGCTTCGATGGCCTTGCGGTAGTTGATAACCGATTTGGCGAAGTCGCCATTCGCTCCGTCGCGCTCGAGGAGTTCGCGGATGGTTTCAAAAGCGAGGTAGGGATTCACCGCCGCAGCGCCGTAACCAATGAGGCAGGCGATCTGGTGCACGTCACGGGCTTCGCCGGTCTGGCAAACCAAACTGGCACGCATGCGCTTTCCAACGCGGATCAGGTGGTGGTGCACAGCTCCCACCGCGAGGAGCATGGGAACAGGGACCTTTTCGTGATCAACGCCGGCATCCGAAAGAATGAGGATGCGCGTGCCGGCATCGATCGCCGCCTCGGCTTCGGCGCAGATGCGCTTGATGGCAGGTTCGAGGCCGTCCTCGCCTTCCGTGACGCTCCAGAGTGTGGAAACGGTCGATGCCTTGTGTTCGCCACCAACAGACTGGATGGCTGCCAGTTCCTCATCGAGGAGCACGGGGGACTCGATGCTCACTAAACGCGCATGCTCGGGCGTTTCGGCGAGCATGTTTTTCCGCCAGCCCAGAACGGTGTTCAGGCTCATGACCAGCTTCTCGCGGATCGGATCGATCGGCGGATTGGTCACCTGGGCGAAGAGTTGTTTGAAGTAGGTGTAGAGCAGCCGTGGTTTCGCCGAGAGCACGGCGAGCGGAGTGTCATCGCCCATCGAGCCGACGGCTTCCGCGCCATCCTTGAGCATGGGTTTGATGACCATGTCGACCTCCTCGGAGGAGTAGCCGAACGCGACTTGACGCTGCGTGAGCGTGAGGATGTCGAGTTCACCGGCGGGTGCGGCGACATGCATTTCCATGAGCTGCGGGAGGTTGTTGAGATTGGATTTCAACCATTCGCCGTAAGGTTGCCGCGCGGCGAGGTCGGCCTTGATGTCGAAATCCCGGAGGAGTTTTCCTGAGGCGGTGTCGATGGCGATCATCTCACCCGGAGCGAGTCGGCCTTTCTCGACAATTTTCAGCTGATCGAGCTCGGAGCCGCCGACCTCGGAGGCCATGACGAACATTCCATCCTCGGTGATGTTGTAGCGGGCGGGGCGGAGGCCGTTGCGGTCGAGGCATGCGCCGGCGATGACGCCATCGGTGAATGCGAGCGCGGCAGGGCCGTCCCATGGCTCGGAGAAGCAACGGTGGTAGTTGTAAAAATTCTTCAGTTCTTGAGACAGATTCGGGTCCGAGCGGTAGGATGGCGGCACAAGCATCGTCACGGCGTGCAGAATGCTGCGGCCACTCATGGTGAGAACCTCCAGCGCGTTGTCGAGGCTCGCGGAATCGGATCCGCCGGGTTGGATGATGGGTTTGAGGAGGTCGATGTCGGCTCCCCAGAAATCCGCTTTCAGTTCGGCCTCGCGGGCGTGCATCCAGTTCCGGTTGCCGCGGATCGTATTGATCTCGCCATTGTGCGCGAGCATGCGGAAGGGATGGGCGAGCGGCCAGGTCGGGAATGTGTTGGTGCTGTAACGCTGGTGGAAAAGGGCGATCGCCGTCTCGTAGTCAGGATTCGCGAGATCGGGGTAGAATTTTTCCAACGAGGCCGAGACAAGCAGGCCTTTGTAGACAATCGTCCGGTGCGAAAAGGAGGGGATGTAAAAATCCTTGATCTTGTCGGCGGCGGCGCGGTCCTCGATCTCATTGCGGGCGAGGAAAAGGCGGCGCTCGTAGTCGTCATCGGACATCCCGGCGGGGCGGCCGACGAGCACCTGCTCGATGAGAGGCATGGTGGACTGGGCTTTTTCGCCCAGCACATGGTCGTTGATGGGCACTTCGCGCCAACCGAACACGAAAAGCTCCCGTTTTTCGAGGACCTCCTCGGTGATCGCGCGGGCGCGGGCGGTTTCGTATTCGTTGTGTGCCGGCAGGAACATGACGCCCACTCCGAGGTCGCTGGGATTGTAGAGAGTGTGGCCCAGTTTCTCCACCTCGGGAGTGAAGATTTTGTAAGGAATCTGGGTCGTGATACCAGCACCATCGCCTGTCTTCGCGTCGGCATCCAGCGCACCGCGATGCATGAGGCTGCAGATGGAGCGCAGAGCGGTCTCGAGGATGGCATTCGAGCGTTCGCCACTGATCTGGGCCACGAGTCCGACGCCGCAGGCGTCATGCTCGAGGTCGGGATTGTAGAGACCGTTCGAATCGCGGGATGGCAGAGCTTGGTTCATGTTCGGAAATAAAGAGTGAGCAAGAATCGCTCCACAATTGAGAATGTGGAGAAATTTTTTCGAGAAAAATCGACCCTCCGACGATTGGAACAGGAGGCTTTTCTATCGCCGGAGCGCGTGCGGATTTGGCACCAAACCCGCTCTCAGCGGGCGTGGCGGCGGATGGCCCCGGGCGTGAGAACGCCGATGAAGGGCAGGTTGCGGTATCGCTCGTTGTAGTCCAGCCCATAACCAACCACAAACTCGTTCGGTATCTCAAAACCCACATAATCGGCCTCGACCGAAACCTCCCGCTGCACATTTTTGCGCAGCAGGACACAGGAGCGGATGCTGGCCGCGCCGGATTCCGCAGCGAGCCGGTCCACGATGGCACGCAAGGTCAGGCCACTGTCGAGAATGTCGTCCAGAATGAGAACATGGCGACCCGTGACATCGGCGATGGCATTTTGGCGGAATTCAACGCGGCCCTTTGACTTGGTGCCGTGATAGCTCGAGACGCTCCAGGAGTCGATTTGCAAGGGAAGTGGAATGCGGCGCAGCAGGTCCGCCATGAAAATGAAACTGCCATTGAGAATCGAGACGACGGTGAGTTCCTTGCCTTCGTAATCGCGGGCGATTTCGCGCGCCATTCCGTCCAAGCGGCTGAGGATGGTTTTTTCATGAAAGAGAACGCGTTCAATGTCGCCTTGCATGGATTGGATTCGTAGTCGGAAGGCGCGGGCAGGCAAGCTATTCGAGCACTCCGAGCGAGCGGAGGTTGCCGTTTTCCAGGGCGAAGATTTCGCGGCTCACAGGGTAGTTCGAGGAGAGATAGGCATTGATGATCTCCTCGGCCATGCGGAGGTGGACATCATCCTGTCTCGAAAAAACAAGCACCTGGTTCCGCGTCGGCATCGCCACGAGCAGGTCCGGGCCGAGCGTGTCATGAAATGCCTCGGCGAACTCCGGCGCGAGCACACAGGAGGCCGTCAGAGGATCGTCCGACTCGATCGAGGCATACTGGATCACCTTTTTATTGTTTCGCACCAAGCGGGGCTTCATTTGCTTGAAGACCCTCGAAGCCGTCTGCAACGCCTCCTCGCGGATTTGGGGATAGGTCATGTGGACGGATTTTTTCTCCTCGCGCGTGAGGGGGTGGATTTCCCCGTCGATGATCCGGGCGATGGCGAGAATCGTGCGCTGCGAGTCCTCGATCGGGCGGCGCATTTTGTAATCCATGAAAGACGGCTCCACGAGGAGCGCCCACTCGTCGGCGCGGAGTGGGGGAACGAGCGCCAAGGCGAAAAGAAAAAACCGGATCGCCCTGTTGAGTCCGGTGCGGGCTCTGGTAGTAATGACAGGCATCATGATCGCGTTTTTAGAAGGAACACTGGCCGAGTCTCTCCCGACCCAGATCGTCGTCAATGTGCATGGTGTCGGGTATCAAGTGATGATCCCCATATCAAGTTTCGAACGGCTGCCCGCGCCAGGTGCCGCTGTGAAAATCCTCACGCATCTCGCCGTCCGCGAGGATGCCCATGTGCTTTACGGATTCTGCACGCCGGGCGAGCGCGACCTTTTCCGCCTGCTGCTCAACCATGTCACCGGCGTGGGCCCCAAGATCGCCCTGGCCGTCTTGAGCGGACTCTCGGTGGAAATGTTCAAATCCGCCGTGGTCGCGGGGGATACCGGAACGATCTCGAAGATCAGCGGCGTTGGAAAAAAAACGGCCGAGAGAATCGTGCTCGAGCTGAAGGACAAGGTCGGCGTCGCAGCCGAGTGGGAGGCCTCCAGCGCGAAGAACGCCCCGAGCCAAGAGGATGTCCGCCTCCATGACGCCGTGCTGGCTTTGATTTCCCTCGGTTACAAACAAGTCGAGGCGCACAAGGCGATTCGCGCCGTGATGAAGACCGGGGAGGAAATGCCCACCTCCGAGGATCTCATCCGGCAAGCCCTCAAAATCCTCTCATGACCCCGCTCGAATCGGCCCGGGCCGTTCACGCCTCCTTGCCCGAGGGCGGGCTTTTTCACGAAAAGGAATGGCGCATCGCCCCGAGCCCCTTTGTCCTGCCAGCCGGCCTCGCACCGGAACTCGAAAAACTCGGCTACCGGCTGATGCTCTTCTTGAGAGCTTGCGACCAGCTTTACCGGCAGAGCGCGAAGGGTCGCCAGCCTGCTTGGGTTGCCGAAATCCTCGACGCGGGGAAACCGCCAGAACTCCTCGCATTCCAGCGGGAATGCGGACTGGCGGACGACATCCCGCGCGTGATCCGTCCGGACTTGGTTCTCACGGATGATGGCTTCGCCATTGCCGAGATCGACAGTGTGCCGGGCGGAATCGGCCTCACGGCCTGGCTCGGAAAAACCTACTCGGGTCTGGGATTCGATGTTCTGGGTGGAGCGGATGGCATGCTGCGCGGATTCGAGGAGATTCTGCCGGGGGGAGACATTGTGGTTTCGGAGGAGGCGGCGACCTACCGCCCCGAAATGGAATGGCTCGCGGCGGAGTTGAACGCCTCCATGCCGAAGTGGCGTGTGGTCGATGCCGTGCCACGAGACGACTGGCAGCCGAGGCTCTACCGTTTTTTTGAACTCTTCGATCTGGCGAATGTTCCAGCCGCTGGACAGATCATGGACGGTCTTCGGAACCGCTCGCTTCAAGTCACTCCGCCGTTCAAGCCGGCGCTCGAGGAGAAGCTTTGGTTCGCGTTTTTTTGGTTGAAGCCTCTGGAAGACTTCTGGCGGCGCGAACTCGGCGAGCGGGCGTTTTTAGCTCTCCAAAAAGTCATCCCTTACACTTGGCTGGTCGATCCCGCTCCGCTGCCCCGTCACGCCGTCTTGCCGCGACTCGAGGCGCATTCTTGGGACGATGTGTCGAGGTTCAGCCAGAAGCGCCGGAGCTTTATTCTGAAGGTGAGCGGTTTCTCCGAGCAGGCATGGGGCTCGCGCGGCGTGGTGGTGGCCAGCGACCTGCCTCAAAAAGAATGGCAGGCCGAGTTGGAGTCCGCATTGGCCGCATTCCCCGCACAGCCGCATATTCTGCAGGTCTTTCACGCGGGCCGACTCTTCGATGCGGAATACTGGACTCCGGCGCTTAGCGAAATCCAACGGATGCGCGGCCGCGTGCGCCTTTGCCCGTATTTTTTTGTCGGAGAAAAATCGACCCGGCTTGGCGGCGCGCTCGCCACGATCTGTCCGGATGACAAAAAACTCCTGCATGGCATGCGGGACGCCATTCTGGCACCAGTCTCAGCGCCGGTTTCAGGGTCGCAGATGCCGTGAGAGGTCGCGGAGCGCGCGTGCCAACAAGGGATCGCTGATCCTCAGCAAGGCGCGGTAGACGGGCAAAACAACACGGCGCCGCACGAATCGCTCGGGCCAGTGCGGCAAGAGCGTGGCGACGCGCAGGGGAAAGAGCTGGAGCGTGCGTCCGTCCTCCGTGGCGCACTTGGCGCGGCATCCCGGCTCGATCGTCCCGATCGCCCCGGCCTCCTCGGCGGCTTCCATAAGCGCGACCTCCTCGAGTGTCATGCCCGATTCCAAGTGGCCCTTTGGGATAAGCCAACGCTCCCCGGAAGAGCTTGTGATGAGAACCAAATGGAGAACGCCTTTTTTGAAAAGAAACGGAACCGCTCCCGCCTGAACGAAGGCCTCCCCCGAAAGGGGGAGGCCGTGGAGCGCGATCTGGCGCAGATCGTGCGACTCGGGGACTGTGATCTCACGCCCGAAGAAAGACGGTTTGCGGAATTTGCGGCGACTTCCAGCCGACTCGAAAGCAATCCGCGCCGTCGCCAGGGGCGCATGTTCCCCGTCGTAGATGTCGAGTTCGATCAAGCCATCGCCGCAGGGCAAGGTATGCCGCTCGAGGTCCACGCGGTGAAGCGTCGTCTGCTTCCACAAGGATTCGAAGGTTTGCCGGGTGAGCGGGACAGACTCCGGCTTACCGCCATTCGTCGGCGCGTTGAACACGCACAATTCAAAGCTGGTCCCGGTCTGTCGAATCCACACCTCGCGGGAGCGGTCATGCGCCAGGCAGCCGAGACGGATCGGGACGTGGCTCGCGCCCTCAAGTGGCGGAAGTTTTCCTTCCACCAGAAAGAGGCGTTCTGATTTGAGGGCTTTCATTGGCCGGTGTTCGCAAGCTCACAAGACGACTGCGCCGCTGCCGAGTCAAGTGAGGCGTGTTGGAGGTTTCGGTTTTTTGGCGAGTCTGGCGGCGCGATCCGCGTTCGACCCGCGCGTGAATTCGGCGAGTGCGTTCAAGACATTTTCGCGCAGCGAGGCGTGTTCATGGTGCAGGCTGCCAATGAGGCCACCCAATGAAAGCGCGAGTCGCGTGTCCCCCGAGTCAAGATGCTTGCCAGCGTGTTGGAGCAGGTGGTCTTGCTGCACCGAGGTATCGTTGTAGCGGCCGAGGCGGTTTTGAAGTTTGGCCAACTGGCGTGCAAGCGGAGCCACCGTCTCTTCCGGAAATAGACTGCCGAAACACTCGAGCAGATAGCGCATTTTTTTGCACTCGATCCGCACGCTGTGGATGACCTCATCGGGCGTCTCGGGAGTGATCGATTTGCGGATTTTGCGGATCCGGCGGAAGCGTTTCAAGATACGATCTCCTGCGATCTGCTGAATCGGAAGCCGGGCGTTGGGAGTTTCTTCGATCGTGTGAGCCGAGGCCCAGGCATTTTGCAGCGAGACGACTTCACTCCTGTAGGAGTCGGAACCCAGAAATGCCCCGACTCGGCGGGCCTCGATGGCGCGGGCTGACTCGAGCTCCTTGAAAAAGCCATCCAGTCCCGCACGGAGTTCCTCCGGGAGCATACGCGAGAGCCGGGAGCGCGAAAGGATATAGACATCGAGGTCGCGCAGCGCATTCGTCTCGCGGCAGATCGCCCCGAGCTTTTTCTTCCAGGAATCCATGAGGGCATCTGGAAAAACGCCTTTGATGAGGCTGATGACCGAGCGCAGCTTGCGGAGTGAAACGCGGTAGTCGTGCAAAAACTCGGTGTCGATGTCCTTGATGATTCCTGTCTCGTTCCAGCGGGCGATCGAGAGCAAGCTGTTGTATGTCTCCAGAAGCACCGAGCGGGCATGCGCCTCGGGCGGGAAGTTGAGTCTGGGCTTGAGTGAGTAGGCCACCGGGCGCACGCCCCGCATTTTATAGACCAACTGGATGAGGTTCTCCTGCGCGGGCGTGCAGCCTGCCGCGAGCAGGTGGCGGCGCAGTTCCTCAGCTTGGATGTCGCAGTCCGGGACGGTATGAATCTCCAGCAGCGTGCTTCGGATTCTGGCCGCACGAGGTGTTGCGATGCGAACCAGCGCGAGCCGCACCACGACATGGCCATTGGAGTCGAAGCCCTCGTAAAACTCCCGCACCAACCGCGCCGAGGCGGTTTTGCGCAGGGCGCGGATGTCCGAGGAATCCTCAAGCAGGTCGCGCAATTTCCCTTCGGGAAAATCGCTGGCAAAGCGCGGAGGGGCTCCCCATGCGAGTGCGGAGGCTCTTGATTCCCCATTCTGAAAAATCCAGGAATCCTCCAGCGCGAGGATCGCGCCTTGGAACCACAAGCTCCAAACATGGGTGTCGTGGAACTCGCACAGGCGGGAGGTCGATTCGACGCACCTCATGTCGATGCCCACCAGGCCGGTCATCGGCATTTGAAAGTCGCCCTTGAAATGCAGTTGGGCGGGGGCTGGGCCATCCCCCGATTCCCGGACCAGGTGGAATGGATTTTCAGGGATCAAAGCAATCAAGAAGGGTCTTGCCTAGTTTAGAGGGGAGAATGGCGGGTTTGAGTTAACAAAATCGGGTAGATATTATCACTTCGATGATTGAAACGCCACTCCGATTCTTTGAGGTGAATGAGGATTTTTTCCTTCAGGACCCCGCGAAGTTTTGTCATGCGAAACTTCGCATAACTCCAAAAGGATTCGATGCCGTTGACATGATTTTACCTCTCGCGAATTCATTTTCATTGTGGTGAATGCGGTGGTGTTGATAGCCATTTGTTACCAATCCATCGTAAGCCTTCCAGCCATCAGTGTAAACATCACTGCCCTCCACGATTCGGCCTTGAAGAATTGGTATATGCTTTGCCTTGGAACAGTTTTGACGACACTCAAGAACACCCCTCCCTGTCGTTTATGCAGGCCCAGAACAGGGATTTTGCTGAACGCTCCTCTTCCGCGTTTGCCACGAACCCTCCTGGGGCCAAAATAGCTTTCATCAACTTCAATATCCCCGACAAACGGCTTGGATTCCTCAATGGCCATATCAACGATCCAGTCACGAAGCAGAGTGAAAATCCGTTGAACGGTATTGCGGTTGATCGCACTCGAATTGGCCGTCGATGTGGCTGGGATGTCTTCGCAAAAACACTTTAAAACCCTCCGGAATTTGACCTCTGAAACATGTGCCTTTTTAGATACTTGTTTTTCACTGAAGATTAGCGATTTGTCCATAATCTTTGCTTCTAAACTAGGCAAGACCCTTTGCATAAAATAAAAGAACTGCGACGATCCTCCCATGACTTCATGTTACAGATCTGTCACAGAGTCGGACTTGGCTAAAACGTCACCATCGAACATTGCGGACGTGCTCTTGATTCTATGAACTTTCTCCGCCAATGAAAAACCTATCTCCCCTAAAATCTCTCAACTCCTTCGCTCAAACATGCCTCCTCAAAGTCGCTGTTTTCTTGGTTCTGCTTCCTTGCCTTGCTTGGTCCGAGGAGGCCCTTCCATCTTGGAACGAGGGCCGGACCCTCACGGCTATCGTCGACTTTGTGGAGAAGGTCACCAAGCCCGATTCCCCGGATTTCATCGAACCGGCCGAACGCATCGCCGTGTTTGACAATGATGGCACCCTGATTAGTGAGCAGCCGATCTACGTCCAATTTGCCTTCGCTATTGACCGGATCAAGGAACTGGCGCCGAGGCACCCGGAGTGGCGAGACAAGGAGCCTTTCAAGTCCGTTCTGGAAGGTCGCCTGAAGGGTTTGCAATCGGAGGGCTTGGATCAGGCCTTTTCAGATCTCGTTCGAGCCACTTGTGATGGTTTAACCACAAGTGAAATCGCTGAGGCAGCCACGAGGTGGCTCCAGACCGCGCGCAATGCCAAAACGGGTCGCCTACAAACAGAGATGGCTTACCGTCCAATGATCGAACTTTTGGAATACCTTCGCTCCAAAGGTTTCAAAACCTTCCTCGTATCAGGGGGAGGGATCGAGTTTATGCGGAGTTACACGGAAAAACTCTACGGCATTCCTTCCGAACAAGTCGTCGGGTCGAATGTCAAAATGCACTTTGAGACGCGCGAAGGAACTTCAGAACTCTTCCTGCTCCCAGAGGTGGAGTTTTTTAACAATGGCAGCGGCAAACCTATGGGTATTTACAAAAACATCGGTCGCCGCCCCGTTATGGCATTCGGCAATTCCGACGGCGACCTCGAGATGCTCCAGTGGACAACCTCGGGCCCCGGGCCTCGTTTTGGCGCCATTATCCACCATGATGATAACGAGCGGGAAACGGCCTACGACCGAAATTCCCTCATTGGTCGATTAGACAAGGCTCTTGACGAAGCGCCGGCTCGCAAATGGATGATCGTGAGTATGAAAAACGACTGGAAGACCGTTTTTTCAGAAGAACAAATCGGAATCCAGCAGAATTAGCCACAATCGAGCACCGGGGCAGGTGCGAGAACGAGCTACCGGAGGTTGGCGCGCAGGGCGAGTGAGCGGGAGCGAACGAGTCAAATCGCACCGAGGACACAGAGGATGATCTGCCTGTGATCCAATCTGTTTCAGGTGATGTGTGCGATATCCAATAAAAAGCCAAAGCCTTTCCTGATCATCCTGTTCTCCTGCCTAGAAATCTGTTTTCGGGTTAAACCGACAAATCCAATTGGTCTCGATCGCCGTTGGACGTAAAAACAAAAGCTCACAAGCCTATCACCAAAAGCTTTGCGGCACTTCAATCCTGTCACCAGGCTTAAGCCGAACGTCCTTTTCGGGATCCTTGCGAACATCTTTTACGTTGACGATCGTGACCTTACCATCGCGGAGAAGACGCACTTTTTTCTGATCTGCAAATTCTGTAAAACCGCCTGAGGCACTAATGGCACCAAGAAGAGTTAAATCTGCTGTAAAAGGAACACGTTGGGGCGCTTTGACTTCACCACCCGTGTTAACAAATCGCGCTGTATTCGGAATGGTGAGGGTAATTGATGGATTAGTATAAATTTGTTGAGATTTATAGGACGCTTCAATAGCCCGCTGTAATTCGGATTGGGTGGTCTGGTCGGCGCGAATCTTTCCGATGTGAGGAAGATTTATAAAACCATCGCCATCAATAGTATAGGGACCAGAAACTTGCTGGACCTCCTCGGGAGGCACTCCTCCCAAGCGCAGTTCCAACATATCGCCGGATCTCAGAAGCGCATCTTGTGCCAAGGCGCATCCGATGGCGAGGGCTGAAACAATCAGGTGAACAAAGGTCGATCTTCTAGTAATCACTGGTTTTCTCCGTCGTTTTTACGGCATTGGTCACAGCCGAAGCAACTTGAGTTGGTTTTTTGGCTTGCGGTTGTGCAACTGGTTTGTGATAATAATTATAATAACTTGTGTAATACTCGTAGTAACGATCATGTCGAACGTCCACGTTGTTTAACACAACACCAAGCGTTTTTCCACCGACATTGTTGATCGCCATCTTGACACGCTGGAGCATGCTTTTTGGAAACTTGCGATGCTGCACAACGATAATAGTCAAGTCGACCTCACTTGAGAGCACGGAGGCATCGCTAACCCCCAAAATTGGCGGTGAGTCAAAGAAAACAATGTCAAAGCGGCTCTTGGCGTCTTGGATCATATCCAACATGCGCTGGGAGTTCAGGATGCCAACGGCATCACGAGGAAGCAATCCGCTGGGCATGAAATAAAGATTGTCAAGCTTCGTCGCACGCACCACGTCCTCCAACTGGATGTTTTTTGTGAGATAATCACTGAGGCCCCGCGTATTATCAACGCCGAAGATGCGGTGTTGAGATGGACGGCGCAAATCAGCGTCAACCAGGAGGGTTGTATACCCGCCCTTTGCGAAAGTGTATGCCAAGTTGTTGAGGGTCGTTGATTTCCCCTCACCCGGCCCGCCGCTGACCATGGTAATCGAACTCGCCGCAGGAGACTTGCGGTTGAATTCAATGTTGGTGCGCATAATGCGATAGGCCTCCGAATCCGGATTGTCGTCATTTCCGCGAATGAGGATGCTTATATTTTTAGGAATCACCGCCAGCACAGGAACTTTAAGCAGACTCTCCACTTCCTCGAGGGTTTTCACACTGGTATCCAGATACTCGATGAAAAAAGCCAAGCCGACGCCGAAACCGATCCCGACAACAACGCCAAGGATCATGTTGAGCAAAACCCTGGGGCGCGAGGGAAAATCCGCAGGTTCGGCACGCTCCCAGATGACAGCCGGATCTTGAGGCATGGTCCGTTGCATGGTTTCCGTGGAAAGGCGCATTTCAGCCGCTTCCAATATTTTTTTGGCCTGAATATAATTATTTTTTGCCTCGTAATAACCAGAGGCGCGGGTTTTTGATGCTTGCTGTTTGGATTGGGATTCATGAAGCCTTTGTTCCAATTCTTGGATTGAGGCCTCTCCGATGCGGATATTCGCCTCCATACTGGCTCGGAGCGAGGCAATCTGTGAGGCCAACTGTTTTGACATGACCTCTTTTTTGGCACGAATGGATTTCACTGTGGGGTGGTTACTACCTAATCCACTGTTCAAGAGACGTGCTTCTTCCGAAGCAACCTCTTGGTATTGAGGTAACATCTGAAGAATTGTCGGGTCTTGCACATCCAAAGTGCTGATGCTGCGCATGATCTGGTCGTCCGTGAGCTTGCTGATCTGCTCATACTTCGCCCTGAGAGATGAGACTCGAAGTCTTTCAGTGCTCACTTGCTGTTCGACCGATAATAAAACCTCATTGGCCGCCTGCATCGGGTCCACCACACTATCGGGATTCAGGTCCTGAATTTCGTTTTCGACCCTGATCCGTTGGGCTTCCGCGCGTAATTCGTCCACCCTGCGGCTTTGCTTGGCAACCTCATCCTTGAGCTGGATGAGGGAGCGATTGACTGTTCCTTGCTGCTCACCGATGCGGCGACGCTGATATTCCTCGGCAATTCGATTGGCGATTTCTGCAGCTTCGTTTCGATCTTGGTCTAAAACACCAATCTGAATCAATTCCGTATTGCGTATTTCTCTCACATCGATCATGCGACGCAACCTGAAAAGCGTTTGTTCTTTTCCAGTAATCCCGTAGAGTTTTTTCCACTTTTGCTCCAAACCAAGAGCTTCAATGACGGGATAAAGAATTTCCTTTCGCTGAATGATTTCAAATTGCGTCGTGATGAAACGAGGATCAAATCCCCCGCCGCCTCCTCGATCGTCGAAGACTTTAAGGTAAGTGTCGTTCTGATTGATCTGCATCGTCACGCTCGACTCGTATTGCTTTGGCAGGAAATACGTGACAATTCCTGTCGTGATGACGACAAGAAGGAAAACCAAAACGATGAGTGGGAGGCGTATGCGAATGACACGCCAGTAGTCGAGGAAGTGCAGTTGTAACTCGTTGGGATCTTCTTTATTCATTGAGGTAATCGAAATTTACTCACAAGGTCTGTTGGGATTCAAACCTTGAGCCACAATTGCAGAGAAAAACTGCTAAAAGAATTTCCGAATGAGCGGAATCGGGCAAAGCTTTGACTGTCAAGCAACCTCAAGTTAGAAAACAACATTCACACCCACAAATGTGACGTTGCGGGAGTAGCTGAGTTGTTCAGATGCAGGAGCGGCGTCGACTGTTCTTGTGTATCCACCCTGCAAGACGATATTTTTATTGATTTTGAAATTCGCACCCAATGAAAACTCCACGATGTTCTCATAGAAGCTCGGGGATGGATTTTGTTTGTCAAATTGATTGTAGTAGTTGTTCAGGTAGTTGAATCCGGCGTTAAAGGAAAGCTTTGGAGTAAGACCTTGGACGACATTCAGGCCAATGCGGAATGTGTTTCGAGTGGCTGCTCCGTTCAGACCGGAGGCTTCCGTTCCGTAACGCATATTCAAACCCAGGCTCGAGAGCTTTTGGTATTCATACATTCCATTCAACTCCGCAAACGGGCCAAAGTAATCGGGATTGTCATTGTCGGAGGTGTAGAAACGCAACTCCGCACCGCCGCGACCCGTAACTTTAAATTTCGGGCTGAAGACTTGGTCTGCACCGAGGAGGAAGAATTGTCCAAAGCTGTCGAGCGGCGCGCTGTAGTAGTTGACAGGGTTCGCGCGGTATTCTGCCACGGCGGTTGTTTTGGGAAGGACCAACCAGCGAAAGGACTGACCTAGGGTCTGCTCAATACGCCCTTGCTCATTGTTGAGAGAATTATCTACGTAGAGATACGGGGTGAAATTGTATTTTGTATCAGTTGAGAACTTCTCCGCCCATTGGTATGACCCAGCAATGGTGGTGGAGGAATACATGTAGTCCCCGTTGTTTCTCGCGCTTGTTCCGGCTACTTCCAAATCGGGTTGAGCAAGGTAGGCTGTGCTGGTGGAGAAGTTCAAGGTCAAGCGCTGATTCGCCTTGTAAGAGCCCTGAAGATCGAGCGCACCGGTGAAGTCGTTTTTAGTGCCAGGTCGGGTGTAATAATAAGTGACGCCACCATTCAGAGCAGCCGACAGCTGCAAACGAGAATTTTCCAGCTTGTATTCAGCGCCTGCAGCAAGGTTCGTGTAGAAGCTGGATGAACGGTTAGTTTCGGTGGTGAACAAGTTATCGTCGAAACCCTCGCGAAGGGCGGCGGACAATGTGTAAGGCTTCTTCTCAAACACACCGCCTGAATCATTGCTGGGGCTCTCCACCATTGCCGCAGCGTTGTCGTCCACCGGCTGGCCATCCATCTGAGGAAAATCGGACGGAGCAGGAGATCCGTAAAATTCCTCGGCGGATTGCTGCGCGAAGCAAGGCGATGCTGCGAGAGTCAGGCAGAGCATCCCGATCAGTTGATTCTTTTTCATTGGAGTATGTCGTTAAAGAAGGAGAAACATTCGATTAATTCGAGGAGGTGGAAGGGCGGGGCGGAGTGCCGCTTCCGCCTGTCTGCGATCCCGTAGCGCCAGGTAGGCTTTCACCTTGATTTGTTGGTCCCTGATCGCCAGTGATAACGGGCTGGTTGGCGCTTTGCATCGGTTGCTGGGAGCCTTTTTGAGAGGCTGCCGAGATTGCAGCGGCATCAGCCGATGGGACGGCTGCAACAACGGCGGCCGCAACGGCATTGGCTTTATCAGGAGCGGCAGAAGAAACGCTTTGGGCGACTTGAACTGCGGCGGCAGGAACAGCCGCCGAAACACTCGCGGCGATCTGAGGAGCAGCCGCTGGGGCGACTGTGGTCACTGCAGCGGCAATGGCGGCAGCCTGTGTTGGCGCGGCAGTGGCGACTGCAGCTGCAACGATAGCGGCTTGAGCTGGGGCCGCAGTGGCAACGGCGGCAGCAACGGCGGCGGCTTGTGATGGAGAGGCCTTGGCAACCGCTGACGCGACAGCAGCAGCTTGAGCTGGGGCCGCAGTGGCAACGGCTGATGCCACAGCGGAAGCTTGCGCAGGTGCGGCGGTGGTTGCAGTCGATGCGATTTGAGGTGAGAGTGCTGGAGTGATCGAGGCCGCAGCTGCAGCGATGGCAGCAGCCTGCTCCGGATTGGCTTGAGTCATTGCCGCGACAGCAGCGATGAGGGCCTCGGTATTACCTTGAGATCCGTAGGATTTCGACAAGGCTTGCGAGATTTTTTGGGCTTGCTCTTTTGAGACCCCGTTGGTTTTGGCAGGTTTTGGTGCGGATGCCCCCGGCGAAGAAGTATTTTGGGCGTGAGCTGAAATAGGCGCCAGAGCAAGGCCGACGATGAAGGTAGCGCTTTGGACGTGGGATTTTAAAATCATAGGAGAAGAGAAATTTAAACGTTATGCCCACAGTTTCCATCGCATGGCAAGAAATTTTGTGCGCTGTCTGTTACGATTTCGTTACATTCCGTGGGGATCGAAAATCGGAGCGAGGAACTCCGTCATTTGGTTGTTTTCAGGAGGGCCTCGCGGCGTTCGGAGGCGAAAGTTGTATCAGGGAGTTGAAGCGCGAGGTCGTAAAAGCGAAGAGCCTCTTCCCTTGATCCTCGCAACTCCAAGTGCAGGGCGTAATACTCATACGGAGTGGTGTAAAACGGAGCCTTGGCTATGGCTTCCCGATGCAGGGGAGAGGCCTTTTCAAAATCCCCCGAGTTGTCGAATGTGTGGGCGAGATTGATCATGTGCCAGGCATCAGCGGGCTCCCGTTGACTTGCCATGGAAAACATTTTTGCAGCGCGTTCGAGCAGTGACTTTCTTTCCTGCTCCGGACGGCTGGTTTGCTTGCCGGAAACAAGGGCGGCCTGGCCAACGGCGGCCATGAGGCCACTGTGTTCCGGATTGGCGGACAGCCCCGAGTCCGCCAGTTTGAGGGCAACGTCCGAGTCCCTTCGCGCCAGGGCAAGATCGGCTTGGATCCAAGAGAGCTCGGCCCTCGCAGAGCGCCAGGAGAGAGTGCCCAGGGCTACCGCGGAGACAATGGCGGCTCCCGACACAAGCCGTGCCCCCAGCACACGAGCTCCTCCAAGCGGCGTTCGCTGCTCTGGTGAGGCCAGAATACCGAGTGAGACACACGCCAGAAGAGCATTCGCTGGAATTTGCATGTTGAAATCGAAGAATGAATGCACGGCAAACGCGCTCAACGAACACATCGCTCCAAGTTCCAAAGCCGTCCTGAGACTCGTGGGGGAGGTCCCTGCGAGGAGTCTCTTTCTAATGTGAACGCCAAATGCCCTCCATCCCGACGCGAGATGCAGAAGCCCGATGCACGTCCAAAGGCCCGCTCCGATCAAACCGGTTTCCGCAAGCGCCTGCACCCAGTCGTTGTGGGCAAAAATGTCGTCCAATGCGTCGGGCCGGAATCGGAATTGCCTGGAGAAATTCGTAAATGTCCCCACGCCCGCACCTGCAATGGGTTCGGTCTGCCATTGACGAAAGGCCGTTTTCCAAACGGCGGCCCGATAGTTTTCATTTCCAGCATTGAGAGCGCGATACTGCGCCGCATCACTCGATTCGTAAGCCTGCCATGCGGCAAACAAGCAAACGAGAACGGCCGAAAAAATCAAACCGGTCATCCGCCCGCGTCGGCCCCAAGCCCCGAGGAGGAGTCCCCTTGCGCTGAGAGCCAGAAAAACCATGACCAAAGCTGCCGCTCCGAGAAGTCCACCCCGGCTTTGTGTGAGGATTTCCGTCCCGAAAAACATCGCCGCGCTGTAGAGAAGGAGCACACGGAACCAAAGGCCCACCCGGCCCCACACTCCCAGAGCCAGAGCAAATGCCGCGGCAAAATTCAGTCCCCAGGCCAGATGGTTGGCGTTGTAGTAAAACCCCCGCGCCCGAAAGGCATGACCCTCCATGCGTTCAGGACACAAATCCGAAATCCAGCCCAAATAGGGATGAGCATCGGGAAAAAACGATTGGAAAATCCCCAGCGCTGCCTGGGCAAAAGCGCCGACCAGCAGGACAGAAACGAGCACCAGCCTTTCCTCGGGGCCCGTGATCACAAAAACCACCAAGCAATAGAGGATCCAACCCGCGAGAACGAGGCGAAGAACCGCTCCGGGCAACCAGAGTCCGGACTTCATCGACAGAGGAATCGCGATCCATCCCACAAGAGCGGTCACAAATACCAGACAAGACCACCGAGGCTGAACGACATTGCGACGCGTCATCGTCCAGACGCTGGATAAGGCCGCAAGGCAAATCACGCCATAGGCAGGGAGCGGCAGGAAAGGATAGGAACCGCGGCCTACAAAATACTGGGCCACCAAAAGCGCCAAGCCACAGAGAACGGCTGTCAGGTAATTCACGGCAGCAATGCATAGCCCAGATGTCCCGCGGCGCAAAACACCGATTTCCTGAAGCTGGCCGCGAAGATTTTTTTGAATCGTCAACACGCTGGGCGACGTAATAGACGTCCGCATGCACACCATGACCATACCAACCCAAGCCGCGCGCCGCACCTTCCCACCGTTCAGGCTCTCCACCCTGCTCAAAAGCACGTTCGAGCCCAAAGCCGGCCAGCGGATTTGCATCCTCATCGATCTCCCCGATGCCTCGGGGATCAAGGATTTTGAGTTCCTGAAAAACCCGGATCTCCCGATCCAAAAAAATGCTGTGAAATTCTTCTACGAGCCCCTCCGCGACGGCACGCTTGCGGAACTCGGCCTGCATGGCGGCGAGATGTATGCCTACCAAATCACGGGTGGTAGCAATCTCGACCTGCCCGATGAAGCACACACACCGGATGGACGCACGGTGAGTCTGGAGAAGGATGTCTATCCGAACCACGACATCGTTCTTTGCATTTCGACCTACTCGGCCACGGCGCCTCTCACCGCCTTCGCCAAAAAATACGGATTTCGCGGAGCCACCTTGCATGGCGTGAACCAAACCATTCTCCGCACAGGTCTAGCGGTGAGTTATGATGACGTGAGCGCCGATGCCGAAAAAATGCGCCTCGGCATGACAAACGCGGATTGGGTGGAAATCGATTTTCTCTTCAACGGAAAAACCCACACGCTCCGTCTCGAACTCGACGGCCAGGAAGCGCAAAAGAGCCACGGCCTTTGCCGGGGTGACGAGCCCGATGTGGCCAACCTTCCAGCCGGAGAGATTTATTATGTTCCCACCGGCGCGTCGGGAGAGTTCCCCATGCGCTACGAGGACGGCACAATCGGTCTGATGCATGTCGCTGGAGGTCGCATTCAAAAAGCCGAGCTCCTAAGCGGTGATGCGTCGGTCGTCGAGGCCCACAACGCCAAACTCGCCTCGGACCCCGTCACAGGGGAACTCGGCGAGCTCGGTTTCGGCACACAGGTCCTCCCCGTTTCAGGCCGCGACATTCAGGATGAAAAAATCCGGGGCACCATCCACGTGGCCACGGGGCGCAGCGACCATCTGGGCGGCGACCTGACACCCGACAAGTTTGCGGAACACCTCAACGCCACCCACGATGACATCCTGTTCGCACCGCACAAAACGCCTGAAATCCTGGTGACCCAAGCCCGCATGCACCGCCACGGGGAGACGGTCGTTTTGATCGAGAATTTCGAACCGTCCGCTTACATCAACAGCCTGCTCGCTTGAGCAGGCTCGGTAGCTCAACGGTTCTTCAAAAACCAATCGTAGGCATCACGAATGCCGTCCCTCAGCCCGATGCGCGGCTTCCAGCCCAGGTTGATGAGCCGGTCCACATTCATGAGCTTGCGTGGCGTGCCATCCGGTTTCGAGGTGTCAAAAACCAGATCGCCCTCGAAGCCGACCACCTCACAGACGGTCTCCGCGAGCTCCCGGATCGAAACATCCTCGCCACAGCCGATGTTCACAATCTCGGGTGAGTCGTAGTTTTGGAGAAGGAAAAAACACGCGTCTGCGAGGTCGTCCACATGCAGAAACTCGCGGCGCGGCGTGCCACTGCCCCACACCGTCACTGCGTTTGCAGCGTCCCTCTTGGCCTCGTGCACCTTGCGGATGAGCGCGGGGAGCACATGCGAGGTCTGGAGGTTGAAATTATCATTCGGCCCATAGAGGTTCGTAGGCATCCCGGAGATGAAGTTTTTCCCATACTCACGGGCATAGGATTGGCAGAGCTTGATGCCTGCGATTTTGGCGATTGCATAGGCATCGTTGGTCGGCTCCAGCGGGCCGGTCAACAGCGCGTCCTCGGTCAGCGGTTGGGGAGCGAGCTTGGGATAGATGCAGGAGCTGCCGAGGAAGAGGAGCTTCGTCACACCGAAATCCGCCGCTGCTTGAATGACATTGTTCTGGATCGTGAGATTCTCGATGAGGAATTCCACCGGCTTCTCGAAATTCGCGGCGATGCCCCCCACCCTTGCAGCAGCATCGACGACATACTCGGGTCGCTCGGATTCATAAAAGGCGCGCACGGCGGCGCGATCCATGAGGTCGAGTTCCTGCCGTGTGCGGGTGAGGATGTTTTCATAGCCCGCCAACTGCAGACGCCTGACGACCGCGCTGCCGACCATGCCGCGATGCCCTGCCACAAAGATCCTTGCTGCTTTTTCCATGAGGCGTTTTTAGCGAAATCCACGACACGCGCAAGGCAGCGATCATCCGGCGCGCAGACCGGCTTCCAGCGTGGGGTAACTGAACGCATAGGCCAAGCGCTGTGCCACGCCTGGACGAACACGCACGCTGTCGAGCAGGACGTGGGACAACTCGCCAAGAGCGAGTTTGAGCGCGCAAGATGGCGCAGGCAAAATCGCGGGGCGCTGCAACACCTTTGCCAGCGTGCGGGTGAACTCGGCATTCCGCACCGGTTCGGGATTCACCGCATTCACCGCACCGCTCACCGATTGGTTTTCCAGCGCCCACAAAATCATCCCCGCGACATCGTCCACATGGATGCAGCTCATCCACTGCCGCCCATTGCCCAGATTTCCTCCCAAGCCGAGTTGAAAAACCGGCCGCACCAGCCCCATCGCACCACCGGGGCCTGTCACAAAGCCGATTCGCAGGCGCACCAGGCGGCAACCGAGCGCCTCGGCAGGCATAGCCGCCGCCTCCCAAGCCTGACACACCTCCGCCAAAAAACCGCTTCCCGCCGGAGCCGATTCATCGACCTCCCGCTCGCCAGTGTTGCCGTAGAAACCAATCGCCGAGGCATTGATGAGAACACCCACACCGGAATGCAGGCTTTCCACCACCCTCTGCGTGGTTTCAACGCGGCTGCTCAGGATTTTCTTTTTTTTGGACGCCGTCCAAGGTCCCAGAATCGGCTCACCCGCGAGGTTCACCACGGCATCCAAGCCTGAAAAATCGAGAGCTTTCGAGGACTCGATCCGGCGAAATCCGGCATGCGCACTTCGAGAAAAGGGCACCACAACATGCCCGGCCGCTGCCGCCAAACGCGAAAGCCTTTTGCCCACATAACCCGTCGCTCCGATGACTCCGATATTCATGTCATAACAAAATGCTCCCTGCTGCGCTCAAGCGCCAGAAAGAACCCGCCGCGCCGCTTCGCGACCAGCCAGCCAAGCAGATTCGACCCGCGACTCGGAGAGCAGATCGCCCCCGAAATACCATCCCTCGGGAAGTGCGGGAATGTCCACTTTTTGAGCAATGCGGGCATACCGCCAGCGGTGCGGATGCATCCCCCGGAATGAATCTGCCGGAATCTCCCAACGCGCCTCCGTGAGTCTCCGAAGCTTGTCCGCCCAGCTCGCAGGGTCATCCTCGAGCCGCACGCGACTGAATTCCTCTGCCGCATGGACAACCATCAGAGTGAAACCCGCACCGACCCGCCCTGGCTTGTGATTTTCGCAAGCCGACCACGCCACCGCAGATCCCGAGCGGTCGCTCACGGCATATCGTCCGGCCGTCGCGCCGACCCACTCACCCTCGTAGAGCAAGAGCAGCGCCAGGCAGGGAGCGTAGGGATTTTGGGAACCTGCCAATCCAGCCAGATTGACGGTCTGCGGCCATGGCGCCGTGCTGAGAATCGCCTCAAAACATTCCCCGGCCACACAACGGTCATGGACGGCTTCAATCGTCACCCCCGTCCTGACGTCAAGCCCCTCCGCAAGCGCGCGTGCGAGACGGCTGTTCCCTTGTGCATGAAAAAACCGCGCGTCTCTTGGCAGCTCGCGACCGGCCTCGTCCAAAATCGGTGCGTGGATCTCCAATAAATCCGCACCACAAGCCGTCTGGACCGCCGAAAAAAAATCGGTATCCCGCATCGTGAAATACTGCGCACCGTGGTCCACGGAATGCCCCTCCCAGCGTTTTGTGGCACAACGCCCTCCCAGGCCACGCGATTTTTCAAAAACGACGACGCGGCACCCGGCCTCCGTAAGCAACCGCGCCGCACCGATGCCCGCCATCCCAGCTCCGATCACCGCGACAGACTTTGTTTTCATGATCTGTTGATTACTCGATCACGACTTGAAAGGCGAAAAGCCTTTTGCCTTGGCCCCTCGTCTGTGCCTTCATGCTCCTCATGGCGAAGCACGAAATTGAAAACACCCCGCACGACCGCATTCAGTATCGCGAGTATAAAATGATTTTGCAGGCCCAACATTTCACGTCAGCACGGGCCTTCGTGGATTTCTGGGAAATCGTTCGCGGCACGGCGAGGAAGTTCGATGTGAAAGTCAAAGAAGCCGCGAATGCCTTTGAGAGCAATGTGCGGGAGGTCTTGTTCTTCGACACGGAGGATTTCGCACTTTACAGCAACCATTTCATCCTGCGTTTGCGCACCCACTACCAAGGCGGATGGCCTCAGGGCATTCCCGAGCTGACCTTCAAATTCCGACACCCGGATTTTCAGGCGGCGGCGGCTGTGGACGTGCGGCCCGCGACGTCCGGGGGCGTTGCACGGATCAAGTTCAAGGAGGAGCTTCTGCCTCTCCGGGAGACTCTCGGCGGAGCGCGGTCGATTTTTTCGCACAATTGTGTGCTGGCCAAACCCCGCGAGGGTCTGGAGGTCGCCGTGAAAGATCTCGCGAGCGCATTTCCGGCCATCCACCAAGTCGGGGCCGACCGGGAGTCACCCCTCCGCCTCGTCAATGACATGGCCGTCGAAGAGGTGCAGGTGGATGTAGGCGAGTTGCATTTCGGCGGAGTCTTTAATGGCAAAACAACGATCGCCGTGTGGCGGACCCGCAAATACGAACGCGCCTTCTGCGGCGAATTCGCCTTCCAATGCCGCTTTGACAGCGAAGATGAAATCCATAAATCCAGCCTGAAACGGGCGGAAGATTTCTACAAAACCCTCCAACTCGACGCCCACGAGTGGGTCTCCCTCGGCACCACCAAGACGGCTCTCGTTTACCAAATCGGACAACCGGCCCATGCCACCCGAAACGAATAGCAAGCCGGGCCCCGCGGAAATCTTCCACGCTTTTGCCAAGATCGGCATCACGAGCTTCGGTGGCGGCCTCGTGGCCTACCTGCGCGATATCCTGGTGACGGATAAAAAGTGGATGGACGAAGAGGAGTTTCTCGCGGCGCTGGAAATTGGCCAAACGCTTCCAGGATTGAACTCCGTGAACGTGGCGATCATCGCCGGCCGCAAACTGGCTGGGCCGCGCGGAGCTATCGCTGCCGCAGCCGGTCTCATCATGCCGGGCGTGCTGCTTTTATTGGTCCTGGGCGTTTTATATGATCGCTTCCGCCACAACCCCAATGTCGCCGCTGCTCTGGCCGGAATCGCAGCCGCCGCTGTGGGACTGCTTTTGGAGGTCACCCTCAAAATCGGGGCCAAGCAATTTCTCAATCTTCGCGACCTCTGTTTTGTTCTCGGGACATTTTATCTGGTGGCCTTCCACCACGTGTCCCTGCCAGTGGTGCTTTTTCTCATAGCCCCGGTCGCCATCATTCTCTGCCGTCCGAAATCGGAAAAGCCAACCCCATGAGCGACCTTGTCAAAATCCTCAATGTCTTCTGCCTCCTTTCGCTCCTAGCCGTGGGAGGCGGAAGTGCCGTGCTGCCGCAAATGGAGCATGAAACCGTCAGCCTCCACCACTGGGTCACCGGCGACCAATTCGCCACCATTTACAGTCTGGGCCAGATGGCTCCTGGCCCGAACATGTCGATGGTCGCCCTGATCGGCTGGCAGGCCGCTGGCGCAGGGGGCCTCCTGATAGCTCTCGTGGCCTTCTACCTGCCATCAAGTTTTCTGACCTATGGTTGCAGCTACGTTTGGGATTATTTCAAAGACAACCCTTGGCGCGCCTCCGTGCAACGCGGCATGGCTCCGGTCACGATTGGTCTCATGCTGGCAGGCGTCCACGCCGTCGGAAAAACCGCTTGTCTGGACCCCAACCATAGCGTGCGCTTCAATACCATCACGTGCAGCGTGGCCCTCGCGGTCGCCGGCATCTTGGTCTTCAAGCGAATCAATCCCGCGCTATTGATGCTCCTCGGTGGAGCGGCGGGGTGGTTTCTCCTTTTGCAAAAATAAAAAGCAACCCGGCCATCCCTGATTCACTCCCTCCCCCAAGTTCGTGAATAGATCCCCTCTGGCCGGGTTGCTGATTGATAAGACTGAAGCAAGCTTTGTGCCAAGCAATCCAACCCAGCGCATTACTTCAAATCGAGACGATGGTTGTTTTACAAATAACTTTATTTCAAAGTATAAAACATGTAATCTTGGAAGAGTTTTACTCTGTGGGGCGCGCTACCAGCAGCGCGTCCGTGTCGAAAAAGCTCCACATCGCCCCTCGACTGGTAAAAAACGTGCACCATCTTCATGACCACACTGCTTCGCCTACTTGATTTCATTCTCCGGCGCCCTGTTGTTTCCTCCTCCCTGTTCGCCATCTGGCTTGTCATCCTTCACCGGGTCTCGAACAGCACGCCTGCCGAAATGCCGCAGGAAATCCTGCCCCAGCAGGATAAAATTTTACACTTCTTGTTCTACCTCGGCGGGGCAACCGTGTTGGCCGCCTCTCTGCGCCTGATTGCCGGGATGCGCGGCGTGCGGCTTCTGTGGGTCGTCGTGTTGTGCATGGCAATGCTCGGAGCGCTCGATGAATACAACCAGCAATTCATTCCAGGCCGGTCGGCATTGAATTTCATGGACTGGTTGGCCGACCTCGCCGGTGCTTTCGGCGGAGTGGGCCTCCTCCACCTGATTTTGGCGAGATTTCCCGAAAAAGACAAATCCGGGGCGTGAACGGCAGAGGACAAGTTAGAGCCCCGGCGGGCGGGCGTTTTTTTTCTCGATGAGCGCGTAGGCGCTGTGGTTGTGGATCGATTCGAAATTCTCCACCTCCACGCGATACCAGACAATGTTCGCATCCGCCTCGCAACGCACGGCAACATTCCGCACGAGATCCTCCACGAACACGGGATTCGCGTAGGCCTGCTCGGTGACATGTTTTTCATCGGGGCGCTTGAGAAGGCTGAACAACTCGGCGCTGGCGGACTCCTCCGCGAGGCGAACCATGTCCTCTATCCACATCGGCTTTTTGCAGCAGACCGATAGCGTGACATGACCGCGTTGGTTGTGCGCGCCCGCCGCACTGATCGCCTTCGAGCACGGGCAGAGAGTCGTCACAGGAATCACAGCCGTGACGACAAAACCCATCCTTCCGGATTCGAGGGTCGCACTAAAACGCACCGTGTAATCCATGAGTCCCGCAGCGCCGGTGACAGGGGCTTTTTTTTCAAGAAAGAATGGGAACTCGATCTCCAGATGCGCGCAGTCACTTTCAAGTCGCACACACATTTTTTGAAGGATGTCGCGGATGTTTTCCACATGAACCACCGGACCGTGGGATGCCAAAACTTCGATAAAGCGGCTCATGTGAGTCCCCTTGAAATGATGGGGAAGATCGACGGTGAGCTGAATGGTCGCCACCGTGCTTTGAATCGCGTGCTCCTTGTCACGAACCTGCAGGGGATAGCGCAGCGATTTTACTCCCACCCGATCAATCGGCATCCGGCGCTCGTCGCGCTCGCTTTGAGTGTCCTTTAACATGAGTCTGTCATTTTTACCGCTCCTCATGCGACTCCAAGTCAAAAAAAGCCGTGCGGGAGCCTCTGGCATTGTTTTTAGTGCTGCCTATGACGAACACTCTTTTTGATCTCTCCGGGGAAGTTGCAGTTGTGATCGGTGCCACAGGAGTTCTTGGCGGCAGCATGGCAAATGCCCTCGCCTCTGCCGGTGCTGCGGTGGTGGTGGCTGGACGGAATGCGGAGCGTGGAGGGCAACGCTCAGCGGAAATCCAAAAATGCGGGGGTCGCGCGACTTTTATCGAATGCGATGCGACCAGCCGCGATAGCATTGAGGCGCTTCTTCAGGCGACCACGGAACAGTTTGGAACCCCCTCGATCCTGGTGAATGCCGCTGGCGGGAACGATCCGCGCGTCACTGTGACGCCCGATAATCCCTTCTCCCGGATCGCTGCCGAGGATTGGACATCCAGCTTCGACCTCAATCTCGTTGGAGGCGCGTTACTGCCATGCCAGGTCATCGGCCAGGCCATGGTGAATGCCGGTCGAGGCAGCATCATCAATGTCGCCAGCGCTTCTGCTCATATCCCCCTCTCGCGTGTGGTGGCCTACTCCGCAGCCAAGGCTGCCGTTCTCAATCTGACCAACTTCCTTGCCCGCGAGTGGGCACCGGCCGGCGTGCGCGTGAACTCGATCACTCCGGGATTTTTCCCTGCCGAACAAAATCTCCGACTTCTCTTCAACCCCGACGGATCCACCACTCCGCGGGCTGCGGCGATCCTCGGACACACTCCGATGGCTCGTTTCGGAGAGGCGGAGGAGCTCTCTGGCGCCATCATTTTTCTCGCCAGCCCGAATGCCAGCTCGTTCGTAACCGGCACGGATATCCGCATCGACGGCGGCTTCCTTTCGCAGACGATCTAGGTCCGAGACAAAAGCAACCTTTTCATCAATCGGTCCGCTTCTTTAGACTACCCAGTTCTCATGGAACAAAAAATTCTAACAGTGGGTCTCCCATCCGGCAGCCTGATGGAGCCGACGATTGCCCTTTTTGCCAAAGCCGGCTACGCAATTTCCGGCTCCAGCCGCTCCTACCGGCCTTCGGTGGACGATCCTGAACTTCGCATCCGCCTGCTGCGCGCACAGGAAATCAGCCGCTACATCGAGCATGGCTATCTGGACTGCGGCATCACGGGCCACGACTGGGTGGAGGAGAACGGTTCGGACGTCGAAGAAGTCGTCAAACTCCCCTACAGCAAAGCCACATCGAATCCAACCCGGTGGGTGCTCGTGGTTCCGGAGGATTCTCCGGTGAAAACAACGCGCGACCTGGATGGCAAGCGGGTCGCCACCGAAGCGGTCGGCATCACCCGCCGCTTCTTCGAACGTGCCGGAGTGAATGCCGACATCGAATTTTCCTGGGGAGCCACGGAAGTCAAAGTTCCCGACCTCGTCGATGCCATCGTGGATATCACCGAGACCGGATCCTCTCTCCGCGCCAACAAACTCCGCATCGTGGACACGCTCATGGAGTCGTATCCCGCGCTCTTCGCGAACCGCTCCGCGTGCGAAAACGAATGGAAGAGGGAAAAGATCGGCCACCTCGCGCTTCTCCTCAAAGGCGCTCTCGCCGCACGCGATCTCGTTGGACTCAAAATGAACCTTCCCGAGTCTGAACTGAAAAAATTGCTTGAGGCGTTGCCCGCATTACGGAATCCTACCGTTTCGCCTTTGGCTCAACCCGGATGGGTCGCCATCGAAACGGTGATCGAAGAGAAAATCGTTCGCGAGATCATTCCCAGCCTGAAAAATCTCGGTGCTGAAGGGATCATCGAGTATCCACTCAACAAAGTCGTCTATTAATTAGTTTACCACGCAGTCCCGAAATCCCATGGGTTCCATTAAAAAGAAGAGAAAGTCGAAAATCGCAAAACACAAACGCCGCAAGCGGATGAAAGAAAACCGCCACAAAAAGCGTTTGCGCTACAAGTCGTAGAATGGCGTCGCCGCCTAGCGCGGCGCGCATCTCATTCCCACGGGTTGCTCAAGACCTTGTTCATCCCTCACACGATTCCCTTGAATGCTTGCCGTTACCAGCGGTCTGGATTTCGTTTCGTGAGGGATCTGATAAGGTTACCCTCTGTTCCGGTCGTAGTCTTGACCTCCTCATGGTTTTTGAGCGCCTGTCAAACACCGGGAACTCCCGCACCGCATTTGGAAGCTGTGCCCAGGCCTTCTGTCGTGTCCAAGAAGTTACCAGTCTCAAGACCGGCTCCAAAGCCAAGGCCAGTCAAGCCGTCCATCCGTGTCGAGACTCCGCAGGCAACCCTGCCACAGCCGGTTCTATCGATTGCCGAGCAAGTCGGCACCCGTCTCGGGTCCTCTTTTGTTGTCACTAACAATCGCGCGAACGCCCTCTCAGCTCAAAAGTCCCGAGGGCGATCCGAGGGGCCCGCTCTTTTCGAGGAGGCAATTCTTCTCGGAAAGCTCCGCGCTGTTTTGAAGTCGTCCCCGGCCGTGGGAGCGAACGGATCGGTGGCGTTTCAAAGCGGTGAGGCGACCGTCCACTTCCCGGCATCCATCAACTCCGGGACGGCAGCCATTCTCATTTCCAAAATGCTTGCGCTGGACGGCGTGAACGGCGTGCAGGCGGTTTTCGACAACTGACCTGCCCGGTTGACCGTCAGGAGGCCGGTTGGTTGATTTGCGTTTGATTCATTCGCCCTGTGCTCCAGAGTGAATGCGCTCCATGGCCACCGAGAAACATTCCGTGATTCGCATCAAAGGCGCCCGCCAGCACAACCTGCGGAATCTTGATATCGAAATTCCCCGCCACCAGCTTGTGGTGGTGACGGGTCTGAGCGGCTCGGGAAAATCCTCCCTCGCCTTCGACACCCTCTTCGCGGAGGGACAGCGGAAGTATGTCGAGAGCCTTTCAGCCTACGCCCGGCAGTTTTTGGATCAGATGCAAAAGCCGGATGTGGACTACATCGAGGGGCTCTCACCCGCCATCGCCATCGAGCAGCGCATCGCGGCGGCAAATCCCCGCTCGACCATCGCGACTACGACAGAGATCTACGACTACCTCCGTCTGCTCTATGCGGCCGTGGGCATACCACACGACCCGCAGACCGGCCAGCGAGTTGCACGCCAGACACCGCAGGAAATCGCGGATGCCATCCTGCGCTGGCCGGAGGGCACGAAGTTTCTCGTCCTCGCGCCACTCATCACCGGCCAGACGGGCGAGTTTCGCGATGTCATGGAAAAAGCCCGACGCGAAGGCTTCGTGCGGCTTCGCGTCGATGGAGAAGTTATCGAGCTGGCAGAGGCGAAAAACATTCGCCTGGATAAGACCAAGCCCCACTTCATCGAAGCCGTCGTGGACCGCCTCAGCGTCAGGCCGGATCTTGGCCAGCGCCTGGCAGACTCGGTTGAGACCGCCCTGCGTCTGGGCAACGGAAAACTCATCACGAGCCGCTTGGAACCCGGCGCGGCCACTTGGATCGAGGAAAAATTCTCCACAGATTTTTGCAATCCTTCGACCGGCTTCACCATGCCGCGCCTGACCCCGAAGCATTTTTCCTTCAACAGCCACCTCGGCGCCTGCCCGGCTTGCCAAGGCATCGGAACCGAGAGTTTTTTCGACCCGGATCTCGTGGTGGATGCGGAGAAGACCATCGCCCAGGGTGCGGTGCGACCTTGGAAGCAGGCGAACAAGCGCATGAAAGCCTACTATGCCGCGCTGCTCAATGGACTGCTTGCGGATACGCCCGCGCCGCTCGAAAAGCCTTGGAAGGATTTGCCGGCGGACTTCCGCGAGCTTGTGCTCCATGGTTCTGGAAAACGGGATATCTCGATGGCCATCGGCGCGAACCGCACCTCCTCGAAGCCTTTCGAGGGTGTCCTGTCGCAGCTGGAGAACCTTTACGAAACCACGAAAAGCGAGTTCACCCGGAAGCGACTGCGACTCTTCCAAGGCAAACGAGTCTGCCGCGTTTGCGAGGGGGCCCGCCTGCGGCCGGAAATCCTGGCTGTGACACTCGCCACAAAGTCAGGCAGCGAATATGGCATTCAGGCGATTTGCTCGCTGACCATTCACGAGGCGGCTGATGTCATGGCTGATTTGCACCTCTCGGAAACCGATGCCGGCATCGTGAAGGATGTCCTGCGCGAGGTTCGGCAGCGCCTGCATTTTCTCAACGAAGTCGGCCTCGACTACCTTCAGCTCAACCGCGAAAGCGGCACGCTGTCCGGTGGCGAGGCCCAGCGCATCCGCCTCGCCACGCAGATAGGCTCGGGGCTTTCCGGCGTCCTTTATGTCCTCGACGAGCCGAGTATCGGCCTGCACCAGCGCGACAACGACCGTCTCATCCAGACCCTTCGCAACCTGCGCGACCTGGGGAATTCCGTCATCGTGGTGGAGCATGACGAAGACACGATCCGCGCCGCCGACCACATTCTCGACATCGGCCCCGGAGCCGGCCCGCGCGGAGGCCAGTTGATCGCACAAGGCACCCTGGAGGATATCCTGCAAAGCGAACAATCCCTCACCGCGCAATATCTGAAAGGCACCATCCGCATCCCCGTGCCCCGCCATCGCACGCCCCCCCGCCAGACAGGCGCGGTGGAGGGCGAGATCGGTGACGGTTGGCTCCGCGTTTATGGAGCGACCGAGAACAACCTGAAAAATATCGATGCATCCTTTCCCGTGGGATGTCTCACCTGCGTCACCGGCGTGTCCGGCAGCGGAAAATCCACCCTCGTCAATGACATCCTTCGCGTGGCCCTCGAGCGCGACCTCCACCGCGCCAAATCCCGCCCCGGCTCCCATCGATCCATTAGCGGCATCGAGCAGTTCGACAAGGTGGTCGTCATCGACCAAAGCCCCGTGGGACGCACCCCGCGCTCGAATCCCGCGACATACACCGGCGCTCTCGGCCCGATCCGCGACCTTTTCAGCGAACTCCCCGCCTCGCGGGTGCGGGGCTACGACTCCGGGCGGTTTTCCTTCAACAACAAGGGCGGTCGTTGCGAGCATTGCCAGGGCGATGGGTTCATTCGGATCGAGATGCACTTCCTCGCCGATGTCTATGTCGAGTGCGAGGTCTGCCACGGCCGCCGTTACAATCGCGAGACGCTCGAGGTCACCTACAAAGGGAAAAACATCGCCGATGTGCTGGAGATGACGGTGGATGACGCCGCCCGGTTTTTCCGGCATGTGCCCGCGCTCTGCGCCAAGCTCGAAACCATGCAGGATGTCGGCCTCGGGTATCTCCGCCTCGGCCAATCCGCCACCACACTCTCCGGTGGCGAGGCCCAACGCCTCAAACTTTCCGCCGAACTTTCCAAACGCCCCACCGGACGCACGATCTACCTGCTCGACGAGCCGACCACGGGCCTGCATTTTGCCGACATTCACAAACTGCTCGAGGTGCTCATGAAACTCCGCAATGCCCGAAACACCCTCATCGTCATCGAGCACAATCTCGAGGTCATCAAGTGCGCGGACTGGATCATCGACCTCGGTCCCGCTGGCGGCTCGGGAGGCGGGAGGATCGTGGGCGAAGGCACACCGGAGATGGTGTCTCAATGCCAACAAAGCGAAACCGCCCGCTACCTCGCAAGATATTTGAAACCATGAAACGCATCTGGCCGCTCTTCCTCATCGCCTTTCGCTTGCATGCCGCCCCGCTGGACGAGGCCCGGACCGCCCTTGACAACGGGTTTCCGCAGGTCGCTCTTGTGAAAATCGAGCAACAATTTCCAGCCATCGGATCGAAGCCATCGGATTCCGAGGCCAATCTGCTCTATGCCCGCGCCTTGATCGCATCGGGACAAACCATGGCCGCCGCAGCCCTGCTCGAAAAGGTATGTCCACCAAGTTCCGCCCGGGATTTCTGGCTCGCCCAGGCGCTTGCAGCGAACGGCGATTGGAGCAATGCCTTCGCCAACTACAGCAGGGCGGCGCAGGTGGCGGGCTTCGAGTTTCAAAGGGAGTCGCTGCTCGGCATGGCCAGGATGGCGAAAAACCTCTCTCGACTCGAAGAGGCCGCCGATCTTTTGGCACCGGCTTCCAGTTGGCCGGCGTCACGGCTGAAATCCGACGCCATGTTCGAGCTGGCAGAGATACGTCTGGCACAAAAAAACCCAGATGCCGTGGCTCCTCTTCTTGAAACACTCTCGATCGAGAGCCCGGCCGAAACGTCGCGTCGCGCCTTCCTTCTTGCACGCGCGGCGGATCTGCAGGAAAAACCTGAACTCGTCCTAACCAGGCTTTCCGATGTTGAGCCGACCGATCCAGACACGGCGGTCTCGGCGGCCACCCTGCGTGCCTTGGCTCTCCGCCACCTGTCGCGCAACGCTGAGGCTGAAACAATGTTGGAGGAGTTCATCGCGGCGAATCCATCAACACCAGGACTCGAAAAAGTCTTCGCCGTTCTGGACGAGATTTACGCAGCCTCGGCAAGCCCGTCCTCGAGTGAACTCCGGCGCTGGTCCTCCGACCCGGGCACCACTCTTCGCCAGAAATTGGCAACCTATTACCTCGCCCGCTTCGAAGCCCGCCAGAAGTCGCCCGCAGCCGCACTTCCACTTCTGGAGGGCCTTGCAGCAGATCCCTCCTCGAACCCACTCGCGCAAGAGACACTGTTCGATCTCGCCGCCCTGCGAATCCGACTGAATCTGAACAACGAAGCCCTCGCCATCCTCCCTCCCACTGGCACGAAGCCTCATACCGACTTCCTGCGCGGCCTCGCCCTCTCGCGCAAAGGCAACCACTCCGATGCCTCACAGGCCTTTCTCTCGGCTGCCCGTGATGCCGACCTCGCGGAATCGGCTCTCTTCAATGCCGCTTTGTGCCAGCTTTTCTCAGGCGCTGCGCCGAATACCGCTCTGGAGCAACTCGAAACACGGTTTCCCGGCAGCGCACGTATCGCGGCCTTCCGGATGCAGGAAGCGTTCCAGCAGGCCCGAACCGGAGACCCGAAGGCTGTGCCCAGCTTGGAGGCTCTCGCCAAGTCTTCAGAGCCAGGTGTTGCCTCGCGGGCCATGCTGGCCCTCGCCGAATGGAAATACCAACAACTCGACTTCGACGGCGCGAAGGCCGAATTGCACCGCATCTCGACAGAATCGGACCCGTCACGCGAAGCCGCCCTCCGAGTTTTTCTTCGAGACAACGGAGACCCCGCCGGAACCGATGAGGCCATCCTCGCAGCCAGGGCTTTTCTCGCCGCGCACCAAAATGCGGACTCCGAGCCATCGGTTCGCATGAAGCTCGGCGAACTTCTCTACCGTCGGGGTGATTTTTCGGACGCCCGTGTGGAACTCGAAACACTGGCACGCAAATTTCCCGCTTCGGAATACGGCGATCCAGCCCTCTTTCTTGCGGCCAAGGCCCTGTCACGCATCCCAAGCGCCTCGGCTCCCGATGAGGCGATTCTTTTGTTTGAAGAAGTCGCTGCCGGAAATGGTCCGCTCGCCGCCCATGCCCGTCTCGAGCAGGCTTCCATCCTCGCATCCCAAGCCAAGCCGCTCGAAGCCAACATCGTTCTCGACAGGATCCTCTCCTCAAATCCACCCATCGATATTCAATCCACCGCCCTGATGGAAAAAGGCAAAAACCTCTACTCCCTCGGGGACAAGGACCCGGCCAACTACCGCGCCGCCATCGATGTCTGGAAACAAGTCGCCGCCGAGCGCTCATCCGATCCCTCGTGGCGCAACCAGGCCCTCACACGCATCGGCACCGCCCTTGAAAAAGCCGGTGACGTCAACGCGGCCGTGGCCACCTACTACGATGTCTTCAACCCCTCCAACGGCTCGCCAACCGAATTTTTCTGGTTCTACAAGGCGGGATTCGCAGCCGCCCGCATCTTGGAATCCACAGAGAAATGGCCAGAAGCCATCCGCGTCTATGAGACCCTGGCCGCCACAGAAGGCCCACGCTCTCTGGAAGCCAAAAACCGAATCAAACAACTTCGCTTGGAACATTTCCTCTGGGAAGATTACTGATCATTCCAGAAAAGGTTGACTAAAAGAGTCCGCCCATGTAGTTTTTT
>JBAWVX010000024.1:0-39825 GCA_037147075.1 bacterium
CAACGGCACGATCACCGATGGCGCGACAAACAAGATTTCTGTCGTCATGAACAGCACGGGCCGCATCCAGACGCTCTCCGGCAACAACACCTACACTGGAGATACGACTGTGAGCAACGGCACACTGATCCTTGCCGATAATGCACAGCTTCGTTTCAAAATCGGCGCGACTGGGGTTAATAACCAAATCAGCGGCAATGGCACGTTGACCCTCGATGGTGATTTCAATTTCGATCTCAGCGGGGCGGGAACAGTGGGAAGCTGGACTATCGTCACCGTGAACACCCTCACGGAAACTTTCAGTTCCACATTTAGCGTGGTTGGCTTCACAGATGCTGGAAGCGACACTTGGACGAAGGTGAACGGAACTTCCACCTACACGTTCTCAGAGGCAACGGGTGTCCTCACTGCAGCGGTCCCCGAGCCTACTACTTGGGCGCTCCTCACTTTTAGCCTCTTGGTAACCGTTACACTGCGCCGTCGTCGGTTAGTTTAACGGAGCGATTTGTTTTGGGAATGAAAGCCTTGCAGCCTCCCGGACTGCATGGCTTTCGGTTTTTTTCAACACAATCCCTTAAACTTGACCCGTAAGCGTTGCACCAAGAACACCCTTGTTTTTTGCGTGGCCGGTGTAACTGTCGCAGGCTGGAGGTAAACCTTGCCGCACTCATGCCTGATACCATCAAAGGCCGCAAGTATTTCCTGCCGCTTGGCAAGCGGCGTGAGCACTCGCTCCAGTCTGTCCTGCTGGAGAATTTCCCCTGTGGATAATCCCGAAAAGGGATTTTTAGACAGGAGGACAGGATGGAGAGGATGACCAGGAAAGGCTTTGGCTTTTTATTGGATATCGCACAAATCCTTTCCAACACATCGAATCATCACCAGATCATCCTCTGTGATCTTTGACTCGTTTGCTCCCGCTCATCTCGCCTTGCGGGCCAACCCCCGGTGCTCGATTGTGGTCAATTCTGCTGGATTCGAGATAATAACGATGCTGGAGATGTCATAGCCTCCAGACTACGACATCTTCACTACCTAGTCGGCAGGCGGTTCTCGACGCAACGCTGACACTTTTCCGAAAGAATTTCATACACACCTGCTTGGAGAGTTATAACGTGCGCATTGGTAGGGACCGGGTGAATGGTCGTTTTTCCATTCACTCTCCAACCAGTCTCGCCGAGTGTGGAGAGGTCGAGGATAGCAGTGCAGGATGAAGGCACGGTAAGGTGCAACGATTCTGGAGTCTCGACAGTGAGTGTTATCGAGCCATGGGGGGTAGGAACCTTGCCGCGAATCCAGGTAAGGGGGCCAAGGCGAGGTGAGACGAGAAATTTCAAGAACCCCGGCTCCAGAGGGCGCACCCCGAGAACAAAGCGGGACAGGATGTTTGCCGGAGCGGCTCCCCAAGCGTGATTCCATGTGAGGTTGGGTTTGAATTCAGGTCCCCACGCCTCCCATGTCATAGTGGAGCCTTCCTCGACCATACGGAGCCATGTTCGCGGGCCGCGAGCGGCCATGAGGGCAATGGCGTCGTTCTCACGCCCTGAGGCGAACAGGGCCTCGAGCAGATATTGTGCGCCATAGACGCTGCAGGCCATGCCCTTGGCAGCGATAAAGTCCGCGACATGGGCGATGTGAGATTCGGGCACCAGGCCAAACGCAAGGGGGAAAAAATTGGCGTGCTGGGAGGCGTGGTCGGAGCCTTCGCCGTCGGTGAAGAGTCCTTGGGCCTGGTCGAAAAACACCTTCTGGAAAGCTCCATGGACTTTTGCTGCCGTTTTGCGAAGGTCGCTGGCCTCATTTTTCCTTCCAAGGGCATCTGCGAGACAAGCCATCCGACCCAGCGCATGGTAATAGAAAGCGTTGGCAACCGTGTTGACCATGGGGCCGACCTGCTTGGGATTGTCCGGATCGGTCATTCCCTGGTTGTAGTTATCGCGCTCCACAGCTGGCCAGTCCACGATCGCGGAGGCAACGAGTAGGCCGTCTGCACGGGCTTTCTCCAGAAGAAGTTTGGATTTCAGGGCTTCGAAGTGCCGCGCTGCCAACCAGGTTTCGCCGGTGTAAAGATAGTCCATCGCCGCGATCATCGGCATGTGGTGGCTCCACTCGGTGGGCCACGTCGGATGAGCGAGCAGGTGAGCCACTGTGGCGCGTGCGACCTGCGGATCGAGGTCGCAGGCAAAATGCGACATCATGTTAATATAGGCATCAGCCTCGTAGGGGATGCGTTCGCGCTCGCCGTCGATATAAACGCCGAAGGCTGTCGTGGCTTTGAGTGTGTGTTTGCAAAGCTCCCAGACCGCGTTCAGCCCCTCATCGGAGCACGCAAAGTCGGCGGCATGGTCGTTGAAAGGGGCGTGGAAGAATACGCGCGACACGGCCAGAGCGTCCGCGTGGAGCCCCTCGGCTTCGACCTCGATGTAGCGGAATGGCGTTACCTCCCCGAGGGTAGTCGGCATCTTTACCGGCTCGTCGCGGAGGTGGAATTCTTTGGGCGGGATCACCGGCTCGAAGCTCGGCATACCTGGAGGTATCTTTGAAATGACCTCTCGAAAGTTGATATTCCCTCCGGGGTTGCGATCGATACGGCCGTCTGGAGCCAGTTTTTCTCCGAAGCGGATCGTGAGCGACGACGGCAGTGAACCATTCAGGCACTCTATTCGCACATTTCCAAAGACGGCGTCACCAAAATCCGCCAAAAACAGGTTGCTAGTGGAGTGTGCACTCAACGGGCTTTGAACCGTTGCGAGCAGAGTTGCAGAGTGGGACTTGGTCATGTTGAGATCTGCAGTCGACACTACCACCACTTCCAAATGTGCGGCTTGTTTGCGGCCGCGAGTGCCGGTTCGCTTTGGTCGCCGATAAGTTGTTCGATGTGAAAATCGCAAAACAGGTAGAGTGCGGAGTTACCCGGTCGGCTCACGCGATAATAAGACCGTTTATCGGGAGCGAAGTCGGGGGGCAGACCTGGATCAAGAACAGAGGTATCATTGATTTCGCCCATCGCTACAAATTGTGAAGGCTTCGGGATGCGCGAGATGTAACCCGCCCACCGTGATTCGTAAATCCGTATGTTGGGACCCCATGCGATGGGGCCGGGTGGGTAATTGTAAGCTGGTCCGCCCGTCCATTGGGGATGGGCTTGAGCGAACTTACTAAACCAAGTCGGCTTACGTCGCACATAGTTATACGCAGACCCCGCCGACCAGCCGGGTGTGGTTGGCGGCATGTAGCGATCCACTGCTTCCTGAAACACGAACCGGTCTGGATCGACGGGGCTGGTCCTTGTGCCCAAGATCGGGATTTCTGGATTGGGGAGGCGGCCGTTGTTGTCGTTGACGTAAAGGCTGAGTGCATTGCTGATTTGGCGGAGGCTGTTGATGTCTTGCGTCGTCCAACTTCTCTTGATGGCGGACTGGATTGCTGGATAGGCCAAGGCAGCCAACAACGTGACAATCGCGAACACGACTAAAAGCTCAACGAGGGTGAATCCATTTGATTTGTGGTTCCGCTGTCTCATGGGGTCCTTCGCTTTCGCCCTAGTAAGTTATCTGAAAGTTTGTAAAACTTCAATGGTGGCATTCCCGGGAACGAAGAACTCGGTGGCGATACCTGATTGGTCGAAATAGGTGATCGGTTGAGTGGCTATGGGTTGTCCGGCGATGGTGAGTTTCTCTCCGGCGGCAGCGGGAAGGCGGAGTCGGACGGTGATCGGTTTATCGTTTGGGTTTGTCACTGTGGCAGTTCGCGTGCCCCCAGTTGTGGCCAATTTCACACTGAACCGCTCGTTGCCGAAGGGGACTTCCTGCCACTCAAAATCGCCTAAAGCTGGGAGGGGTTGCCAAGTCAAAACGCGCGTTGGGGCGTCGTAGTCTATGCCTACGAAGCGAGTGCGTAAGATAGCTGCATAAACGCCTGAGAACCACCCTGCCTTGCCGGGATTTCTCTGGGGCTCGATCTGGCCGTTGGTGCCCGAGGGATTCTTTTCATCTGCCTTGCCGGCTTCGATGTTGGCGCCCTCTTTTTTTAGGCTCACTGGCCACCACCAGACCGAGCCGTCGGCATCGGTGACGCGTCGAATTTGGGTGTGGTAGCCTTGATTCCCGAAGATTTCGTTGGCGTCTGCTGTGGCGCAGAGGCCCTTGTTGTAACCCGGCGCGGTGGAAGGCACCTGCGTTCCCCAGTTGATGGACCGCGTTTGCGGCGTGTATTGCTTGTTTTCCGGCGACATGGAAAACCGCATGTAATTCGCGTAGGTCGGTTCGTCGTTTGGCAGGAATCTGTAATACGGAATGAGGGCTGTTTCGGACTCCTCGCCGTCGCTGGCCATGTGCGGAACGGTTCCGTCGCGGTTGATGCCTTCGATAAATTGCGGGCCGAATTTCCCAGAGATGACCGTGTATTTCAGGATGTCGGCCTTGACACGGTCGGCGCGGTTGGCGTAGTGCTGAGCGGCGGCGGGATCGTCATAGACTTCGGCAAGCAGACGGGAAAAGGATTTCAGCGCGTGCCACACAGCGATATTCGATCCGCAGTGGAAATCGCCTTCCAGAGGGCCATCGGAAATGTAGCGGGTCGGGTAGAGGTGGATGTCGGGGAATTTGCGCGAAGCCTCCAACGCCTCGAGACGTTTCTCCCATTCCTTGCGCAAGTCGGGCCGGGCGCGGAAGAATTCCTTGTCGCCCGTGTGCTCATAGTATTTGCCCGCCAGCATGAGGCTGGAAATGCTCAGGCTGATCGAGTGGTTGAGGCCGCCTTCGACGATCGCGCCGGGGTGGCGAATGCCGTTCTCGTGAAACCAGTCGAGGATCGGTGGGGCGAGCGCGGGGTCAATGGAGAGGATCGGCAGGGCGGAGTAGAAGGTATCCTTGGCCCATGTCTGGCGCGTGGCAGGATACGTGCCCCAGTTCGAACCGGCGAGTTTCCCGGTGGGACCCATCGCGAGACTCCCGAGAGCTTGGAGGATCTGACGCTCGTAGAATTCAGCCACCCAGGGTTGATCCTTGATTTGGAGTCTGCCGAGGAGCGCCCGATGGGAGTGCCAAGTGTCCTTGAACCACGCCAACTCGCCACGGTTCTGGATTTCTTCTAGCGCAGGAGTTCCGGGCATATAAAGGACAAGCGGGATCGACAAAACTTCGCCCTGGTTCAAGGAGAATGGGCGTCCATCCTTGGTCGTTGCGCTGTCGAGTTTGTCGCCATTGGCGTAGCCGAGTTCAAATTCATAGGGTTCCTTCCAGGCCCACTTTCCGTCCGGACGGCCTTCAAAAAGTTTGGGCAGTCGGAGCGTGCCTGCGAGCGGTTCTGCGCCGGTGTTCTCGATCCAGAGGTGATAGACTAACCCAGCGGGGCGCTGCTTCCCATCGGCCGAAACAGGAGCAAACGCGAGTAGTCGAATTTTAAAACGGCTCTTGGGATCCTTGATTTCCGCCATAGGAAAGATGTTGTCGAGAAGCGTGATCGAGTAGTCCAACGGCAGTTTCTCGTTGAGTGCGATGGACTCCTTCGCGCCATCTTTCCCCATCAGATCGATTGTAAAAAAGTAGGGGCCGTAACTGCTCAAATCCTTGGCCATCCAGACCCCGGGAAATCCCCGATTCGGGTTCGCGCAGTGGCGATAGGAATCGCGGTAGATCGTCAGGGCTTTGAGTTGACCGAGTTCACCCATGCTGCCGAGCGCGCGGAGGTTCGAGACGTCGAAGGTGAGTTCCGAGGGTTTTGCACAACTGGAAAAAATGCTTTCCTTATCGCCGAAAGAAATTTTTCCGTCGGTGCGATCGACACGGAAAAAGCGTCCCGTCGGCATTGTGGTGACTTCCTCCATCCGTGTGAGCTTTTCGGGATGCGCGGCAGATTCTTCCTCGCATCGAGCCGAGGACAGGGCGCAGAAGAGCGACATGATGTAGATCGTGGCTTTTTTCATGGGTTCAGCAGATTTGTTAGGGTGAGTTTTTGCCGGATTTGCTCGTTGATCGTTTTGGCTTGTGCCTCCGCTTCTGGCAGGGGCTGACCGGGCGTGCCCCGCGGACCGCCGGCAACATTTGGCCGGGTGTGGCCGATCTTGGTCATCCAAGCGTTGAAGAGGAGCGTCTGCCGAAGGCGGACCTGATCTCGGATTTCCGCACCAAGGAACGGGAAGAGTTGCTCCGAGCAGTAGGAGTCCGGCACCCCTTCTCCAAAAGCCTGCTTCAGTATTTCGCGTGCCATGAGCCAGTGGCCCTCGCGGGTCGGATGCACCCCATCTTCGGCAAAAAGAAATGCCGGATTCTTCGTGCGAGCCGCATCGAGTGCCGAGCGCATCGGGGTGTGGATGTCTACCACCAGCCAACCTTCGTTTCTTTGGCCAAGAAGCCAGTTCGTGTAGCGGGTGAGTTTCTGGTCGCTCGGATTCGATGCAGCGTTCTTCTTGTCATCGTGAATAGGAGGAGTCAAGAGGACTACGCGCTTCACGCCGGAGGCGAGCGCCTTTTCGCGTAGGCTGGTGATGGCTTGGGCATAGCGCTGGAGACCGGACTCGTCTGCGGGTAGGTCGGTATCGTTCATGCCGTAGCAGGCAAAGAGCAGGTCGGGTTTTGTTTCCGTGAGAACCCGGTCGAGGCGCTCGCTGACAAAAACCCTTCCGAAGCCGTATTTCTTGAGATGCCCTTCGTTCTCCTGCGCGGTGAGATCAGCCGCCGTCTCACTGCCGAGTCCGAGATTGAGCACTTCGACCTCGATGCCACGGCTCAATAGCCAGCACTCAACATCCGTAACATAGTCGCCTTTTTGCGTAATGCTGTCGCCGAGGAAAACAATTCGCTTAACATCTTTCATCAACTTGCGACCCTCGGCTGGAAGCTGCTCGCCAGCATGGATAGTCATGGCGAAGCAAAGCAGGAGACTAAATCGTAAAAAATTAGGATCAAAGGGAGGGAGGAGGACTTTCATATTTGGTGGATTTGTCCACCTATCAGATTACCTTTTTATTCGGTTTTGGGAAGCGAACGAGTCGTTAGATTTAACGACTACAGCACGATCATTCTTTGCCCTCTTGAGCAATCTGTTTGAGCTGGAGTGGAAAGCGGTCGATGGGCTCCGGGTTTGCGGGCAGACACGATCGGAGTTTTCTACGCCTTGGATGCGGATTTGAAATCGCTCAGGGGGGATTCGGCGCCCACATCCTACTCTGCAGGAGGGACGCACTGGCAGTCGTTTGTTTTGGCGAACCACCGCATCCTCGCCGCAAAAATGAGGGTCGGGAGCACGGAAACGGCCGTGACTGTTGCTTCCGTTCTGGCCAAGAACGTCTGCGATGTCGTTGTTTCCATAGGCCCGGCCGGCTGCTTGGATGCAACGATGAGTGTTGGTGAGAAATTTAAGGTTTGCGAGGTGGTGGGATTCCAACGCGGCAGTTGGAGCGGAGCGGTGTGGGGACTCGCTTCGGAGGCCGTCGGCGAGTGTGGAAACCTTCCCGTTCCTCTGAGCGACATGTGGGCGAGTGGAGTTCGCATGGCCTCAGGCGAGGCCTTCGTGGCGGGGGATGCGGCCAGAGATCGCATCCATAATGAAACGGGCACCTCGGCCATTGACATGAACTCGTTCGGATTGTTGCAAGCCTGCAAGCGGGCGGGAGTCAAACCGGTCATCCTGAGGGCAGTCAGCGACCACGCGGGGGATGCAGCTTCCGAGGAATTCCGTGAATTCGCCAGATCCTACTCCGGGGAGATGGGCACGATTTTACGCGGAGCCATTTTGCAGCTCGCCCCTTCGAAGGAGAACCCCCAGGCGCATGAAAACCTTCGAGATCTGCTCGGCGAATGAGCTTCTGAGCTTCCTTGCAGGCTTCTCTCTGGATGCCCGCGTGGGATGCCCTGGTGGTATCGGGAGTGCGGGCTGTTGCCGTGCGGTTTGGCGAGGCCGGACGGAATCCCGATGGCGAGCAGGTGCCGGTCTTGAGCCTCGCGGCGATGTTTTTTTGCAGGTGGTCTCAGCGGACGATGCGGAAATGGCGCTGGCGGTATTTGACCCAGAGGAAGCCGGCCAGCGCTCCTCCGATGTGGGCGGCGTTGCCGATGTCCCCGAAGAGGCCGGTTAGCAGAAAAAAGAGGGAGAGGCCGACGACCAAGATTCCGAGCCACATGGCCTGCATGCGGACTGGAATGACAAAAAAGAGCAGGGCTGTGATAGGCATTCGCGGGTAGAGGGTGGAAAAGGCCGCCACGAGTCCGGATACGGCTCCGGAGGCTCCAATCAGGGTGGGGAAGGGGTTGATTGCCAGTTGCGCGATGCCGCCGGTGATTCCGCAGAGCAGGTAGAGGACGATAAAATTTCGCGCACCCAGCACGCGCTCGAGGATGTTTCCTGTGAACCAGAGGCCCATCATATTCACGGCGAGGTGGAGGATTCCGGCATGGAGAAACTGGTAGGTGACAAATTGCCAAACCATTCCCTGCGCGAGTCCAGCGCCGCTCAGGCCGAGGAGATGGTCCGCCACTGCGTGCTGCCGCTGCGGGAGGATTTCGATGAAGACGAAGGCCAGGATATTCAGGCCGATGAGAGCCTTGACCGGCGTGAGTGGGATGTTGCGGTAGCGGTTGAACACGGGCGGAAAGTAGTCGCCGCATGGGGGAATGTCCATACGGAGACGGCCTGCCTGGGCGGCTTAGAATTTTCCAAAACCGAATTGGAATCGCGCGCCCTTGGTCCCGGCGGCATGGGCCCCGGGATTCAAACGCTGCTCTGTGTAGCGGGCGAGTCGAACGAACGGGAGGCCGATGAGGAGGTAGAACGTGGCAATCAAAAGCCCCGCCCCGAAGTAATCAAATGTTTGCGTGGCGATTTGTTTATACGCGCCGGTGAGGTCCACCAGTGTGACCATGGAAACGAGCGACGAGTCTTTCAGGAGGCTGATGAAGTCGTTGGTCACAGGGGGGAGGACGAGGCGGAATGATTGCGGGATGACAACATGGAAAAGGCCTTGTCGTTGCGTCATGCCGAGGGCGCGGGCGGCTTCCATTTGTCCCTTGGGAATGGCGAGCAGACCGGCGCGGTAGTTCTCGGCTTCGTAAGCGGCATAGTTCAAGGCCAAGCCGAGCACGCCAGCCACAAAGGGCTCGAGCTTGATTCCGATATTTGGCAGGCCGTAAAACAGGATCAACAACTGGATGAGAAGCGGGGTTCCGCGGACCAGTTCGATGTAGAGTGTGGCAAGCCACTTCACGGGAAATGGTCCATAGACCCTCATAACGGCCAGCGTGAAGCCCAGCAGAACGGCTCCGATCATGCCGAGGAGGCTGACCTCGATCGTCAAGAGCGAGGCCTCGAGAAGCAGGGGCCAGAAGCGGGAATAGCCGATGAGGCGGTTCAACAGCGAAGGTTGCTCAGCCGTGGCGGCCACGAAAGCCCGATACTCAGTGTCCGGCAGCGAGGGTTCCTCCGGCTGGTTGAATGTGTCACCGACCATGGCAGTCCACAGTCCCCAGCGCGAGAGGATGTCCCGCATTTGCCCGCTGGAAATGACGCGTGCGAGCGCCTCATTCATCCCGGCTGCGAGGGCGGCGTTGCCTTTTGCGATGGCGACTCCGTAGGTGATCTGCCCGAATGGCGGTCCGGTGAATTTGAGATTGGGATTCGCAAAGGCGTAGTATTTCGCAATCGGGTAATCAAGGAGGACGCCGAAGAGTCGGCCATGGACAACATCCGCGTAGGCGTTGACCTCCTCGTCGTAGGTTTTCACAATGACTCCGGGAGTTTTGGAGAGCATGTTGAAAGAGGCTGTCTGGCTGAGGGTGCCGATGGGCTTGCCTTGGAGTTCTTCGAGGCTGGTTACCAGGCCGGTGCTTTTCTTCACGACGAGCTGCTCGTAAGTAACGTAGTAGGGATTTGTGAAAAGAACCTCCTGCGCCTTGTCGGGAGTGATTTCGATGCCGCAGATCACGCAGTCGTAGAGGCCGCGGCCCAGGCCGGGAATGAGGCCGTCCCAATCGTTGGGCACGAAAACGGGATCGCGCCCCATTTCGCGGGCGATGGCCTGAATAACCTCATACTCGAAACCAGTCAGTTTGTTTCCCGGTCCGTAGAAGGCATAGGGCGCGTTGCTGTCGGTCGCGGCCGCCCAGCGGAGCGTCTTGGTTTCAGCCTTGGCCGAAGGCTGTGGAATGACGGCCAGTGCCAGCCACAGAAGCAGGGTGATTTTTCTCATCAGATGAACCTCCTGAGAAAGCGGCGGGTGCGTTCGTCCTTGGGGTTTTCGAAGATTTCGTCCTCGTCGGAGATTTCCACGATGTGTCCGCCCTCCATGTAGATGATGTAGTCGCTGGCGTCGCGGGCGAAACGCATTTCGTGAGTCACGACAATCTGCGTCATGCCTTCGGCGTCGAGCGCCTTCATGACATGAAGAACCTCGTCAACCAACTCGGGATCGAGCGCACTCGTCGGCTCGTCGTAGAGCATGACCCTTGGCTGCATGGCGAGTGCCCTGGCGATGGCGGCGCGCTGTTGCTGGCCTCCGGAGAGGTTCGCCGGGTAGCGGTCGATGTGCGCGCCGAGCCCGACCTTCTCGAGAAGCGCGCGCCCGTTCATTTCGGCATCCTCCTTGGGAATGCCCCGGACAATGACAGGGGCCATCATGGTATTCTCGAGGAGCGTGCGGTGGGGAAAGAGATTGAACTGCTGAAAGACCATGCCGACGCGCTGGCGCAGGGCGTGGGCGTTGTGTTCGAAACGCGCGTCCAGCTTTGCACCCGGCTTTCTGGCAATAGTGGCTCCGGCGGCTTTAATCACGCCCGAATCCAGAGTTTCAAGACCATTGATACAGCGCAGCATGGTGCTTTTGCCGCACCCCGAGGGACCGATGACTGAGACCAGATCACCTTCCTCGATGGCAAAGCCCACGCCTTTGAGAATGGGGGTTCCATCGAAGCTTTTGTGCAAGTCCTCAATCGATACGAGTGGCGTGGTGGCATCCATGGGGCCTTGTCCTAAGTCTGGGAGTCTCTGAAAACAAGATTCGAAAGTTGACCGACTTGTGTGTCGGAAACAAAGTAGACCGCAGACAGCCTTTGCATTCCAACAGGTGCTGATTTAGTCTTGGGGCTATGAATCACGCGTTCCTCGGAGCAGGGAAAATGGCCTCCGCTATCATACATGGCATGTTGCGCGCAAGGCTGTGTGAGCCGGGTCAAATCATCGCCGCCTGTCCGGATGCGCCACTGTTAGAGAACCTCAAAAACGCCACTTCCGTTCGCGTGGTCAACTCAAATGCCGAAGCAGCAGCTGCCGCTCCGGTGGTGCTTCTGTGCGTGAAACCTCAAGAGGCGGTTGCAGCCATCCGACAAGCAGGATCGGCTCTCGACGGGAAGCTCCTCATCTCGATCGCCGCCGGGCTCGACGTGGCATCCCTTCAAAAGATGGCCCCCGGCTGCCGTATCATTCGTGCGATGCCGAACACGCCGGCCATCGTCGGACGCGGAGCGACGGCTTTCACGGCTGGAGCCAATGCCACGCGGGCTGACACGGACTGTGCCGAGGCCATCTTCGCCAGCGTGGGCTTTGTTTCCCAAGTGGAGGAAAAGCACCTCGATGCCGTCACCGGCTTGAGTGGAAGCGGACCCGCCTACATTTTCCTCGTGATCGAAGCTCTCACCGATGGGGGCGTGGCTTGCGGGCTCCCCACAAATCTCGCGCGGCAACTGGCCATCCAAACGGTTCTCGGAGCGGCCGAACTCGCCAAAGAAACCGGCGAGCATCCCGCCATCCTGCGCGAGATGGTGACAAGCCCTGGCGGAACCACTGCTGCCGCCTTGGGCGAACTTGAGAAACACGGTGTCCGGGCGGCGTTTATCCAAGCGATTCGCGCTGCTGATCGGAGGTCGAAGGAATTGGCCAGAGAATGACCCGTTGTTTGATTGTTCAAGCTCTTCTGGTCACCGCCTTGCTGGGAGTCTGTAATGCCCGGCAGGCCTCCGGAGCCCCGGAAAAATTCACTCCGCGTGTGCTGGCTGACGCGGTTTCCGAGGGCAATGTCGCTTTCGAGCGCAAGGATTACTCCGCCGCGAGAAACGCCTACAACCGGGTGCTGGCGATCGATTCCGAGAACCTCCTGGGCCTCGTCAACCTCGGCATGGTGGAGTTTTACTCAGGGCATGCTGACAAGGCCGAGGAACTCCTGAAAAAAGCCGTGCGTCAACGCCTCGAGTCGGCGCCCGCCTGGCTCACACTTGGCATGATCTACATGGACCGCGACCAACCCGATGCCGCCCTCGCCGCCCTCTCGCAAGCCATGTTGCAAGATCCCAAAAACGCGCGGACCCGCAATTTCCTGGGAGTGGTCATGGGCCGCAGGGGTTGGATCGAGGGAGCCCAACACGAACTCCGCCGCGCCGTCGAACTGGATCCCTCGTATGCCGACGCGCATTACAATTTGGCCGTTTTTTACCTTGAGGAAAAACCGCCCGCCATTGAGCTTGCCCGTCGTCATTATCAAAAAGCCATCGAACTCGGGGTTGAAAAAAATCCCAGCATGGAAAACCTGTTCAACGCACCAACGAAAAAACCTTAGTTCCCGATATGATCGCCCGTCTGCTTCCCGCATTCTTTTGCCTCATCGCTTTAGCCCCGCTGCACTCCGCACCGATTCCCGAGATCACTGCCAAGTCCGCCATCCTGTTGGATGCGAACACCGGCAAGGTGCTGTTTTCAAAAAACGACACGGCACAGCGCCAGGTGGCCAGCACACAGAAGCTGATCACGGCTCTCATCGTCGCTGAAAACGGGAACCTCGACAAAATGGTCGAGATCGCAGAGATGGACACCGAGTGCGAACCCACCAAAATCAACTTCAAACCCGGCCAAAGCTACAGCCGATTGCAATTGCTCAACGCGCTCCTCGTCAAAAGTGGTAATGATGCGGCCCGTGCGCTCGCCCGCGACAACGCGGGAAGCATCAGCGCTTTTGCGGATAAAATGACGGCCAAGGTCCGCAGCCTCGGTGGAACGAGCTCGAATTTTGTCAATCCCAATGGCCTGCCAGCGCAAGGCCAGTATTCCACCGCGCGCGACATGGCCCGCGTCGCCCGGATGGCTTACAGAAATCCCACGCTCCGCGAAATCATGAAAACGCGCTATTACAACTTCCGATTCAACTCGGGAAATGTCGTTCCGCTTCGCAACACCAATCGCGTTCTCCGCACCTATTCGTTCTGCAACGGAATGAAAACCGGCTACACCGAACTCGCCGGTCATTGCCTGATTTCCAGCGGCTCCTACAACGGTCGCGATATGATTGCCGTGATGCTTGGATGCAGCAAGGCACGCATTGCGGACGAATCCGCCAAGCTCCTTGCCTACGGCCTGAACATTCCCACATCGAAGTTGAGCACCATGCGCATCTCGCAGGACTAACCCCGGCGTGGCCCGCTCCTACACACTGCAAGCGCCTGCCTCCTCCCCGAGCGGCATCGACTATCCCGCGGAGCTCAACGCGCAGCAACTCGCCGCCGTGACATCCCCCGGTGGCCCGGCGCTGGTTATTGCCGGAGCCGGCAGCGGGAAGACGCGCACCCTCACCTACCGCGTGGCTTGGATCCTCGAGCAAGGCGTTCCCGCACGGTCCATCCTGCTCCTCACGTTCACCAACAAAGCAGCCCGCGAAATGACCGAGCGGGTGCACACCCTCATCCCCGGCGCCGCCGATGGGCTTTGGAGCGGCACATTCCACTCGATCGGCAATCGCATTCTCCGCCGACATGCCGAGGCCGTCGGTTTCCGGCAAGGATTCACCATCATGGACCGCGAGGACGCCGAGGACATGATTTCCTCCGTTGTCGCCCAGGAGGGGATTGTTTCCACCGACAAGCGGTTTCCGAAAGCTGGTGTGCTTTCGGATATCTTCAGCTACTCGATCAACACCGGCTTTCCTATTTCCAAAGTCCTGGTTGAAAAATACCGATACTTCATCCCGCTGGCCCAAGATATCGAGCGCGTCCAGACCGCTTACGAGTCGAGAAAAAAAGAGGCGAACTCGATGGATTTCGACGACCTTCTGGCCAAGACCCTTGAGCTTTTCCTGACCCAGCCCGACATTGCCGGGCAATACCAGCGCCAGTTTCAACACATCCTCGTTGACGAGTATCAGGATACCAACCGCCTTCAGTCCGAGCTCATCGACCTCCTCGCAGCCCACCATGGAAATGTGATGGTCGTGGGCGACGATGCCCAAAGCATCTACTCGTGGCGCGGGGCAAACTTTGAAAATATCCTGCGATTTCCCGAGACGCACCCCGGTGCACAGGTTTTCAAAATCGAAACGAACTACCGCAGCGTGCCTGGCGTGTTGGATGTCGCCAACGCCGCCATTCTCACGAATGAAAATCAATTTCCCAAAAATCTCGCGCCCGTCCGCAAGCCGCATCCGGTCAAGCCCGCGCTCGTTGCCTTGCCGAATAACAACCAGCAGGCGGCCTTCGTCGCGCAGAGAATCATGGAACTCACCGACGAGGGCGTGCCGCTCGGGCAGATCGCCGTCCTCTACCGCGCCCACTACCACTCGATGGAAATGCAGCTCGAGTTCACCCGGCGAGGTATTCCCTTCAGCATCACCAGCGGGCTTCGGTTCTTCGAGCAGGCCCATATCAAGGATGTCGCCGCATTCCTGAAATTCACCGTCAACCCGCATGATGAAACCGCCTTCAAGCGCATGATTCGCATGCAGCCGGGCATTGGCAACAAAACCGCCGAAACCCTCTGGCAAAAAGCCTCGGCGATCCTCGACGGGAAACCGGATTTCAAAAACCTTGCGAATCTCAAGGTTCCAGCCAAAGCCCAGAAATCATGGGATCAATTCATCCACACCCTGGTCGAACTTGCGCCAGCCGAGGGGGCAATGAATCCCGCCGACATGATCTCCTGCGTCCTCTTCGCCGTTTACGAGGACTACATGAAGGAGAAGTTTCCCAACTACGACGCCCGCCACGAGGACCTCATCACGCTCCAAGAATTCGCGGGGCAATTTGAAACCACGGCTGATTTCCTGTCCCAGCTCGCGCTGCTGGGCAGCTTGGAAAGCGCCGATGCCATTTCGGAGACCTCCGAGACAGAGAAAGTGACCCTCTCCACACTCCATCAGGCCAAAGGGCTCGAGTGGCGCGTTGTGTTCCTCATCTGGCTGGCCGACGGCATGTTTCCAAGCAGCCGCAGCATCGAGGACTCCGGCGCCCTCGAGGAGGAGCGGCGACTTTTCTATGTCGGAGTGACCCGCTGCATGGACGAACTCTACCTCACCTATCCGGAGATGCGCCTCGGCGCCGGCTACGACCAAACATTCCACTCCCCCTCCCGGTTCCTCCGCGAAGTCCCGGAATCCCTCTTTGAATGCTGGCAAGTCACCCAAGCCCCTCGCACCTTCTCCACCGCGCGCACAGAAGACGGAGAAAACCCTTTTTAAGAAAGGTCTCGCGCTGGATAAAAAGAGCACACCCCTCTCCGACTACCTGTGATTAAGAAACGACGCATCGTGCTCCAAGGCGAGCGACAGCCGAAGCTCGATCTATCGGATAGAATCAGCAAGTGACAATTGCTGCTGGACCCACTCTGGCTTACGGCGGCAATCCAAGACTCGATAGACAACGATTTCGTCGCCTTCGAGCTTGTAGTAGATGGCGTAAGGAAATCGTCTTGCAATGAGCCTGAAAAATCCCAAGTGAAGCGAATGTGTTCCCGCGAATAACAACAGGGAATCGACTTCAGAAAAAAGACTGTCAAAAAAATAATCACCGAGTCCATCGCCTTGAAGGTCATAAAATTTCCGCCCATTAGAAAGATCCTCAATGGCGGAGGTTAAAACCCGTAGGTTCATTCAAATTCAGCCCTGAGCTTTTTTTTGGCCTCTTCCCAGTCGATCGACTGGATTTTCCCAAGTTTGAAGTCCTCTTCTGTCTTTAGGAGTTCGTCGCCGTGCCAAGAAGGGCTTGGAAAGCGCGAACCCTCGTCCGCAAGGTCGGACCAAAGAGCCTCGACAATTTGAAGCTTTTCCCGACGGGGAAGTTGGCGCAACTCGGCAATGCTCATAGGCAGAAATTTAGGCTACCTGTCAACCGGTGCAAGGCAATCTGCCCCCCCTCTGTGTTCTCGGTGCGCTCTGTGGTCAATCCCGTCAGCAGCACCGCCCCGTGTATCGCGTATCGGTTTGCAGCAACGACCCATTCCACATAGTCTGTGCCTTTTTCCAAAATGAGCACGCAGCGCAAGCAGTATCCGTTCACCGAATTCGAACCCCGCTGGCAACAGCATTGGCTCCAGTCGGGAGCCTTCCGCGCTGCCAATCCGGGCGATGCCGATTTCGATGCCTCCAAGCCGAAATACTACATCCTCGACATGTTCCCCTATCCGAGTGGCGACGGGCTTCATGTGGGCCATGTGGAGGGTTACACGGCCACCGACATCCTCGCGCGGTTCCACCGCATGCAGGGCTTCAATGTGCTCCACCCGATGGGCTGGGACGCCTTCGGTCTGCCCGCCGAGCAATATGCGATCAAAACCGGCCAGCACCCGCGCGTCACCACAGCCCGCAACATCGATAATTTCCGCCGCCAGTTGCAGGCGGTCGGTTTCAGCTACGACTGGGACCGCGAGGTCAGCACCACTGATCCGGGCTACTTCCGCTGGACCCAATGGATTTTCCTCCAACTCTACAACGCCTGGTTCAACCCCGACTCGCGCAAAGCCGAGCCGATCTCGACCTACACCGGCGAGGATCCCGACTCCGTCCGTCTCGCTTATGTCGCGGAAATGCCGGTGAACTGGTGTCCTCAACTCGGCACGGTGCTGGCCAACGAGGAAGTCGTCGATGGCAAGAGCGAAGTCGGGAGCTTCCCCGTCGAACGCCGTCCGCTCCGACAGTGGATGCTGCGCATCACCGCGTTCGCCGAGCGTCTGCTGGAGGGACTCGACGGTCTTGATTGGCCGGAGGGCATCAAATTGCTCCAAAAAAATTGGATCGGCCGCTGCGAAGGAGCCCTGGTGAAATTCCAGCTTGAAAGCATGGACGGCGAGGTGGAGGTGTTCACCACCCGCCCGGACACGCTCTTCGGCGCGACCTACATGATCCTCGCCCCCGAGCATCCGCTTGTGGCCGCCATCTCCACGCCCGGACAACGCGAAGCCGTTGAAAAATACAAGGCCTCCGTGGCCTCGAAGAGCGACCTCGACCGCACCGAACTCAATAAGGAAAAAAGCGGCGTCTTCACCGGCGCGTTCGCAATCAACCCGGTCAACGGCGACAAAATTCCCGTCTGGATCGCCGACTATGTCCTCATGGGCTACGGCACCGGCGCGATCATGGCCGTCCCCGCCCACGACGAACGCGACCACGAATTTGCTTCGAAATTCAACCTGCCCATCCGCGAAGTGGTGAAAAAAATGGAAGGGGGCACGGGCGTCCCGCCCGTGAAGACACCGACGCCCTTCTTCGAGGAGAAGCAGGAAATCGCGATTCGCGAACGCAATCTTCCGCACTGGCAGCAAGATGGAAAATACTACTTCGTCACTTGGCGACTCGCCGACAGCCTGCCTGCCGCGCTGGTGCGTGATCACAAACTGGAGTCGGAGGCTTGGCTCGCCGCCCGCAAGCAACCGCTCTCACCCGTGGATGAGCAGGAGTTTCACAACCTTTTCTCCGACCGCATCGAATCCCTTCTGGACGAAGGCAGAGGGAGCTGCATTTTGGCTAATCCCGAGGCTTCAATAATCGTTGAAAAGGCCCTGAAACATTTCGATGGCTCCCGCTATTCTCTGAGTGCCTTCGTGCCCATGCCGAACCATGTCCATGTGCTCTTCAAACTGGCCGAAGGCGAGGACCTCGGAAAAGTCATCCATAGTTGGAAGAGTTTTTCAGCACACGAAATCAATAAGGCCTTGGGACAGGACGGGCCCGTCTGGCAGGAGGAGTATTATGACCGCATTGTGAGAGGAGAAAGCCACTTTGCCAGGTTGGTAGAATACATTTGTGAAAATCCCGCAAAGGCCGGGTTGAAGGATGTCACCGTCTTCACGGACGGGACGCCCGTGCCCCCCTCTTGCTTCGCTGGCGAAGGTGTGGCGGTGAATTCCGGCTTCCTCGACGGACTGCCGACCGCCGAAGCCAAGCAAAAGATCACCGCTTGGCTGGAGGAGCGAGGCCTTGGACGCGGCACAGTGAACTACAAGCTCCGCGACTGGCTTTTCTCCCGCCAGCGTTATTGGGGCGAGCCATTTCCCATCGTGTGGGAGAACGGTCGCCATCGCCCGCTCACTGAAACCGAACTCCCCGTCGTCCAGCCCGACATGGAGGATTTCAAACCCACCGGCACACCCGAGCCGCCGCTCAGCAAGGCGACGGATTGGTTGAAATACTCGGACAAGGCGCAGCGCGAGACCAACACCATGCCCCAGTGGGCCGGCTCATGCTGGTATTACCTGCGTTTTTGCGATGCTAAGAATTCCGAGCGCTTCATCGGCGCGGAGGCCGATCAATACTGGATGGCACGCAATGGCAAGCCCGGCGGCGTGGACCTCTATGTGGGAGGCACCGAGCACGCCGTGCTGCATCTTCTCTACGCCCGCTTCTGGCACAAGGTCCTCCATGATCTCGGCCATGTGGCCACGCCTGAACCATTCCAGCGTCTGGTCAACCAAGGCATGATCCTCGGCCCCGACGGGCAGAAAATGTCCAAGAGCCGCGGCAATGTCATCACACCCGACAGCGTGATCTCGGAATACGGCGCCGACTCGCTGCGCCTCTACGAAATGTTCATGGGTCCGCTTGAGCAGATGAAACCCTGGAGCATGAAAGGCGTGGAGGGAGTCTACCGCTTCCTCGCCCGCGTCTGGCGCTTGGCGATGGAGGAAAACCAGGAGAGCGAATGGATCCTCTCCAGCGATCTCGCCGAGATTCCGCTCACCTCGCAGCAACTCCGCGTCGCCCACGCGACCATCAAGAAGGTGACCTCCGACATCCGTTTGCTCGCCTTCAACACGGCGATCTCGCAAATGATGGTTTTCACCAACGAATTCGTGAACGCCAAGCCGCGCCCGTTGGAGGCGCTTCGCATCCTCCTTCCGCTCCTGAGCCCCTTCGCCCCGCACCTCGCCGAGGAACTCTGGAGCCGCCTTGGTTTTGCCGGATTCGCTTCTCAACAACCTTGGCCCGTGCACGACGAATCCCTGCTCGTCGAAAACGAAATCGAACTCGCCGTGCAAGTGAACGGCAAAGTCCGCGAGCGTCTTGTCATTTCCAAGGAAGCCACCAAAGAGGAAATCGAAAAAGCCGCCCTCGCCAGCGCAAAAATCCAAGAAGCCACCGCGGGACAAACCATCGTCAAAGTTGTCGTGGTCCCTGGAAAACTCGTGAACATTGTCGCGAAGTAAAAACGCCCCAGCCATCCCATCAACAGGATTTTGCCCTTGTCAAAGCGGACCGGGCGCTTAGATTTTCCACCCCGATACGGCGCCTTCGTCTAGCGGTTAGGACACAGCCCTCTCACGGCTGGTGCACGGGTTCGATTCCCGTAGGCGTCGCCAGTGTTGATCTCTGTTTTCCTGTCGAGTGTCCCGAGTCATCTGTTACTTTGCGCCCATGAAATTTTTCCGGTTAGCGGCAGTTTTCCTTTTCCCATCGATTCTCTTGGCGCGCGACGTCCTGATCGACAACACTGGTGTCGTGGAGAATCCCAAGCCCACGTGGGAAACCCAGCATAAAGCCCGCACATTTTCCCTCCTGATTCCCGCGCCGCGCGGACAAATCACCGATCGCCATGGCGAGCCTCTGGCCCAAAGCCGAGTTAGTTACAACCTGGCGATCAGCTTTCCCACGCCATTGGACTGGTCCGATGCGAAGATCCTGGCCTTCGCCCGTCAGCAAGCCGCGCTGGCCTCAAGTCTCATCAACCGAGACATCCGACTGCAGGACGCCCTCGTTTTAAATCACTACAAAAACCGGGGTGTTTTGCCCCTTGATATTGCGACGGATCTCCAACCGCGCGAGCTTTCGGCGGTGCAGCGCAATATGCCGCCGAATCAAGTCCTGCGCCAAACTTACGTGCGCTTCTATCCAAACGGACCGCTTGCAGCGCACCTTCTTGGATACACGGGTTATGAGGCGCCGCTTTCCTCCCGTCCCATCGAAAACAACGATTTGATCTTCTCTGAAAGCGAGGGCCGCGAGGGTCTGGAGCAGGTTTTTGATCGCGAGCTTCGCGGACAGCCCGGCTTGCTCCAAATCACGTTCGGCACCGATGGCAAGAAAGTCTCGGAGCGTGTCGCACGGCAACCCGTTCCCGGCTACAACGTGATCACCACGCTTGACCTCGCTCTTCAGCAGGAGGCTGAAAAGGTCTTAGCCAAAAACACGAATCGAGGAGCCATCGTGGCGCTCGATCCCAACAACGGGGAGATTCTGGCTATGGCCTCTTACCCCTCTTTCAATCCGAATGATTTTGTCCCGGTCGTGAGGCAGGAGGTTTTCAACCGCTATGCGAAAGACCCCGCCGATCCTCTTGTTCCGCGTGCTTTCCGCTCGGCCTATCCGCCGGGCTCCACTTTCAAAACATTTGTGGGTCTTGCAGGACTCCAAACAGGGCGTATCAGTGCCAAAGAAACTTTTCCTTGCCCGACAGCTTTCACCGTCGGCGACCATACTTTCCGCAATTGGAAAAAGGTTGATGCCGGCCGCCTGACCTTCAAGGAGGCTCTCACGCAGTCCTGCAACACCTGGTTCTACCAGGCCGGACTCAAGATGGGACCGGACCCGATCATCGACTACGCCAAACGTCTAGGGCTGGGGCGTCGCACAGGTATTCCGCTTCGCTCCGAGGCCACGGGAAACATTCCCGATGATGACTACATGCTTCGCGTTCATAAGCGCTCGATCAAGGGCGGCGATATTGCAAACCTCTCCATCGGCCAGGGCGACATCCTGATAAGCCCACTCCAAATGGCCCAAGCGATGAGTGTAATTGCCAATGGCGGGTTTCTCCACCAGACCCGTCTGGTCCTCCAAGTCCAATCGATCGACAACAAAGTTGTTGCCGCATATCCCGACCGTATTCGCGATCAAATCACCGTTGCCCCCGATGTCCGGGACGAACTCCGCCGGTCGCTGGTGAGTGTCACCAGTGACGGCCTTGGAACAGCCCACCAGGCCGCAGTCAAAGGAATCGATGTGGCGGGTAAGACGGGCACAGCCCAGTGGGGGCCAACAGACCGGCAACGCATTGCAGCGTGGTTTGCGGGTTTCCTGCCCGCTGCCGATCCGAAATACGCTTTCGCCGCACTCTATGAAGGGGAACCGGGAGTCAAGACTGGTGGCGGATCCCATGCCGCCCCGCTCATTGGAAAACTCTTCGGTGCGATTTACAAAAATTCCAATTCCAAACAGTCCGCGTCATCAAACGCTCCTGCAGCCCAGCCAACATCCGATTCCGACGGCGCGGTTCCGCCAGCGCTTCCGGTGGATGAATCGAATTAAAAAAATTCCAAAAAAACGCCCGCTCAGCTTGACAGGAAGGCGTCCGTTTGTTGCTCTCAGTCTGCCAGTCCACTTCCAACTCAACCACCACACCCACATAAAACCATGAACAAAGTCGAACTCACTGTCGCAGTCCAAAAGTCTCTCAACTCCACCAAGGCCGATGCCGAGCGCGCCGTCAACGCAGTCATCGATGCAATCAAACTCGGCGTTAAAAAAACCAAGAGCGTTCAGCTCATCGGTTTTGGAACATTCAAGATCAGCAACCGCAAGGCACGCACTGGCGTGAACCCTAAGACTGGTGCCAAGATCAAAATCAAGGCTTCCAAAACTGTTCGATTTGTTCCAGGCAAGGCTTTCAAAACAGCAATCTGATTTCCCTCCCTCTGCAAGGAAAGACCCGTTCGGCAACTGCCGGACGGGTCTTTTCATTTTCAACTGGGAAGATTCTTTCGGAAGCCTCACCGCCGCTTGTGGGCTTAATCGTTGAATCTATTCCGCACCGGCAACCCTTGAGAAGCTAGATGGGCCTTGGCCTCGGCAACGGTGTGTTTGCCAAAATGGAAAATACTCGCCGCCAGCACGGCATCTGCGAGTCCGTCGCGAAGAACATCCGCGAGGTGTTGGAGTTCGCCCGCTCCGCCGCTGGCGATGACCGGTATTCCCACAGACTCCGAGACGACGCGGGTGAGGTCCAGATCGTAGCCGCCACAGGTGCCGTCGGCATCCATGCTCGTTAAGAGAATCTCTCCGGCTCCCCGGCGCGCCGCTTCGATGATCCACTCGATCGCATCACGCCCCGTGGCTTTGCGTCCGCCGTGGGTGTAGACCCCCCACTTTCCCGGTCCCTCGCGCTTGGCATCCACGGCCACCACCACGCATTGCGAGCCGAAGGACTCCGCCGCCTCGCTGATCAATTCGGGGCGCTGGAGGGCGGATGTGTTCACGCTGACCTTGTCCGCCCCAGCGCGAAGCATGGTGCGAAAATCCTCCACGGTCCGGATGCCACCGCCGACCGTCAAGGGCATGAAGCATTGTTCCGCTGTGCGCTCGACCACGGAAACCATGGTGGCGCGACCATCGCTCGAAGCCGTGATGTCGAGGAACACCAACTCATCGGCACCCTGACGGTCATACATCTTTGCGCACTCCACGGGATCGCCCGCATCGCGAAGGTCTAAAAATTTAGTTCCTTTCACCACCCGACCATCTGTCACGTCCAGACACGGAATCACTCGTTTTGCCAACATGCCTTCAACAATCCGCGCACCAGCGTTGAAATCGAGACTAAAATGATTGCGCCAGGCACGAGCCGATTCCTATGGTTGCGTCCTCCTGCGGATCGCGGGATTCAGGGACGACTTCATGGAAACCAAACGCATCGACCGCCAGATTCATCGCCTTGCCGTGCTGCTTGGCGTTTTGCTGTTGGTCTTGCTGGTCTCGGCCTGTGAATCGACGCGTTCTTCTCGCGCCTCGGGTGGATTTCAAGGTGTTGGCGACTTCGATGTCGTGGTCGTCGATGCGGGCCACGGCGGTCACGACACCGGCGCGAAAGCCGCGAACGGCGCGTTTGAGAAGCAACTGACCCTCGACACCGCCCGACGGGTCGCCCGTTCCCTTCGGGCTGCGGGTTTGCGCGTGGTCGAGACCCGCACGGACGATACCTTCATTCCATTGGATCAACGGGTCGACAGGTCGAACAACCTGCGCAATGTCGTTTTCGTGAGCGTTCACTACAACTGGGCGAAACGCGCCAAGCCCTCCGGAGTTGAGACTTATTATTTCAGCCCGCGCAGCGCCAGGCTGGCAGCAAATATCCAGCGGGAGATTGCCAAAGTTTCGAACTCCCCGGACAGGGGGACCAAACAGCGTTCGCTTTATGTTCTTCGAAACAACAAACGCCCTGCGGTGCTTTGCGAGTTGGGCTTTGTTTCCAATCCTTCGGAGAACAGGCGCCTCCAAACGGCTGATGGGCGACAGCGTCTCGCCGAAGCGGTCGTGAGAGGCATCCTCGCCGAAAAATCCGGGCGCAATCCCTGAGAGGCTCAGGGATCGACTTGCTTCAAGACCTCGCGGCTCGCGGTGCGAATAGCCTGTAAGCCCTTCTCGATTTCCTCTTCCGTCACGCAGAGCGGTGGCATGAACACAACCGTATCCAGCACGGGTCTCGTCAACAGCCCATGCCGCCGCGCCGCCAGGCAGATTTTGGCCCCGATCCGTTCCATCCAGGGAAAGGCCTTGCCATTTTGTTTGCGGACCTCGATGCCTGCGATCATTCCGCATTGTCGGATCTCAAAAACACCCGGCTCGTTTTTGAGTTCGGCCAGCAGCTCGCTCAAGCGCGCGATTTTCTGAGCCAATTTTTCGAGAACCCGTTCCTTCTCGAATACATCAAGACTCGCCAGAGCTGCAGCGCATCCCACCGGGTTCCCCGAGTAGCTGTGTCCATAGTAGAAGGTTTTTCCCTCTTCCACTTCGCCGAGAAAGGCCTTGAAAACCCTCTCCGTGGTGAGCGTCGCGGCAAGCGGCACGTAGCCGCCGGTCAGGCCCTTGGCGAGGCAGAGAAAATCCGGGACGACATCCTCTTGCTGGCAAGCGAACATCGTGCCCGTGCGCCCGAAGCCGGTCATGACCTCGTCAAGTATGAGGAAGACGCCGGCCTCGTCGCACTTCCTGCGAAGGGTTTGAAGCATGCCCTTCGGCCATGTTCTCATGCCGGCTGCGCCTTGGATAAGGGGCTCGATAACGACAGCTGCCACATCGCCGTGGTAAAAACCGGGTAGTGCGTCGAGAGCTTCCGGATCGCTGATGCGCGTGACCGGGAACTGATGTCCCGCCACCTGGCGGTGAAAAGCCCCGATGCCTCCGAGACTCGCCGCTCCAAGCGTGTCGCCGTGATAGGCATTCTCGAAAGCAATAAAGCGCGACCGCTGACCGTGGCCCTCCATCTGCCAAAATTGGATCGCCATTTTCATGGCCGCCTCCACGGCAGTGGACCCGTCATCACTCAGAAAAACCCGTTCCAGAGTCCCGGGTGGAAAAAATTGCGTCAGCCGGGAAGCCAGTTCGATGGCCGGTGGATTGGTCGTTCCGAGAAAGGAGACATGGGCCACATGATCGAGTTGTTCATGGATGGCGCGGTTGATGGCAGGATGTGCGTGGCCGTGGATGTTTGTCCAGATCGAGGAGTTTCCGTCCAAATAGCGCTGCCCCTCGCTGTCTTCCAGCCAGGCGCCCTGGCCGCGAACGAGGACGAGAGGCGAATGATCCGGCCCACACCATTCGAGCATGGGGGTGAAGGGATGCCACAGGTGCTTCTTGTCCAGGGCGGCCAGCTCCTGCGTGTTCCAAACATCTCGCATATCGGCTGTGTTTAACGCATAGAAACCCGGTCGTGAATTCGAATCCTGTCGGCGCTCAAACCCTGTTTCGTCTGTTCGCCTATTTCGGCGGAGTGCTCCTTCTTGCGTGTCTTCTCTCCCCGCCTCTGTATTGGACTGGAACCTGGCTTGCCGAGTTGGGGATTCTGCCGGTTGTGAAAGGATTTCCCTTCCACCGCTACTTCAGCCGATGCGTCCAAATTTCCGCGATTCTTCTCCTTTGGCCCGCGTTCCGCGTCATCGGGGTCCGCCGCCTCTCCGATCTCGGACTCCAATCCAACCGCGCTTGGGCGCGCGACCTCTTGGGAGGGTTTCTTCTCGCACTCATTCCCGTGGCCCTGCTCGGTCTGGGCTACGTCCTGACTGGTGTTTACACCCTCAAGACCGGGTTCAACTTTTCGGGATGTCTTCGCATTTTTGGCACCGCAAGTGTGGTTTCGATCATTGAGGAATTTCTCTTTCGAGGGGTTTTGCTCGGACTGGCGGTTGCTGCAATGCCGCGCCAGTTTGCTGCGATCCTCTCGGCGGTTTGCTTCGCCTTGGTTCATTTCATGCGGACCTCCCGCTTTCCCGTGGATATGCCAGTTGGCTGGTTGAGTGGGTTCGAACAACTGCCACAGGCCTTTTCAAGCGCACCGCCTTGGCCGTTGTTCGGCTGGGGTTTCCTCTCGCTTTTGGTTGCTGGACTGCTGCTGGCCTATGCCGCTCTTCGCACGAAATCGCTGTTCCTGCCGATCGGACTCCATGCCGGGTGGATCTTAAGCCAGCAGTCCCTGCAACTGGTTGCCCAATTCACGCCCAAGCCGCCGGATGCCTTTCTCCCTTGGGTCGGGCCGAACGTGGTAAGCGGTGCGGTTCCAACCGGCATCGCCCCGGTTTTTGTTCTTCTGGCGACTTGTGTTTTTGTTTGGCTTTTCCTGCGTCATGCCTCTCGCCGCTCTTGAGCCTCTGGTCTCCCTTTTCTTCCCTCCGCATTGTGCAGGCTGCTGCGCGCGGGTGTCGTCAGGGCAGGATTTTTGCCCGCAATGCGCTGGGGTGATAGAGTTCATTCGTCCGCCGCGTTGTCATGTTTGCTCGCAGCCTTTCGAGGGGATTTCCGGCGAGTTCGAGTGCCCGAATTGCCGTGGAGAGGCGTTTTATTTTGAGTGTGCCGTCTCCGTGGTCCGCAGCCGCAGGGTCATTCGCGAATTGATCCATCGTCTCAAATACAGCCGCGAGTTGTGGCTCGTCGGTATTCTGGGTGGAATTCTCGCCGAGGGCCTCGCCGATCCGCGCCTGACGGACCGGAAATTCGACGCCATAGTTCCGGTTCCGCTCCATGCGCTGCGTCTTCGTGAACGCGAGTTCAACCAGTCGATGCTGCTTGCCGCGCACCTCTCGCGAGCCACCGGCATTCCCGTGCTGGATGTTCTTTTGCGCAACCGCTCTACCGGGACTCAAACCGCGCTCGACCGGAGGGAGCGAAGGCAAAACTTGCGGAATGCTTTTTCACTGCGCAAGAATGCCGTCGTGACAGATCAAAGCCTGCTCCTTGTTGACGATGTCCTCACGACCGGATCGACCCTCGATGCCTGCGCCGCCGTTTTGTTGGAGCAGGGTGCGGAGTCCGTGCGTGCCTTGACCTTGGCTCGCGGTTAGAAACTCACTTATCTCATGGCTATTTTCAAAAAACCCATCCTCCGCGCTCTTGGCAGCAAGACCCGGGAAATGCCCACGGGTCTCTGGACCAAGTGTCCGTCCTGCAGCGAGGTCATTCACAACCTCGCCCTTTCCGAGAATCTTCAAGTGTGCCCGAAATGCGACCACCATTTTAACCTAGGCTCGCGCGAGCGGATCGAGAGCCTCCTCGACCCGGATTCCTTCGAGGAGCATGACGCCTCGATGTCGTCCGTCGACCCGCTGGGTTTCAAAGGAGTGACTACATACGCCGACCGCCTGCAGAGCTACAAACAAAAAACCGGTCTCGTTGATGCCGTCACCACGGGGGCCGGAAAAATCCATGGAACCCGCGTGGGCCTCGGGGTGATGGATTTCAACTTTCTCGCGGCGACCATGGGCTCTGTCGTTGGGGAAAAAATCACGCGCATCATCGAGTTTTCCACCAAGAACAAGCTCCCCGTTATTCTCGTCTGCGCCTCCGGCGGGGCGCGCATGTATGAAGGTATGCTGAGCCTCATGCAGATGGCTAAGACCAGCGGCGCTCTTGCTCTCCATGCCGAAGCGAAGCTGCCCTACATCACGGTTCTCACAAATCCCACCACGGCCGGCGTCATGGCCAGCTATGCCTCCTTGGGGGATGTCATCATCGCCGAGCCCAAGGCCATGATCGGCTTTGCCGGGCCGAGAGTCATCCGCGAGACCACCCACCAGACCCTGCCTCCGGATTTTCAGACCGCAGAGTTTTTGGAGAAGCACGGTCTCGTTGATCTCATCGTGCCGCGCCAAAAAATGCGCCAGACACTGGCGGACCTTCTCGCCTACCTCGGCACGAAGTGAATTCCCAAGAGGCGCTGGACTGGCTTTCCGATGCCCGGTTCACGGGAATCAAGCTGGGTCTTGAAAATACTTTTCGACTTCTCGAGGCCGTGGGAAATCCCCACGAGAGTCTGAATTTCATCCATGTGGCCGGCACGAACGGCAAGGGTTCGACTTGCGCGATGATAGACGCCTGCCTGCAGGCCGCAGGTCATAGAACCGGCCTCTATACTTCGCCGCATCTTGTGGATTTTTGCGAACGCATCCGAGTGAATGGGGTGATGATAACCCGCGAGGAGGTTGCCGCAGGGTTGACGCGGTTGCGGGAGGTGGCTTCTGGTTGGGCCCACCAGCCGACCTTCTTCGAACTCGCCACCGTTCTCGCCATCGAGCACTTTGCCAACTCTGGTTGCGATGTGGTGGTTCTGGAGACGGGAATGGGTGGGCGGCTCGACTCGACGAATGTGGTGATGCCTCTTGTGTCGGTCATCACTCCGATTGCCATGGACCACATGGCCTGGCTGGGCGACACGATTCAGCAGATCGCTGGCGAAAAAGCCGGTATCATCAAACAAGGCAGGCCGGTTGTTTCCTCTCCCCAACTGCCCGATGCGGTCGAGGTTCTCAATTTCAAGGTCTCAGAAACCCGGAGCGCGATTCGATTTATTGAACAGCCCATTGATCTCCCAGTCGCCCTTCCCGGTGGGCACCAACGCTGGAATGCTGCGCTTGCTGTCGCCGCGATCGAGGCTTCTGGGCTGCATTGTCAGCCCGATGCGATAGCCAGCGGGCTCGCCTCCGTTCGCTGGCCAGCCCGCTTTCACAGGGTGGGGGAGCGGTTTGTTATTGACGGTGCCCACAACGAACATTCCACGGAGGCTCTGGTTGCGACTTGGAATCAGGTCTTCGGACAACAAAAGGCATCGATTGTCTTTGGGGCCCTTCGCGACAAGGAATATGGCAATATGCTCCAGCCTCTCGACAGGATCGGAGAGAGGTTTCTCTTCGTTCCCGTTCAGAGCGAGCGGAGCGAGGACCCTGGTGTGCTCAGTGCCTGCTGCAATCTGCCCTGTGCCGTATTTGAAAGGCTCGACTGCGCCTTAGGCCAGGCGCGGATGCACCCCAACCCCATTCTGATTACCGGCTCGCTGTTTCTGGCGGGGGAGGCTCTGCGGCTGCTCGAGCCGTCTGCCTAAAATCCCACTCGAAACCCGGAATAGGCGGTTGCTGCCTTGGGTGCGATGCGAACGCGCAGCCGCACATCATTGTCGATGTATTCCGAGTGGCGGATATCGGCCTCGCGGTGCAGACGGGCTATGAGATCCGCCCGTGATTGCGGGATTTGGAGCTCCCAGGTGAGCAAATCGTCGGCAACAAACTCGCTGATCCGGCTGACGAGTTCCTGGAGTCCCGCTCCTGTTTTGACCGAGATAAAAACCGCCCCGGGAAACCGCGAACGCATGTCACGGACCACGGAATCATCCGGCACATTGTCGATTTTATTGAACACAATCAGCGTGCGCCTGGAGTCCGCGCCCAATTCTTGGAGAACACTCCGCGTGGTTTCGTAAAAATCCATCACCTCCGGCTGGCTGATGTCCAAAACATGAATCAGGAAATCCGACATCACGGCCTCTTCGAGTGTGGCATTGAAAGCCTCGACCAGCCCGTGAGGGAGCTTCCGCACAAATCCCACCGTGTCGGTGAGCAGAAGCGGTTGGTTGTTCGGCAAGGCGATTTTTCGGGTGGTGGTATCCAGCGTGGCAAAGAGCTTGTCCTCTACGAGCACCTGCGCGCCGGTCAGGGCGCGCAGGAGGGATGATTTGCCGGCGTTCGTGTAGCCCACAATGGCGGCATTCGGGACCGGAGCGCGTTTGCGGTCCTTCCTCTGCGTCGCCCGCTGCCGCTTCACGGCCTCCAACTCGCTTTTCAAGTGATCGATTTGTCCCCGGATTTTTCTTTTGTCCTGCTCGAGCTGGGATTCTCCTTCGCCCTTGGATCCGATGCCGCCACCCTGTTTGCCGAGGTGGGACCAGGCCCTTACGAGGCGTGGCAGGGAATACTCCATCCGGGCCAAATCCACCTGCAGGCGGGCTTCCCGCGTTTGTGCGCGCTTGGCAAAAATGTCGAGAATGACCTCCTGACGGTCGATGACAAGCATGCCTGTCAGCTTTTCCCAATTCCGTTGCTGGGATGGCGTGAGTTCATTGTCGAATATGATGACATCCGCCTGGGCCTTCTTTGCGACATCGGAAACCTCCTCCGCCTTCCCCGAGCCCATGAGGTATTTGGCATGAGGTTCGCGGTGGTGCACAAGCTCGCGCGCGATGATCGGTATTCCCAGGGTGTTGACCAACTCCTCCAGCTCTTCCAACAGGCTGGCTGCCTCCGATTCGCTGGAACTCCCGCAATACGCCCCAACCAGCATGGCTCGCTCCACCATCTTGGGTTTTTCTTTGATCTCAAACATTCAGAATCCCGCCAGCCTGCCACCGATGGGCCCGCACCGCAAGGCAGCGCAGAGCTGGTGCACATGGCCAAAAATACTCTTTCTTCGTGATGGGAATCGATTAGTTTTATGATTCCGATGGTTCTTTCCTTTCATCCTGTTGCAGAGCAAATGCCGACCATCATTGTGGGAGTGGCTGAATTCAAAATCAGCACGGAGCCCTTCACCTACATTGCCACCCATGCCTTGGGTTCCTGTCTTGGGGTGACGTTTCATGACGAGAGAAGGCGCATCGGTGGACTGCTCCACGCGATGCTCCCAACATCCCACGTCCATGCAGGTCAGAAAATCCGGGAAGCGATGTTTCTCGATACGGGCATCTCGCGCGCACTCGCATCCCTGCTCAAGGCTGGAGCCAGAAAGTCCGATATCCGATGCAAGGTCTTCGGCGGGGCTCAACTCATGCTCACGGACAATTATTTCCGAATTGGATCAAAAAATATCGACGCCTTTTACAAAATCAGCCAAGAAATGGAACTTGATGTCGTGGCTTGGGAAGTGAGCGGACGCGTCAACCGAACGATCCGTCTCAACAACTCGACCGGCGATGTGATCGTGAAAATCCCCTCAAAACCCGAATTTGTTCGTTGATGAAATCGGCAGCCGACCTCCTGACAGTGGTTGAAATGACGCGCTCCATACCTTGCGCGCCCGCCCTGCTTCCCAAACTGCTGAAACTTGCTGAGGGCGGGGCCTCAGACCTCGGTGAGATGGAAATGCTAATCCACTTGGACACTGGTTTAGCAACAGACGTTTTAAGAACGGCCAACTCCGCCTACTTTTCGAGCAATCAACGCTGTGAGAACATATCCGACGCGATTTTGCGTCTCGGCAGCAAGGTGCTTTACCGAATCGCTGCCTCCACTCTTACCGGTCGCTGGCTCGTCAATCCCGTGCGCGGCTATGGATGGGAGCCCGGCGATCTTTGCCGCCATTCACTTTGCGTTGCGATTTGCGCCGAAACTTTTGCCCAAAAACTGCAGCTCGCCGATGCATCCACAGCCTACACGGCAGGCCTCATTCACGACCTTGGAAAATTTGCGCTCGCCTATGCGAACTTTACGGCGTTGGACGAAATAGCCAACCGTGTTCCGGATGAATTCCCGACCTGGCGTGAGGCTGAGAAGGTCATCCTCGGCTTTGAGTCGACACAGGTGACCAAGGCGCTGCTCGAAAACTGGGGCTTTCCTTCCCTGTTTCTTGCGGTTGGAGAATTTTATCAAAATCCCTCCGATTGTCCCAGCACAGAACGGCCGACTGTTACTCTCATCCATGCGGCCAAGCATCTCGCCACCCAACTCGGATACGGGGTGGGGGTGGATGGTTTCTATTACGAACCCGATGAACCTGCCCTCGCGGAGGCGGGATTCAAAGACGAGGACATGGACGCTGCCATTCCGGAGATTCTTTCAACCATCCAAAAATACATCAGTCCGACAGGCCAAATCAGGTTTGCCTGAGCTCTCTCAACGTAGTCTCCAGAACATTGCCACAGAGATAATCAAGCCGATCGCTGAGATGATGTGGCGAACAGTTTTCTGAGGAACCATCTGGGAGCACGTGGCCCCGACATAGTAGCCAGCAAACGCTCCCAAGGTCATCAACCCCATGCGAGGCCAGTCAATGAGCCCGCTTGCCGTGAACCATGCAGCGGCAACCAGATTGATAATCGAGCCGAGGACGCTTTTCAGCGAATTCATGCGGTGGATGTCTTCGAATCCCAAAAAACCGAGCGTCGCCAGCATGAGGATGCCAATGCCAGCTCCGAAATAACCACCGTAAACCGAGACGAGAAATTGAAATAAAAGCGCCACTCGAAATTGAGAGGCACGGGTTGAAGCCTCTTGAGAAATCTCCCGGCACCCTGCGAAAGATCTGCTGAGGATTCCCTGCAGCATGAAAAGCAACGTTGCAAAGAGAACGAGGTAGGGAACGAGGCCAGAGAAGACTTTCTCGCCGCCACATGTCAGGAGGTAACTGCCGATCCACCCTCCTGCCATGCTGGCCGGGACGAATGTTTTCAACCAAGGCTTCAACTCCCCCAAGAAATTCCTATATCCATAAATGCTGCCTATGTTTCCGGCGACGAGCGATAGCGTGCTTGTGGCATTAGCTACAACCGGCGGCACTCCAAAAGCCAAGAGCACGGGGAACGTCACCAGCGTTCCCCCTCCCGCCACGGCGTTCACGAGTCCAGCTAGAGAAGAGGCCGCTAGCAGTGAGAACGTTTCTGGACAAGACATGGTCTCTGCATATCGTCCACTGACTTTCCATGCGATGCGAATATTTTTGGACCGGTTGTCTTATCTCTAAGAATGCCGAAACCTTGACTTTATCTTGGAATGCTCGTTTGGTTCCGTTTGTTGCTGGACCGACTGCGGGTGTAGTTCAATGGTAGAACGGCAGCTTCCCAAGCTGCATACGAGGGTTCGATTCCCTTCACCCGCTCCCTTCATAATCACCTGCCTGCAGAGTAATAGATTCCAGTTTCGTCTACTGACTGCATAGCTCAGATGGATCTCAGGGGCCCTCTTCCCTCGCGCTCACAAAGAAAACATCGCAGTGAGCATCTGCTGCGATTCGTTGCACTTTTTGTTGAAGTTCGTGCTCGGCGCGTTGAAGGAGTCCTGACTCGAGCAACTCGCGCTTGGCGCGGCGCTCGAGAGCTTTGGTGACGCGAGTTTGCAAGCGTTCTGGCAGGGCATCCCAACGGACATCCGCAGGCTTGCAGACTACGGGTGAGGTCATTTCCAAGCTCAGAATTTTGATCTGAGGCAGACTGGCGTCCACAATGGCTCCACCCCGGCGCACATTGATTTGCAAGGGCTCTCGAGCAAAAAATCCCGCCCCGGCAAGAAAACCGGCGGATGCTGCAAAACCGCCTCCGCCCGGTTTCTGTCCATCGAATTCTTCCCGAACGCCAACCTCGCTGTTTGCAAGAACGAGGCTTTCCAATCGGCTTTTTTGGGAGAACAGGACGCCGGCGTTGGCAAGAATCCGTGGCGTCACTCCAAATGACTCCTGGAATTTTTCATGCAGGATGTTTGCCTTGCGGACAGCGGCATCCATCGGCTGGATGAAAAACTGCCAGGACAGCCAAGCCGCAAGGGTGGTGATGAGCAGGGCACCGCCGAAGGAGAGCCAGAAGAATCGAGAGCCCATTAGAATTCGCGGCTCAAAAGATAATCCGCAATGCCCCGGAGGAAGTCGGCCCGTTCACCGAAAGACTTGAGGGCTTGCAGGGCGAGCTTTGTCTGGCGCCAAGCCTCCTGGCGGGATTTCTCCAAACCAAACACTGCCGGATAGGTCGCCTTTCCCGCTGCAAGATCCTTTCCAGTGCTTTTGCCGAGTTTTTCGCGAGTCTGTGTGATGTCCAAAATGTCGTCTACAATTTGAAAGGCCAGCCCGAGATGGGTGCCAAATTTTGCAAGCAAACGGCACTCTGACAAATGGGCGTTCGCCGACATCGCCCCTAGGCGGAGACTGAGCGAAATCATCGCTGCCGTTTTGCCACGCTGAATGAACTCCAAACCTGCCGGGCTGGTCTTTTGATTCTCCGCTTCGATGTCCGCCACCTGGCCTCCTATGAGATGGAGGCTCCCTGCGGCTGTGGACATCTCACGCAGAAAATCCGCCATGCCATAGCGCGCAGTGGGTTTTGTCCGTGCCAAAATCTCAAAAGCAACCGTTAAGAGCGCATCACCGGCCAACACGGCCACCCCGTCACCAAAAACCTTGTGCGTTGTCGGGCGACCCCGTCGCAGGTCGTCATCATCCATGCAAGGCAGGTCATCATGAACCAGCGAGTAGGTGTGAACACACTCAATCGCACAGGCGGCGGGCATGGCTGCAGGAACTTTGCCGCCGCAAGCCTCCGCAGCAGCAAGACAGAGAACAGGGCGCAGGCGCTTGCCACCCGCAAAAACGCTGTAGCGCATGGCGGTGTGCAGAGTTTCGGGCTTCGTCTTCTCATCCGGCAGCCAACGGTCTAAAGCCAGGTCCACTTTTTTGTGGAGGGTTTCGAGTCGGGATTTCACATTCATCGACGAGGATTTCAAAGCAAGAGCTCTGCGACTCATAGCACGCGCGCCCGAAGCAACAATACCCAACTCGTAAACCAGTTAAATTATGAACACTCTGCAGTCTCTTTGATCACCAACTCCATCGTGTTAACACCCCTTTCTCGAGGCTCGCTCTCCATGGCTTGCCCCAGCATGAGCCAGTTTGTATTCTAACCCGTATGCGCTACTTGGATCCCAAGAACGACCTCACGTTCAAGAAGGTATTTGGCCAGCATCCCCACCTGCTCAAGAGCTTCCTCAACGCGCTGTTGCCCTTGGAGCCAGACGCCCAGATCGAAGAACTTGAGTATCTTCCCAGCGAGTTGGTCCCTGAAGTCCCGGAGACGCGCAACAGCATTGTGGATGTTCGTTGTGTGGATCAAAAGAAACGCCAATTCATCGTCGAGATGCAGATGCTCTGGACCGATAGCTTCATGAACCGCGTGCTGTTCAACGCCTCGAAGGCCTATGTGAAGCAGCTGAAAACCGGCCAGGAATACCACCTGCTCCAGCCCGTGTATTCGCTCAACCTCGTGGATGACACCTTTATCAAAGACAGTCCCGAGTGGTATCACCACTACCGCATCGTCCACGCCTTGGATACGGGGCGCCAAATCGAGGGGTTGGAATTCGTCTTCGTCGAGTTGCCGAAGTTTCGCCCGCAGACGATGCCCGAGAAGCGTCTGCAAGTCCTCTGGCTGCGGTATCTCACGGAAGTCGGCGAGAGGTCGTCAGAAGTTTCCAGCGATCTTCTGGCCCAGCAAGAAGTGCGCGAGGCCGTGGAATATGTGAAGGAATCCGGATTCAGCGAAAGCGAACTGGCGGCCTATGAGAAATACTGGGACGGCGTCAGCGTCGAACGCACGCTCCTCGCCGACGCCCTCGCGGAGGGTGAAGCAAAGGGGCGTATCGAAGGCGAAGCCAAAGGACGCGCTGAGGGTCGCGCTGAGGGGCAGTTGCTCGGTCAACAGTTGTCGGCGCTCAAAATGCTGCGCAAGGGACTTGGAGTCCAGGAGGTCGCCACTCTGCTTGAAATGGAAGAGGAAGAAGTTCTCAGGCTTTCCAGATTGCTTGCGGCATTCGGCCCGACCGCCGAAGAACACTGCAGCCGTTGAGCACCGGAAAAATCGAAAAGCACCTGGAGCGGCGTTTCAATTTTCCTGAAACTTAAGACTCCCCTCGCTATTTGAAAATATGCAGAATTCCCGTTGTCATGCCGCAGCTTAAAATTGCAGTTCTCGGTTCCGGAAAAGGCTCGAATTTCCGTGCGATCCTCTCATCGATTATGGAAGGTCACCTGAGAGTGTCCCCGGTCCTTGCAGCGTCCGACGTGGCACATGCGGGCATTCTTGCACTGGCGGACAATCTTGGTATTGCCACCATGGTGATCCAAGAACCCAATTACCGCACCCGGCTTTCCGAAGAAGTCGAGTCGGCATTGGTGCGGCAACTGCAAGCCTCGGGAGTCGAGCTCGTCGTGCTTGCCGGCTACATGCGCCTGGTCAAAGCCCCGCTTCTCGAAGCCTTCCCCCGCCGCATCATCAATATCCACCCTTCGCTCCTGCCGGCTTTTCCGGGCCTGGAGGCTTGGAAACAGGCGCTTGTCGCTGGAGTCAAGACGACCGGTTGCACCGTGCATTTCGTGGACTCGGGCATGGATACCGGTGAGATCATTGCTCAAAGCGAAGTCCCGATCCTGCCGGGCGACACTCCCGAGACACTCCACGCACGCATCCAGGAAGCCGAACACCAGCTTTTTCCGCAAGTCCTCGCCCGCTTCGCCCGCCGGGAGCTTCCATGAGCCGCTTCCGCCTCTACGATCTCAATCCCGAGCAACAAAGCGCCGCCACGCACGAGAGCGGCCCTTTGCTGATTCTCGCCGGTGCCGGAACGGGCAAGACCCGCACGATCGTGGCCCGCATCACCTGGCTGGTTTCCACCGGGACACCTGCCTCGAAAGTTCTGGCCGTCACCTTCACCAACAAGGCCGCGCGGGAAATGAAGGAGCGCATTCGAGGCATGCTCACCGAGGAGCAGGCGGATGAAATCACGGCCTCCACTTTCCACGCTCTCTGCGTGAGGATTCTCCGCGCCGACGCCGAGAAGATCGGCTACAAAAACAATTTCACCATCTTCGACGAGGGCGACCAGCTCGGACTCATCAAAAAAGTCATCAACCGCGTCACCGCGAAGGATGAAAAACTCGATCCCGGCTTGGCAAAAAATCTCATCAGCAAAGCCAAGAACAACGGCTGGGCCGCCCCGCAGGACGACGAGACGGTGATCGGGGCTGTCTACGCCCGCTACAACCGCGAGCTTCACGCCTTGAACGCGATGGATTTCGACGACCTGCTCGTCCAAACCGTGCGCCTGCTCAACGAACACCACGATGTCCGCGACAAATGGCGCGCCCGCTACAGCCAGATGATGGTCGATGAATTCCAGGACACCAACCGCCTGCAACTCGATCTGGTAAGCCTGCTCGCAGCGGGAAACCCTCCGAATGTGTGCGTGGTGGGTGATGACGACCAGAGCATCTACGGGTGGCGAGGGGCCGAGGTGTCGAATATCTTGGAATTTGAAAAACACTTTCCAAACCCCAAGATCATCCGCCTCGAGCAAAACTACCGCAGCACGAATCCGATTCTCACGACCGCGAACCGCCTCATCAAAAACAACCCCCGCCGCCGCGTGAAGAACCTTTGGAGTTCCGTCCCTGGCGGTGATCCCGTGCATGTCGTGGCTGTGGCCGATGACAAAACGGAAGCTGAATTCGTCGTCGGAGAGGTCGGGGCCATCCGGAATTCCAACGGCATCCCTTGGGAACACTTCGCGGTGATCTACCGCATGAACGCGCAATCCCGCCTACTGGAGGAAAACCTCCGCCGCATGAAAATTCCCTACCGCCTCGTCGGCGGCAAAAGCTTCTTCGACCGGCGCGAGGTCAAGGATATCCTCGCCACCATCACCTGTCTCATCAACCCGCAGGACGACATTTCCCTCCTCCGCATCATCAACACCCCGCCGCGCGGCATCGGCGCAACGACAGTTGAAATCGCTCTGGAACAAAGTGCCAAAGCCCATCGCAGCCTCTTTGAAACCCTCACCGATTCCGCTTTCGAGCAGGAGGTGGCTCGCAAGACAGCCACCGCCATCCGCACATTCGCCGAAGATCTCGCCGCCGCCCGCATCCACCTGCTCACACCCGGAGCGGATGCCTACGCGATCGTGAATGGCTACCTTTCCGACACGAGCTACTTCGAGGATTTGAAAAAATCCTGCAAGACGCCTGAGGAGGCGCTGAACCGCGAATCCGGCGCAAAAGAAATCCTTAACGCCCTCGCAGCCCACCAATCCAAAAAACGCGGTAGCGTGCAGGATTTCCTCGACGAACTCTCGCTGAACCGCGAGCGCGAGGAGGACAAAAAAGAGGATGCCACCGGACTCACACTCATCACCCTCCATGCTGCGAAGGGTCTGGAATTTCCCCATGTCTTCCTCATAGGGGCCGAGGATGGTCTCCTCCCGCATGAACGCTCAAAATCCGAAGGCACGGTGGACGAGGAACGCCGCCTGTTCTACGTCGGAATCACCCGCGCCATGAAATCCCTCACCATCACGCATTGCCGAAACCGCATGAAATTCGGCTCCGCGATGCACTGCCGACCCAGCCCGTTTCTCAAAGAAATCGAAGGCGACAGCGTGCTCTCGGAATCCCACGAGGACATCATGTCACGCCCCGTCGCCGAGGAGGATCTCGCCGCCTCCTTTGCCAGCCTCCGCGCGATGCTGGCGCAGGATTAAGAAAATCGAATCTTATCAAGGGCATCGTTTTTTTGATTTTCCACAGTTCTCACGAAGCAAACCGGCGCCAAGCCAGCGCGAAAGTTGGCGTTCTGCTGCGGGTTATTAAAAAATACCAGCCGTCAGACCAAAAGATTGCACTCCGCGGAACAGTGCGGAACGACCGAGCTCTGTTTCGGCTCATTGCAACGTCCCAGTCGGCTGGAAAATGTTTTGCAATTATAGAGGCCTGTCCGCATTTTGATTCATGTTATGAAACTGCTAACGTCCCCCTTGCGTTGCTGCCTGCTGCTCAGCGCCTACACTCTTTTCTTGGTGTTACCACTTTCGGCTGCCGCGCCGGCCACCCCACCGTTCCGTATCGGTCTGAACGCTCCTTTCCTCGGTAATGACGGGATCACCCTCAATGATAAGATTTCCTTGCTCCGGGAACTCGGAGTCGTCGGTCTCCGTCATCTTGCTCCAAACGAGGTTGGCTGGAGTGACGTGCAACAAAGTAACGGTTTGTTTAAATGGACGAACGCCGATTCCGTATTCTCCGGGACCAATGCCCAAGGATTCAGCTTCCTGCCGACTTTCTATGGTGCAGGCGATGGCAATCTTTATGTCCCTCCTGGCACTTCCTCGTCGGTCGCCTGGAGCGCTTCCAGCTACGGCAATCAAACCACCACCTACCTTCAGACGGTGGTCAACCGCTACAAATCAAATGTCCACTACTGGGAGATTGCCAACGAAATGGACGGCAAGACCTCGTCCCCAAACGGATTCACCGCCTCGGGCTACGCCGAATTCCTCAACTACTCCGCCGCGGCGATCCGTGCAGCCGATTCCAGCGCCGCGATTGTCATCGCCGGCACGGTCGGCGGCTATGGCTATCCGCTTTCCACCGCCACCCAATGGCTCACCGATGTTCTGAACGCCGGCGGAGCCGCCGGCTTCGACGTCTTGAATTACCATGATTACAAATCCTGGTGGACGCTGCCAGCGCACTTTGACCAATACCGGGCCATCCTAGATGCCCACGGCCTCGCCACCACGCCCATCTGGGTCAGCGAGACAGCCCAAGCCAGCGTGTTATCCAGTTCAAATTACAACCCAGCCTACGCCAGCGTCGACGGCCAAGCTGCCGACACGTGGCGTCGGCCTTGTCTCCTCTTCGCCAAAGGCGCTCAGGTCGTCTTCTGGCACAGCCTCTGGGACAACAACGCAGACACCTCTGGGTTCCGCAACATGGGCTTTGTCAGCTCCAGCTCGGGCATTCGCAAAAAATCCTGGCACTCGTTCAAGCTGCTCGTGCAAAAGATTGAAGGCTTCACGAGCGCAACCCTCCTCTCTTCCGGCGATGGGACCGACAGCAACACCAGTGGCGGCAACGGCGTCTGGGTGGTGCGCTTCGACTTCTCAGACGGCACCCGCCGATGGGTCGCGTGGAGCCCTGACAGCCGCACCGCTACCCTCACTGGCATCTCGCAGGCTGCGAGCGTCAACCTCACCACGGTTGTTCCCACCGCCCTTTCGACGGATGGCCTGACTCCGACGTGGGCCACCTCCAACGCAACAGTCACGAGCGGCAACCTCACTCTGCAACTGGCCGACGCTCCGGTGCTCATTGAAGTCGCTTCCAGTTACTCCCTTTGGTGCCAAGCCCGTTTCACTTCCACCGAACTCGCAGACAACTGCATCAGCGGGGCCACGGCCGACCCGGATGCCGACGGCTTCCCCAATCTTCTCGAATACGCTCTCGGCACCGACCCCCGCACTGCCACGCCCCCTTCCTCAGGACCCGTTATCAGCACCTCCACTCGTGCGATCAACAATCAACCGCATGCCACTTTGGCTGCCAATCTCTCCGCCACGGCCACCGACCTTGATTTCACCGTGCAAGTGTCCTCCGACCTCCAGACTTGGCAGAGTGGCGGTGGTTACACGGAAATCGTGAGCGACACCACATCTGGGACCATCCGCACACTGGTCGTCCGAGACCTCGCCCCGATCAACACTTCCAACCCCCGGCGGTTCATACGCCTTGTGGTTTCCACTCATTAACCCGATCGGGGTTATACCAATAGCCGATAGCTTTTGGACTCTGCCTCTGGTTGCGCCAAGCGTCTG
>JBAWVX010000025.1:0-38950 GCA_037147075.1 bacterium
CGCCCTAAATTGGTTTGTCTCTTGCGGCTATAGCTTTTGTTGAATTGCTCTAATTCGCTTCCGCAATCAACTGCCGCAACACAAACGGCAAAATGCCACCGTGGCGGTAGTAGTCGACCTCGATCGGGGTGTCGATGCGGAGTTTGACCGTTTGCTCGATCTTGGACCCGTCTTTGCGGGTGATGGTGAGGGTGACATCTTGGCGGGGTTGGATGCTGTCGCTGAGTCCCGTGATGTCGTAGGTTTCGGTGCCGTCGAGGTTCAGCGTTTGGGCGCTGACGCCTTCGGGGAATTGGAGGGGGAGGACGCCCATGCCGACGAGGTTCGAGCGGTGGATGCGTTCGAAGCTCTGGGCGACGACGGCTTTGACTCCGAGGAGGCGGGTGCCTTTGGCGGCCCAGTCGCGGCTGGAGCCGGTGCCATATTCTTGTCCGGCGAAGACAATGAGCGGGGTGCCGGCGGCTTGGTATTTCATGCAGGCGTCGTAGATGCTCATTTGCTCGCCGGTGGGCTGGTGGATCGTGAGTCCGCCTTCGACGCGGGTGCCGTCGGCTTTGGCGGGGATCATGAGGTTTTTGATGCGGACATTGGCGAAGGTGCCGCGGGTCATGACGCGGTCATTGCCTCGGCGGCTGCCGTAGCTGTTGAAATCCACCGCTTCGATGCCGTTTTCGACGAGGTATTTTCCAGCGGGCGAGCTGGCTTTGATCGCACCAGCGGGCGAGATGTGGTCGGTCGTGACCGAGTCGCCGAAGATGCCCATGGGGCGGGCGCCTTGGATGTCGGAGATCGTTCCGGCGGACATGCCGAAGTTCACGAAGAAAGGTGGCTCCTGGATGTAGGTGCTCTTGCGGTCCCAATCGTAGATCTGGCCGACGCTGGATGGCACTTCGTTCCACTTCGGATTCTGGTCCGCGAAGCCGGTGTAGAGTTTTTGGAAAACCTCGGGCTTGAGAGCGGCCTGCATTTCGTTGCGGATTTCCTCGAGGCTCGGCCAGATGTCTTTCAGGAAAACATCCACGCCGGCGCTGTCTTTGGCGATCGGTTCGGTGGTCAGGTCGATGTCCACGCGACCGGCGAGCGCGTAGGCGACGACGAGCGGGGGCGACATGAGGAAGTTGGCGCGGATGTTTTGGTGAATGCGGGCTTCGAAGTTGCGGTTGCCCGAGAGGACGGCGGCGGTGACGAGGTCGTTTTCGACAATGGCGGATTCGATCTCGGGAGCGAGCGGGCCGGAGTTGCCGATGCAGGTCGTGCAGCCGTAGCCGACGATCTGGAAGCCGAGTTGGTCGAGGTAGGGCTGGAGGCCGGTGGTCTCGAGGTAGTCCTTCACGACGCGGGAGCCGGGAGCAAGCGAGGTCTTCACGGCGGGATCGACGCGGAGGCCGCGGCTGGCGGCTTTTTTCGCGAGGAGGCCGGCGCCGATCATCACGCTCGGGTTGCTGGTGTTTGTGCAACTGGTGATGGCGGCGATGAGGACCGAGCCGTTGCGGAGGTGGAGGTCGCCTTTCACATGAGCGGCTGCAACGGCGTCGGGTGTGGGGCGGTCATTAACCATTTCGGCTTCGTCGGCGGTTTGAGCGCCATTGCGCTTGACGGCAGCCGACTTCGAGAGATCGTTCGCCGCCTTGCCGTAACCGCCTTCAGCGACGGATTTCGTGAGCAGGCTGGTGAAGGTATTTTTGAGATCTGGGACATTGATGCGGTCCTGCGGGCGCTTGGGGCCTGCCACACCGGGCTGGACGGTCGAGAGGTCGAGGTCAATGTCCACGCTGTATTCGATGTCGCCCTTTTTCGGCATTCCGAAGAGGTTTTGGGCTTTGAAATAATTTTCGAACGCGCGGCATTGCTCTGGCGTGCGGCCGGTGGCGGCGAGGTAGTTGACGGATTCGGCATCGACGGGGAAGAAGCCCATCGTGGCACCGTATTCGGGAGCCATGTTGGCGATCGTCGCGCGGTCGGTGAGCGGCAGGGTGGCTGCGCCCTCGCCGTAGAACTCGACGAATTTTCCAACCACCTTCGCGGCGCGGAGGAGCTGGGTGACATGGAGGGCGAGGTCGGTCGCAGTGACGCCTTCGCGCAGACGGCCGGTGAGGTTCACGCCCACGACTTCCGGAGTCAGGAAATAGACAGGCTGGCCGAGCATTCCCGCCTCGGCTTCGATGCCGCCGACGCCCCAGCCGACGACGCCAAGGCCGTTGATCATGGTTGTGTGGGAGTCGGTGCCAACGAGCGTGTCGGGGTAGTAGACATCACCGGCGTTGAGGACGCCCTTGGCGAGATACTCGAGGTTCACCTGGTGCACGATGCCGATGCCGGGAGGCACAACGCCGAAGGTCTTGAAGGCCTGCTGGCCCCATTTGAGGAACTGGTAGCGCTCGCGGTTGCGCTTGAATTCCATGTCCAGGTTGAGCTGGAGCGCATTCGCCGAGCCGTAGAAATCCACCTGCACCGAGTGGTCCACGACGAGATCGACCGGCACGAGGGGCTCGATGATCGCGGGATTGCCTCCGAGGCCTTTCACGGCGCTGCGCATGGCGGCGAGGTCCACCAGAAGCGGCACGCCGGTGAAGTCTTGAAGAACGATGCGGGCGACGACGAAGGGAATTTCCTCGGGTGCGGGAGCCTTGGCATTCCAATTTGCGAGCGTCTCGACATCGCGGGCTTGGACTTTTTTCCCGTCGCAATTGCGGAGAACGGACTCGAGGACGATACGAATGCTGACGGGGAGTTTGGACACCGGTCCGACGCCTGCTTCTTCGAGAGCGGGGAGCGAGTGGAAGTGGGCTGTGGTGTTGTTGCCGGCGTCGAAGGTGCGAAGGGTATTGAATGGAGTGCTCATGAAACTGAAGTTCTTAAATCAGATTTCATGGGGCCTCGGCAATACCGATCGCGGGCGAAGCGCGATGGCACGCTGTATTTTCCCGACGGGAGATGTGCGACCGGGATCTCGGCGGATTAGGCTTTTTTGAGCGCCTCCGTTTCGAGGACTTCGCTGCGCACGCTCTTGCCGCGCAGCTTGGAAGCCCAGAGCACAACCGGCGAAGCGATGTAGATCGACGAATAGGTTCCGACGAGGATGCCGATCAGAATCGCAAAGGAGAAATCGCGCAGCACGGCACCGCCGAAGAAAAACAGTGCTCCCACCGAGAGAAGAGTCGTGCCACCCGTGAGGATCGTGCGGCCAAGCGTCTCGTTGATGCTCGTATTCATGAGCGACTGCACGGAACCGCGTTCCCCATTTTTGAAACCTTCGCGGATACGGTCGTAGACCACGATGGTGTCGTTGATCGAATAACCGGCAATCGTGAGGATCGCGCCAACCATCACGAGGGAAAGCTCCCCGCCTATGAGCGAGAACACACCGACTGTGATGATGACATCGTGCAGCAGTGCAACGAGAGCCCCGAGCGCGAAGGAAAATTCGAAGCGCATGGTCACATACAAGAAGATGCCGACCATGCCGAGGGCTAGGGCGATGAAGGCGCTTTTGGCGAATTCCAGACCAATTTGCGGACCCACGGTGTCTTGCCCAAAGGAAACGATTCCGCTTTCGGGAAAGGCCTTCTGGAGTTTGCTTAGAATCGCATTCGAGGTTCCCTGTTCGCTGCGGAAGGTGAGCATTTCCTTGGCCCCTTCGCGTTGGAATTGAATCACCACAGCCGGATCATTCAAGGCTGTGCGGGCGTCAGCAATGCTGACCGGTTTTGAGGAATCAACAACGAGCAGATCGCCGCCCCGGAAGTCGATGCCGAAATTTTTCTCTCCGCGAATGGCGAAGATAGCGACCGAGCCGCCGATGAAAATCATTGAGATCACAAGCGCAATCCAACGCTGGCCGAGGAAATCGAATTTCCGCTTTGGCGCAAGATCGAGCATCGTGATTTTAGCCAGACCAAATTTCTCGACCATCCAGCGAAAACCCGTCCGGGTGAACAGCAAGGCCGAGAACATCGAGGCAATAATGCCGAGCGTGAGCGTCACCGCAAAACCGCGCACCGATCCAGTAGCCTGCCAAAACAAAATAATCGCCGTAATGAGAGTGGTCGCATTCGCATCGAAAATCGCACTGAAGGCGCGATCATAAGCCGCCGTGAGAGCAGTCGGGAGGGATTTGCCGGCCGCCATTTCCTCGCGGAGCCGCTCGTAGATGAGCACATTCGCATCCACCGCGAGACCGATCGTGAGGATGATGCCCGCAATGCCCGGCAGGGTGAGGGTGAAATTGAACATCGCCATCGCACCGAATAGAAGCAGGATATTCAAGAACAACCCGAAAACGGCAATCACGCCTGCAAATCGGTAGTAGATGAGCGTTCCGATCATCACGAGCACCAGACCGCACACACCCGAAAGCACGCCGCTGCGGATGGAGTCGGCACCGAGAGTGGGTGAGACGCTGCGGGTTTCCTCGATCTGGACCGGCACACGGAGTGGATTCTCCAAAGCACTGGCGAGGTCGCGGGCCTCCTTGTCGCTGAATTTGCCTGTGATCTGGGCTCGGCCGCCGAAGTGGTCGCTCTGGAGAACCGGAGCGGAGATCACTTCACCATCCAGGACGATTGCCATCTGTCGGCCTTTGTTTTGACGAGCCACTTCGTCGAAAATCTTGGCACCTTCAGCGTTGAGTTCGAGAGAAACTCCGTAGCCTTGCTGGTCGAAGAATGCGAAGGCGCGGGTCACATACTCACCCGTCATCGCAGCACGACGCTTGACGAGAATTTGTGTGGTTTCTTTTTTGTCTTTGCCGGTGTGATAGGGCTTCAGCACGAGCGATGGATCCATGACTTCCTCACCTTTCTGGACTCGTGCGACGCGGGCCGGACCGCCATCGTCCACAATCGCGAATTCGAGCTTGGCTACGCGCTGGAGCTGGGATTTCGCCTCCTCCATCTGGTGGGTGTCGAGGCCGGCGATCTGCACAAGGATGCGGTCCTTGCCTTGAGGCGTGATGACCGGTTCGCTGACACCATATTGGTCGACGCGCTTGCGGATGACTTCCACCGCCTGCTCGAGCAGGTCGGGGGTGATGCCACGCTCGGTTTGCGGAATCAGGCGAATTAAAAATGAGGTGCCACCTTGGAGATCGAGGCCGAGGCGGATTTTCTTGTCCGGCGGAGTGATTTGCTCGAGGCAGAAAGCGGCGAGCAGAAGGCTCAGAACGAGTCCCAGCCAGCGTTTGCGGGACGGCAGGTCGGTGGCGAAATACCAGCCGAAGAGCACGAGAAGAAGAAGGCCGAAGCAAAAAGTCAGGACGGGAGACATCGTATGAAGCAAGGATGGGGGCCTCGCGGCCCGGAGTTAGAAAAATCAGGAACCAGCAGATTCCTTGTCGGCAGGTTTTTCCACGGCGGCCACGGCGGCGCGGTCGAATTCCACCTTCACATTGTCTGCAATTTTGATGATGAGGGTTTTTTCTTTCACGTTGGCCACTACTCCGTGAATGCCAGCGTTGGTCACGACTTGGTCACCGGTTTTGATGGATTCCACGAGTTGGGCATGCTCCTTGGCCTTTTTCTGCTGCGGACGGATCAGCAGAAAGTAGAATATGACAAAGATGAAAATCAAAGGCATCATCGAGACGAAAACGTTCGGCTGCGGTTGGCCGGGTGCCGCCTGTGCAAGAAGGAATAAAGTGGAAAGAGTCATAATCGAGCCGTGCAGAGTATAAGAGAAGAGCTCCTTGGCAAGACCGATTGGCAGGTCAGGTCCCCCATTCAAGCGGTTTTCCTCTTTTGCATCAGGCAAAGTGTCTCGCGTCCCTCCCGCCCTTGGTAGGTGTAAGTCGCAATGCGGGAATCCAGGATTTCAAAGTCACTCGAAAACAGACTTCGTATCTCGACCATGTCACACCGGAAGGGAGGCGCTTGGGGGTCCGGGTTGTCAGGATTTGTAAAGAAAACAGCGACAAGCAAACCTCCGGGAGAAAGAGCCTTCAAGGCTGCTCGTGCATAGTCGGATCGGCGTTGCGGAGGAATGGCGCAAAAGCAGGTGTGCTCGAAAAGAATATCGAACGATCCGGGTGGAAGCGCGTCGCCAGCGAGAAAATCGGCTTCCACATAGGATTCATTGCCAGCCTTGGGAAAACTCCGCGCCAAACGCAAAGCCGAGGGAGCAATGTCGATACCCACGACGCGGGAGGCGCCGCGGGCTGCCAATGCCCGGACATCGTGTCCCGCGCCGCAGCCGGGGACCAGCACGCTGCCAGCGACCTTGCTCCTACCCAACCATGCCAGCAAGGCGGGATGCGCTGCCCCTTTGTCCCAAGGCGTATCCCCGGCGACATAACGGGCGTTCCAGTCAACGCCGACGCCAGCGTGTGCCGAGTGAAATGCCATATTGGAATTTGCGGGAGTGTTCACGGATCAGAAAAGGCAGGTCTTTGCGGAATTCGAGCGAGAAGTCAGGGCGCAGCAAATCCTCGAGGATTTCAAAAGATGGCTCGGCGCCCTCTCGTCCTCCGAGCCACTTTGACTCGGGCGTGAATTCCGGCAACCAGGAAAAAGGGGTCGCCAAGAGGAGTTGGCCGCCCGGGACCACCAGATCCGCCAGACGCTCCAAAAAACGCCGGGGATCCGGCAACCGGCAAATCAGATTCGCCGCCAAAACGACATCGAATGAGCCCAGGTCGGCTCGCAGATCCATCGCATCGCCTGTTTCAAATTCCGCCCGCCCGCGATCCACGCCCTCAGGCACACAGGCCGTGAAAGCCTGTTGCCGCCTGCCCTCAAAAGCCACCTTGGCTTCGAGCAAACCGGTTTTTTTTAATTCACCCGCTGCATGGATGAAGGCGCTTGAGAAATCAATTCCGGTCACCTGGGGGATCGAGCGGGCGAGTTCGAACGCCGAAGCCCCCACCGCGCAGCCCACGTCCAGCGCTTTGTGAATCGGCGCGGAGGCGTCAAGAAGCTCGCGCACGACCCGTTGCGGAAATCCCCAAGCCTCCTGCGGCACGGGAAGCGTGCCTGCGGCTTCCGCGAATGTGGCGTAGTGAAAAAACAAATACTCATCGACCAGCCGTTGCGACTCGTAAGGATTCGACATCCGGCCACCGTAGCACTCCCCCGCCATCTTCGAAACAGCAATCCTGCCTTGGACAAACGGCTGCGAGTTGGTAAACCCCGACCATGCTGACCCGCGTGTTTTCCGCCGCATTGCAGGGAGTCGAGGCCATCCAGGTCGAAGTCGAGGTCAATACCGGCGTCGGCAATCCGGTGGTTATCGTCGTTGGTCTTCCCGATGCCGCCGTGCGCGAGAGCAAAGACCGTGTCACCACGGCCATTTCCAACAGCGGCCTCCGCTGGCCCCGTGAACGCACCACCATCAATCTGGCTCCGGCGGATATTAAAAAGGAGGGACCGAGCTTTGATTTGCCCATCGCCGTGGGCATGGTTGCCGCTGCGGAGCGGGCCGAACTCCCCCGGCTCGAACGATGCTTTGTGATCGGTGAATTGGCTCTCACTGGCGAGATTCGCCCCATCAAAGGCGCGCTGCCCATTGCCGTCGCCGCCCGCGATCAAGGTATGAAGGCGGTCATTCTTCCCGCTGCAAACGCCGCCGAGGCCGCCATCGTCGAGGGCATCGAGGTCTATGGCGTGAAAAGCCTGCGCGAAGCTTACGAATTCCTTTCCCGAAAAATCGAACTCCAGCCTGCTCGGGGAAGCGCCGCCGAGCGCCTCACGGCGGGTTGCGCGGATGATGTGGATTTTTCGGAGGTGAAAGGCCAGCACCAGGTCAAACGGGCCATCGAAGTCGCCATGGCCGGTGGACACAATCTCCTTCTGATCGGACCTCCCGGATCGGGCAAGAGCATGCTTGCGAAGCGCATTCCCACAATCATCCCGCCCATGACACTCGACGAGGCGATCGAGACCACCAAGATCCACAGCATTTGCGGCCTTCTCAGCGAGTCGAACGCCTTCGTCTCGAAACGCCCATTCCGCTCGCCTCATCACACCATCAGTGATATCGGCCTTCTCGGCGGATCAACAAATCCCACACCGGGGGAGGTCAGCATCGCCCACAACGGGGTTTTGTTTCTCGACGAGTTGCCGGAATTCAAACGCTCCACCCTCGAGGTCATGCGCCAGCCGATCGAGGACGGCAAGGTGACAATCTCCCGCGCTGCGGGGACAATGACTTTTCCTGCAGATTTCATTCTCATCGCCGCAATGAATCCCTGCCCGTGCGGGTTTCACGGCGATCCCCAGCGCGAGTGCCGCTGCTCGGCCGTTCAAATCGAGCGCTACCGGAACCGCATCTCCGGCCCGCTCCTCGACCGCATCGACATCCATGTGGAAGCCCCTGCCGTGGCCTTCAAGGAACTCTCCGCAGGCGGCTCAGCTGAGCCGTCCTCGGCAATCCTTGAACGCGTGCTGCAGGCGCGCGATGTGCAGAAAAGACGCTTCAGCGGCGAGAGAAAAACGGGCTCGAACGCCCGGATGTCGCACAGCCAGATCAAAACATTCTGTCCACTCGACGAGACCTCTTTGGAAATGCTCCGCCATGCCATGGAGGACCTCCAACTGAGTGCCCGCGCCTACGACCGCATCCTCAAAGTCTCCCGCACCATCGCAGACCTCGCTGGCAGCGAACGCATCACGTCCGACCACATCGGCGAGGCCATCCAATACCGCACTCTGGACCGCAGGCTCTGGGTGTGATGGCCAGAACCAACGGAGCGAAAAAACGAACACTTCCTGAGGTCGGCAGGCATCACACCCCCTTTCGATAAGCCTCGCAGAATGGCCGTTCATCAGCGCCTTGCCGGAGAATGTGCTTTTCGTCGGGAGAAGGGAGGTTAGATTTCCACGTCTTATGCAAACAACTTTGATTCTCTTGAAACCCGATTGCATCACAGGCCACAAGGCTGGAGAAGTCTTGAAGCGCTTCGAGGAGGCGGGATTCCAGATCCGCGGCTGTAAAATGTTTCGCGCGGATGCCAGCCTCTTGCGTGAGCACTACGCCCACATCGCCTCGAAGCCATTTTTTCCCGAAGTCGAAACTTTCATGGGTGCCACACCGCTGATAGCCCTCGCCTTGTCTGGTGAAAACGCCGTGGACCGCGTGCGTGACCTGCTCGGTCCCACGGACTCAACAAAGGCGGCCAAGGGGACCATTCGCGGGGACTTTGGCACGACGATGATGAAAAACATCGCCCACGCGTCCGACAGCACAGAGAACGCAGAGATCGAGCTGAAGCGTTTTTTCAAGGACGGCGAGATCTTCGACTACTCGATGGAGCTCGAGGGCTGAGAAGGTTTCCCAAAGAACGGCCAGCCTGAGCCGAAATACCTCTGCCGGCCTGGCTCACGCCAACATAGACTAAATTCCTGTCTGGTCAGGAAAACCTCTCGCGCACGGAGCTTTTTCCGGCGAATCAATCCCGGCGCGCAACCACTTCGAACTCCTGCTTCAGCTTCGCGATGTGGCCAGAGGGGAGGTGTCCGCGCCACTGGCTGCCGGGATAGATAATGCAATTTCGGCCAATGACCGATCCGGGGCTCAGGACGCTGTTGCAGCCGACTTCGACATGATCTCCGAGGATGGCTCCGAATTTTCGAAGGCCGGTGGCGATCGGACCTTGGGCGCTGTGGATTTTCACCGGCGCTTTGTCGAGGCGCACATTCGAGAGAATGACCCCAGCGCCGAGATGCGCCTCGTAGCCGAGAATCGAGTCGCCGACATAGTTGAAATGCGGCACCTGGGCTTTGTCGAAAACGAGGCAGTTTTTAAATTCGGAGGAATTGCCCGCCACCACGCCGTCGCCGAGGATCACATTTTCCCGGATATAGCACCCGTTGCGAATCTCACAATTCTCTCCAATCCAAGCCGGGCCTTTGATCATGGCACCCTGTTCGATGACGGTTCCCTTGCCGACGAATACGGCGCCGCTCACGAATGGCTTGCCGATTAATTTTCCGTGAATGCCTGGCTTCAAGCGGAACTGCAAGTAGGCGGCAATCTTCGGCAAGACCTCCCACGCATTCTCGGTGTTCTCGAAAAGAGCGCGGTGCTCGCAATGGCTGAGGTCGAAAAAATTCTCTGCGGTAAACATGTTTGATTGGAAATTTTGAGTCTGGCGAAGCAACCGGAACTTAAAAGCCAAGATGTCGAGATGTTAAGTTTGAAAGGAGCCATCCGGCAACCACTCAGACGGATTTCATAAGATAGGCGGCACTTCCCTACGTGGCATTCCTGGGCTTGTCGATGCGTTTGGACAAATTTGAATGTGGGCCGAATTCCAGAAACCGCCGACTCTTCCAGTAAGGGTTCATTGGGGGAAATCAAGCCTTCGCCGCGGCGAACCTGAGTGTCATCGTTTGGCTGATCGACTCGTGAACGAGCCATTTTTTGGAGTCCAAGCCGAGAAGAGCCTGTAGTTCGCCCGGCCGGAAGCCCGCACGAATACTCGTCGGCATGTCGTGGCGGGTTACCTCCCCCATGAAAACCGACGCCACCCTTGAGAGCAAAAGCGGCCGCCGGGAGCGCAGAGGCTCGCAGAAGAGGAGACGCCTGAACGATTGAAAACGATGGCCGAGATCACGAAGGGCCCCTTCACCGAAATGATGGAGAATCAGGCTTCCAACGCAGGTGTCGGCGTCTGTTTCCGGCAGGGTTTGGAAAAAGTCCCCGCTGACCCATTCGATTTCCTCAGGAAGGCTTGTCGGGCGTGGAACCAGATCGAGGCCGGTCAATTTGGCGGGAGGGAACGCAGCTTGGATGCTTTGACAGAGACCGCCCTCACCAGCGCCGATTTCGACGATCCGACTAGAGGCAGGCGATTGCTTTTTGAGTTGGCTCAAGATCCATCGCGAGTTGCCGAGACAGAGGTCGATCCATCTTAAATCCCTGCGACTCCGCCTGGCGCGCGGATCGGCGGGATTCAGGGAATCCAGAATCTCGGGAATGATGACACGATCGAGCACACGCATGGATTGCAATGGCGGAGTGTAGAGGATACTTCAAAATCATCCAACATGAGTTCAGTGATCTATCTTGATAACAATGCCACAACACAGGTGGCCCCCGAGGTTTTTGATGCGATGGAACCATGGTTGCGGGGCGGATATGGGAATCCCTCGAGCGCCTACCGTCTGGGCCGCGAAGCGGCTTCGGCGATTGCCTCGGCGAGGGACCAGGTGGCCGCGCTCGCGGGCTGCCAGAGTGGCGAGATTCTTTTCACGAGCTGTGGCACGGAGTCGATCAATACAGCCATTCAATCCGCACTGGCGCTTGACCCCGATAAACGCCACATCGTGACCAGTGCGGTCGAGCACAGCGCCACCATCAAGCTTTGCGAATACCTCGCCCGCCGTGGCTATGAAATCACCTGGCTGCCGGTGAATGCCACAGGTCATCTCGATGTGGCGGAGTTGGAGGCTTCGATCCGCCCCGATACCGCCATCGTGTCCCTGCTTTGGGCGAACAATGAGACCGGTGTTCTTTTCCCGGTGGAGGACATCGCGGCTATCACGCAAACAAAGAAAACCCTTCTTCACATTGATGCCGTGCAGGCATTCGGCAAACTGCCTCTCGTGCTGGAGGGTATGGGGGCCCAGTTTGTGAGTTTTTCGGGGCACAAAATTTATGCGCCGAAGGGCGTGGGCGGCCTCTATGTGAGCCGTCGCGTGAAGTTTACCCCGCTCCTGCGAGGAAGCCAGGAGGATGCCCGACGCGGAGGCACGCAGAATGTCGCCTCGATCGTGGGCTTTGGAAAAGCAGCTGAATTGGCGGCGTCGCACCTAGCGCGGGGAGTGGACTCCGGGCCGCGCGACCGGTTGGAGTCACGCTTGCTGGCCTCCATCGACGGAGCCTCGGTGAATGGAGACATCGCGCACCGCCTGCCCAATACAACCAACATTTCCTTCGAGGGAGTCGAAAGCGAGGGGGCTTTGATTCTTCTCGATGAAAAGGGACTCTACTGCTCGGCGGGATCGGCCTGCACAAGCGGATCGGTGAACCCCTCGCATGTGCTGAAAGCCATGGGCCTGTCGAATGACCGTGCCCGCGCCAGCCTGCGCTTCTCGGTGGGACGCTTCACCACGGAATCCGACATCGACCGCGCGTGTGAACTCATTCCGGCTGTGATCTCGAAACTCCGGGAGCTCTCACCCGCCGGGCAGGCAGTGCTGGCAGCCTGAAGCCGACATTTTTGCTTTTCCCTTTTCATGATCGAAAAACATCTTGTTCAAATTGTGCAGGAGCTTTCCCTGCAAGCCCGTCAAGTCGCCGCCACGGCCGTCCTTCTCGAGGAAGGCGCGACCGTTCCATTCATCGCCCGCTACCGCAAGGAACGCACCGGGGAACTCGACGAGGTGCAAATCACAAAAATCCGGGACCGAATGCAGGAGTTGGAGGAACTCGACAAGCGCCGCGAGTCGATTCTGAGTTCCCTCCAGGAGCGCAAGTTGCTGACCGAGGAACTCCAAGTGAAGATCGATGCCGCGCCGAATCTCTCCACGCTGGAGGATCTTTATTTGCCCTTCCGCCCCAAGAAACGCACCCGCGCCACAATCGCCAAGGAGCGAGGCTTGGAGCCGCTGGCCGAGTTGCTTTGGGAGCAACAGGTCGAGACCGATCCCGAGCTGGAGGCGGCTGAATTTGTCTCGCCGGAAAAAGAAGTGCCCGATGCCGCTGCGGCACTGGCTGGAGCGAGGGATATCATCGCCGAGCGCATCAACGACTCCGCCGAGGCGCGCTCCGCATTGCGTGAAATTTATCTCAACAAAGGCGTCCTGAAATCCAAGGTTGTATTCGACAAGGAATCCGAAGCTGGAAAATTCAAAGACTATTTTGACTGGAGCGAGCCGGTTGCCCAGTGCCCGTCGCACCGCTTCCTCGCAATCCGCCGTGGCGAGACCGAGGGCATGCTCTTCTCCCGCATCACTCCTCCCGAGGAGGAGGCTCTCGCAGCGCTGGATTATCTTTTTGTCAAAGGAGCCCATCCCGCCGCTGCACAGGTGCGCTTGGCTGCGCAGGATTGCTACAAACGGCTTCTCGGCTTCGCGATGGAGGGTGAGGCGCGTCTGTTTTACAAAAAGAAAGCCGATGAGGAGGCGATTCGTGTCTTTGCTGAAAACCTCCGCGAACTCCTTCTGGCCTCGCCTCTCGGCCAGAAGGTCGTTCTCGCGCTCGACCCCGGTTTCCGCACGGGTTGCAAACTTGCTGTCCTCGATGCCCAGGGCAAACTCCTCACCCACGAGGTCATTTATCCCGAAAAGGGTGCCCGTGACCGCGCCGAAGCAGCGGAGGTGATCAAGTCGGTTGTGAATCGTTTCAAAATTGAGGCCATCGCGATCGGCAACGGCACTGCTTCACGGGAGACGGAAACCTTCGTCCGCGCTCTCGGGTTGCCAGCCTCCATCGTCATTGTCGTCGTGAGCGAGTCCGGCGCTTCGATTTACTCGGCTTCCGAAGTCGCCCGCGAGGAGTTTCCGGATCTCGATCTCACCGTGCGCGGGGCAATTTCGATCGGCCGCCGCCTCATGGACCCCCTTGCTGAATTGGTCAAAATCGACCCCAAATCCATCGGCGTCGGTCAATACCAGCACGATGTCGATCAGGGGGCACTCAAGCGATCGCTCGATGATACTGTGATCTCCTGTGTGAACCATGTGGGCGTGGAACTCAACACCGCCAGTGCGAATCTCCTCGGCTACGTCTCGGGGCTTAATTCCCGGACGGCTGTGAATCTCGTCCAGTTCCGCAACGAACACGGCGCATTTCAATCCCGCGAGGATTTGTTGAAAGTTCCCGGTCTTGGGCCGAAGGCCTTCGAGCAGGCGGCCGGCTTCCTTCGCATTCGCAATGGGCGGCATCCGCTCGATGCCAGCGCCGTGCACCCCGAGCGCTACGGCCTTGTGGACCGCATGGCGGCTGACATTGGTTGCTCGGTCTCCGAGTTGATGCAGAACCCTGCGCGGCGCTCGGCGATCAAACTCGAAAAATACATCACGCCGGAAGTAGGGCTTCCCACGCTGCAGGACATTCTTAAGGAACTCGCCAAGCCCGGCCGCGACCCGCGCAAGCAATTCGAGGTTTTTGCCTTCTCCGACGAGGCGATGAAAATCGAGGACCTCAAGCCCGGCATGAAACTTCCCGGCCTCGTTACAAATGTCGCCGCCTTCGGTGCGTTTATCGATGTGGGGGTCCACCAAGACGGCCTCGCGCATATCAGTCAACTCAGCGACCAGTTTGTAAAAAATCCCTCGGACATCCTGAAGGTGGGCCAAAAAGTCATGGCCACCGTCATGGAGGTTGATCTCGGACGGAAGAGGATCAGCCTCTCCTTAAAGACCAATCCGGAAATCGGCGCCCAATCCCGTGGACCTCGTGATGATCGCGGTGGCGGTGGGCGTAGCCTCCAAAGCAAACCCGCCGCGAAAGCCGCTCCACAGGTCGATTGGTTCACTGCGGCAATGAACCGCAAAAACTAGTCGCAGGTCATCGATGGTGCCTGCACAAGATTGACTACAGAGAGCTCAGAGAAGACAGAAAGGAAAACTGGGGATTTAATATCCACAAATCCTGCTCTCCATCTCTGAACCTCCGTGCTCTTGTGTTCTGTGTGGTCAATCCAGAACAGCAGGGTCACCATAGAGGGTTGATCCGCTGGCACGGGTTATTTTAACGGGGAAAATCTGTCCGATGTGGCGTGGAGCGCCTTCGAAGACGACGATTTTGTTTGTGCGGGTGCGGCCCGTGAGTCGTTCGGCATTGTGGCGGCTTGAACCTTCGCAAAGAATTTCGGTTTGGGTTCCGACGAGCGCATTCAGCTTGTCGGCGACATGGAGGTTCACCAACTGGAGCAAATCCTGGTTGCGGGCCTCCTTCACCTCCTCGGAAATCTGGTCTTCCATGGTGGCCGCCGGTGTGTTCTGGCGGGGCGAGTAGCGGAAGATGAAGGCATTGTCGAACGACACGGCATCGCAGAGGGCGCGGGTTTGTTGGTAGTCCTCCTCCGTCTCGCCAGGGAAGCCGACGATAACATCCGTCGTGATCGCCATACCAGGCCGGGCCGCGCGGATGCGTTCGGCGAGCTTTTGGAATTTTTCCGCCGTGTAGCCGCGGCGCATGATTTTCAGGATGCGATCGGAACCGCTCTGAAGCGGGAGATGCACATGCTCGACGAGCTCGGGGAGGCGCGCGAAGGCGTCGATGAGATCGTCCCGGTAGCCGATCGGGTGGGGGGAGGTGAAGCGGACCCGTTCGATGCCATCAACCGCGCAGACGGATTCCAACAATTGCACGAAAGGCGAAATGCCATCGCGCTTGGGAAACTCATGGCGGCCGTAAAGGTTGACGATCTGGCCGAGGAGCGTGACTTCCTTGACGCCGCGCTCCGCGAGGGAACGGACTTCGTTGGTTATTTCCTCGATTGTCCGCCCGCGCTCCGCTCCGCGCGTTTGGGGAACGATACAAAAAGCGCAATGCATGTTGCAGCCTTGCATGATCGAAACAAAAGCCGTGACCTGCCCCGCTTCGACCTCCTGTTCGCGAATGGTGCTCTGCGATCCCTCCTCCTCGTCCGTATCCACGATAGCCCGCCGTTCATCATCGATGAGGGCGTGCATGCGGGCCTTGAGGAGATCGTCCACATAGTCCGCCACGCGGTGGAATTTTTGAGTACCCACCACGAGATCGACATGCGGCGAGGTTTGCAGAAGCGACTCGCCGCGCGCCTGGGCCATGCAACCGAGGTAGCCCAGGACGAGATGCGGGCGGTTGCGCCGGAGCTTTCGCAGCATGCCCATTTTGCCGATGGCCTTCTGTTCGGCCATATCGCGCACGCTGCAGGTGTTGAGCAAAATCACATCCGCTTCGGTTTCATCCGTGACGAATCGATAGCCCCGCTCGGCGAGCATCTTCGAAACCTGCTCGGAGTCGCGCTCGTTCATCTGGCAGCCGTAGGTTTTGATGTGGACGCTGGGCATTTTGGAGGAGGGGAATTTGCGGCAGAGCGGCGCTTCGGGCAAGGACAAGTGCACGAACCGGACTCTCCGGTTAAGCGATTCCGAGAATCCAGCCTTCGATTGCCGCCAAGATGGTTTCCCTCGGGCTCAACTGCGGACGAAGATATGACTCCAGCGCGTTCTCAGTGTCTGTGTCCCTCATCCAGCGGGCCACGGTGTAGGCATCGTGCTGATCCGGGCTTCGGTCGGCGCGGGGAAAAGTTTTGCTCCACAGCGAGGGATAAACTTCTGCGATCACGGAAACGCCGGGCGGAGGAGTCCAGCCATCGAAGGGCCAGAAATGAAGGCGCGCGCCGAGTTGCCGGCGAAGATGGCGCAGCCATGGCAGACCGGCATGGGTGGACTTGGCCACACTGCCCGGCACATCAAAATGGAAGACCGACTTGGCCCGGCAGCGCTCCTCGGTCATCCGCCGCCAGCGCGCATTGCCGCCGCGCGCGGCTCCGTTGCCATTCAGACCGTCCCTTATGAAATCGACATACATCCGGTCTTTATCTGTGGGCCAATGCTTCTGAAAATCATCGAGAAAACCCGCCCAGTCCGGTTCAAGGAGATGGGTCTCGAAGTAGCGGAGTGGAAAAGAAAAGGCATGGTCGATCCCGACAAGTATGGGCGGGCCTTCGCGAAGTTCGGCGACAAGCCACTCGGCGAGTCCGCGCCTTGTCCAATATTTCAAGGATGCCGGTGGAGGCAAAATCTCCGATGGCGGTTCAGTGGCGGTGGCGGCGTAAACACGCAGGCCCTTCAAGCCGCTGGTGGGCGTCTCCGCCCCCGAGTAGTCGATCCCGAGATAGCGTTCAAATAGTGGCATGGGTCATGAATCCTGAGCTTCAGGCTTTGATCTCACCACTGCTCGGCCATGCCGCTTTCATCCACGCCGCAGGAACTCGTGGCTACGAGTCTACCTGTCGTTCAGAGATTGGTTTTGCGTTCCAAGACGGCAAGCATTCCGGCATGTCCGCCTCCGGCCTCGTAGCAATCGAGTTCTGCCACACGACGGGCGTGGCGTCCCCCGTCGAAGGGAGTTGCAAGCCAGATGTCCACAATCTCGATCGCGAGTTGCAGGGGAATCATGCGCTGGCCGATCGAGAGGGCGTTTGCGTTGTTGTGACGGCGGCCGAGTTCGGCTGTCTCGTGGCTCCAGCACAGGGAGCAGCGGATGCCTTTGACCTTGTTGGCCGCGATGGCCTCGCCGTTTCCGGAACCGCCAATCACGATGGCGCGTTCCGTTTCGCCGCGAATCACAGCCTCGGCGGCGGGAATAATATAGATAGGGTAGTCGGTGCTCTCGTTGCTGTTCGTTCCGTAGTCCATGACCTCATGGCCCGCCTTCTTCAGGTGGGCGATGATGGCTTCCTTGTATTCAAATCCGGCGTGGTCGCTTCCGATGGAAATTTTCATAATGCACAGGTTGGTTGGGGTTGGTCGGTGTATGGGGCTTGGGGCTCGAGACCGAGGGATTCCAAGAGTGCGCGGTCTTCATCGACTCCGGGGTTCGCCGCGGTCAGCAGCTTGTCGCCATAGAAAATGGAATTCGCGCCAGCAAAGAGACAGAGCGCCTGCGCCTCGCGTGTCAGGCGGTCGCGCCCGGCCGAGAGGCGGATTTTTGCCTTCGGAAGAACAATGCGGGCCGTGGCGATGAGGCGAACGAGTTCAAAGACATCGATCGGAGGCGTTTTCGCAAGCGGCGTGCCTTCGATGGGTGTGAGGCAATTGATCGGCACACTCTCCGGCTCTGGATCGAGAGAGCAGAGAACCTCGAGCATTTTGAGGCGGTCGGTTTCCTTTTCACCCATCCCGATAATGCCGCCGCAGCAAACACTCAACCCAGCGCGCTGCACGGATCCGATTGTATTGAGGCGGTCCTCGAAGGTGTGGGTGCTGACGATCTTCTTGTAGTGCTCGGGAGAGGTGTCGATGTTGTGATTGTAGGCGGTGAGTCCGGCTTCCTTGAGCTTGCCGGCTTCGATGTCGCCGAGTTGGCCGAGAGTCACGCAAACCTCCATGCCCAACTTGCTCACCTCGCGCACGGTCTCAAGCATCGTCTCAAATTTCGGGTCGCCATCGCGAACACCCTTCCAAGCCGCGCCCATGCAAAAGCGGGTGGAGCCGTTTTGTCTAGCACGCTCTGCAACAGGCAGAACCTCAGCTGTGGTCATGAGTCGTTCCTTCTGGAGCCCCGTGTTGTAATGGGCGCTCTGGGCGCAGTAGCCGCAGTCTTCGCTGCAGCCGCCCGTTTTCACGCTCAGTAGCGTGCAAAGCTGGACTTCGTTTTTCGGCCAGAATTCCAGAAACACGCGGCGGCTTTCCTGAATCAGATCAAAGAGGGGACGATGGTAGATTTGTTCGAGTTTTTCTAAGGTGGGTCTCACAAGGGGGCCGTTTTTAGTCGTGCATCCGCGCGGAGTCAACCGATGGGTGAAACAACCCGCTTGAATGTCCCGCCACCGCAGGTATTTTGGCGACCTCCAATCCAAAAAAACCATGCCATTCGAACTTGCTCCTCTACCTTACGCCGCCACGGCCCTTGAACCCAACATCGACGTCCGCACGATGGAAATCCATCACGGCAAACATCACGCGACCTATGTCACGAACCTGAACAAGGCTCTGGAATCCGCTCCGGAATTGGCCTCGAAGTCCCTCGAGGAACTCATTGGAAATCTTGCCGCGGTGCCCGAAGCGATTCGTGGAGCCGTCCGAAACAACGGCGGAGGCCACTGGAACCATACCTTCTTCTGGAACCTCATGGGACCATCCCCAGTCGCTGCGCCATCCGGGGCGCTGGCCGATGCCATCAATGCCGCCTTCGGGAGCTTTGATGACTTCAAGACGAAATTCGAAGCCGCCGGTCTCGCCCGTTTCGGCAGCGGTTGGGTTTGGCTTTCCGTGAAGGCTGACAAAACCCTCTGCATCTGCTCGACACCAAACCAGGACAACCCGCTTATGACCGGCGTGGCCGAATGCCCCGGCAAACCGATCCTCGGCTGCGATGTCTGGGAACACGCTTACTACCTCAACTACCAAAACCGCCGCGCCGATTACCTCAAGGCCTGGTGGAACACGATCAACTGGTCCGCCGTGGAGAAAAACCTCGCCGCAGCCTGATCCGCGATCTCTTATGAATGACAACGCCCGACTGGAAACGGTCGGGCGTTTTTGTTTCAGCGAGCAAAGGTCGTTGGTTTTCGGGATTTCAATGACGTGGGATTGCTTGCAGCAGCCTATTAAGAGCCTTTTTAAGAGAGGCTATTTGAAGTTTCTCTAAGCTGAAAATAAGATTTATCGAAATTGACGGCTTTTCGGAATTTGGAGACTCGGCAAGACCTGCACAGTCATTTTCATAAACCACTTGGCAGGAATCCCCAAAAACCACCGAGCCATCCTGCCAAACCGCAGAACACCACCACAGGCAAAAGAGCTGAGGGGTAGCGTTTCAATGCAAAAAACGCTCCGACAGCGAGCACTCCGAGGAACCAATCGATTCCGTCTCGGGAAGGCCATAGGGCGTGGTGCGAAACATCGACAGCGAGATTGAGAACCACGCCGACCACAGAGGCAGTAATGCCGGACAGAGCGCCAGACAGCCACGGCAAGGCGAAAATTTTTTCGACATGCGGCCCGCCTGCCAAGATGAAAAGAAACGAGGGTAGAAAAGTAACCCATGTCGTCAGCACGGCGCACAAAACCGCAGCGGTGACTGGCGGGAGAGATCCCGGATTTTGCCAACCACCTGCAAAACCCACAAATTGCAGCACCATGATTAACGGACCCGGGGTCGTCTCCGCCAGAGCGAGTCCAGAAATCATTTGGGCGTCACTCAACCATCCGTGGGTTTCGACAGCGTGCTGGGCAACATAGGGCAGCACGGCGTAGGCCCCACCGAAGGTCACCACCGCTGCCTGGCTGAAGAACAAACCCATCCGCGCGGGCGTGCTTTCCCAGCCCAGCCATGTCGCCACACCCACGACAGGCGTCCACCAAAGCAGGAGGCAAACGCACGCCGTCACCAGAGTGCCTCGCCAAGACGACGCCTCAGCGTTGTCTCTCGGGGCAGACGGCTGGCTTCCCGTCGACATCCAACCCGAAACCGCAGCCACAGAAAGGATGGCGAGGAACGGGGCATTGAAAAAATGGATCGCACCAAACGAAGCCGCCGCCAAAACCCAGTGCAGGGGATTTTTCAGAGACCGTCGAACCAGTCGGGGAACGGCCGCAAAGACGAGAGCGACCACTGCCGCCGCGAGGCCTCGGAAAACATCCGCCAGCCACGGCAGATGCCCGCCGGCCATGTAAAGCCAGCTCAAGCCGAGAAGAAGAAATGCCGCCGGGAGAACGAACAAAGTCCCGGCCACGATGCCGCCCCTCGTTCCGTGCAGGCGCCAGCCGAGCCAGGTCGCCAGCTGATGAGCTTCAGGACCCGGCAGGAGCATGCAAAAATCCACCGCCTTGGAGAAATCCGCCTCCGAAATCCATCGTCTCCGCTCCACAAGTTCGCGGTGCATGATCGCGATCTGCCCGGCAGGGCCCCCAAATCCGATACACCCGAGCTTCAACCAAAACCGTGCTGCTTCGCGGAACGTCGGCTTGGAGTCGGGCGGCGCGACCATAAAGCCCCGCCGTCAATACGACTTCGCCCAAACCACGCGCTGGCGGCTGGCTTCACCGCTGAACGGGCAGAGACCGGGCTCGGGCGACTCGTCAAAGGGAATGCAACGGATCGTGACTTTAAGGTCGGTTTTGATTTTTTCCTCGACCTGGGTGCTGCCATTCCAGTGTGTGAGGGCGAAGCCGCCGTGGATTTCGGGTTTCGCGGCGTTTTGCGGTGTGAAGAATTGGTAGAACTCTTCCTGGGAGTCGATCCTCACCATATTCGCGTCGCGGAATTCGGTGGCGCGTTGGAGGAGCGTGCTCTGGATTTCCTCCAGCATCGCGGCCGCTCGCTGTGGGATTTCGGCGAGAGGGAGAAAATCTTTTTCTTTCGGCCCCTTGTCGCGGCGGGCGACAGCTGCGGTTCCTTGGGCGAGGTCACGCGGGCCAATCTCGATGCGGATTGGCACACCTTTTTTGATCCACTCCCAGTTTTTGACACCACCGCCGAGGTCGCGGGAATCAACCTCCACTCCGAGCGGCGCGCCGTGGAAATGCACCGCACGCAGACTGGTGGCGAGGTTTTCAGCAGCTTCAAGGATGGCCGCCTTGGTGTCCTCTTTGGGAGTGATCGGCACGATGACCACATGCGTGGCGGCGATGCGCGGGGGAACGACGAGTCCGTCGTCATCCGAGTGCATCATGATCAGTGTTCCGATGAGTCGCGTGCTCACGCCCCAGCTCGTCGTCCAGGCGTGCTCGAGTTGACCCTCGCGCGACTGGAACTGGATGCCGGAGGCTTTGGAAAAATTCTGACCGAGAAAATGCGATGTCCCGGCTTGAATGGCTTTGCGATCCTGCACCATGGCCTCGATGCAATAGGTGCGTTCAGCACCGGGGAAGCGTTCGCCCTCGCTCTTCTCCCCGCAGACGACCGGCACGGCGAGAAAGTCCCGCGCGAAGGTCTCGTAGACGCGCAGCATTTTCATGGTCTCCTCCTCCGCCTCGGCGCGGGTTTCGTGCGCGGTGTGGCCCTCCTGCCAGAGGAACTCGGCGGTGCGGAGAAAGAGGCGCGGCCGCATTTCCCAGCGGACGACATTGGCCCACTGGTTGAGAAGAATTGGCAGGTCGCGCCAGGATTTCACCCAGCGGGCGTAGGCGGCTCCGATGATGGTCTCGGAGGTCGGGCGCACGACCAGCGGCTCGGTGAGTTCGCCAGCAGGCACGAGTTTCCCATCACGGGCCTCGAGCCGGTGGTGCGTCACGACGGCGCATTCCTTGGCGAAGCCCTCCACATGGGCGGCCTCCTTCTCCAAGTAGCTGAGCGGAATAAAAAGCGGAAAGTAGGCATTCTTGTGGCCGGTCGCCTTGAACATTCCGTCCAGCACGGCCTGCATTCGCTCCCAAAGCGCGTAGCCCCACGGTTTGATGACCATGCAACCGCGCACCTCCGAGTTTTCAGCCAAATCCGCCGCGCGGATGACCTGTTGATACCATTCCGGAAAATCCTCTTCCCGCTTCGGGGAGACGGCTGTCTGTTGTTTCTCGCTCATGTTCGGCAAATCATCGCGGGGGCGCGGAGCGGGTAAAAGTTCTTTCTTTTCCAGTCCGCTAGCGACGGGTTCAGGTAACGAATCCACAAACCACGCGCCGGGCAAGGATCGGCCCTGCTTTGGCTGAGATACCTCTGGTTTGGCCAATACGGAGTGGTAGGGTGAGCCGTATTGAAAAAGGATGTCACGATAGCAGGCGGTGGGCTGGCCGGCCTCTCGCTCGGCATAGCCCTGCAGGCCCGTGGAGTGAGGGTGGTCCTGCATGAAGCCTCCACCTACCCGAGGCATCGCGTTTGTGGTGAATTCTTGAGTGGTGTGGGCGAAGACACTTTGGAAAACCTTGGCATTTCCGGATGCCTGGCCGATGCGACAGAGATTCATTCAGCCTCTTGGAACGACAACACAGGCATTCTGGCCGAGTTTCAAGCACCCGGCTGCGGAATCTCTCGCTGGAAGCTGGATGACCTGCTTCAAAAGCGCTTCCAATCCCTCGGGGGCACTCTGATCACCAATTCGCGAGTGGCTCCCGGGCAAGGAGTCGTCTGGGCAGCGGGAAGACCCCGCCGATCCTCCCGCTGGCTTGGGTTGAAAGGGCATGTTCGAAACCTGGCTTTGACCCACGACCTCGAAATGTTCACTTCACCGCAAGGTTATATCGGGATGGTGAAAATCGAACACGGCCTGGTCAATGTCTGCGGATTGTTCAAGATAGAGCCTCCGCGAGGGAGGAAGGGATGGGATCTTCTTTTGGAGATTCTGCGCACGTGCTCTCTCCACAATCTGGCTGACCGGCTGAAAAAAGCGGATGTCATGGACACAAGTTTCTGCGGAGTGGCCGCATTTGAATTAGGGCCGCAGGATGGCCCGGCTTTCCGAATTGGCGACTCCTCGAGCATGATACCGCCATTCACCGGAAATGGCATGAGTATGGCGCTTGAATCCGCAGAGTGCGCACTCCAACCCGCCCTGGATTACGCCACCGGCCGGAAGTCCTGGATCGAGGCGTCCTCGGCCTGTGCTGCTGCGCAAGCGGCACGCTTCCGGCGCCGACTTGCTGCGGCGGAGGCGCTGCATTCGCTCCTGATGAATCCTCTGGCCCTGCGATGCGCCTCTGTCCTTGCCCGCCGGAAATGCCTTCCTTTTCCAGCACTCCTTCATCTGGTCCGCTGATGTATCTCCAATCCCTTTCCACCGCTTTCCCGCCCCACTGCTTGACCCAACCCGAATGCCTCTCGGTTTTGGAGCGAACCGGTGCGCTGTCCGCCTTGCGAAGCCGCTCGCGGGAGCTTTTACAAAGAATTTTAACGGGCGACTCCGGGATTGAAACAAGGCACTTTTGCGATCCGGATTTTGAAAAAATCCTTCACCTGGATGCGGGAGGATTGCACCGGCATTTCGAACACCATGCTCCACGTCTGGCTGCGGAGGCCCTCGAAAAAGCCTGCGATCTCGCCTCGATCAAACCCTCTGCTCTTGATGCCTTGCTTGTCTGCACCTGCACAGGCTATCTCTGCCCCGGCCTCAGCAGCTATGTTTCGGAAGGGCTCGGACTCCGTCCAAACGCCCTTCTACAAGACCTGCTCGGCCTTGGCTGCGGAGCAGCACTGCCCCTTCTCGAGACAGCGCGCGGCATCCTGGCGGCTTCACCCGATGCCACGGTGGCTACCGTGGCCGTGGAAATCTGCTCGGCCGCATTCTATCTCAACGATGAGCCCGGCGTTCTCGTGAGCCTCTGCCTCTTCGGCGATGGAGCCGCAGCCGCCATCTGGAAGGGGCGAAACCAAGGGGGACAATTGTGTTTTCATAACTTCCACACCATTCACAAACCGGAACACCGCGAAAAGATCCGCTTCGTCAACGCGGATGGCCGCTTGAAAAACCAGCTTCACCGCGACGTTCCCTCGCTCGTCGCCGCAACGGTGGCCGACCTTTACGAGAAACACTCAAACCACCCCGGAAGGCTCATCGCCCATACCGGCGGAAGGGATGTCATCGCCGCACTCGAACAAGCTGTTCCCACGCATCGCCTCGAGGAGACGAGGGAGGTTCTGCGACAGCGAGGCAATATCAGCAGCCCGAGCGTTCTGGCGGCTCTGGAGCATTCCATCCAGGTGCACCCGGACGCCGAAAATTTCTGGCTTACCGCATTTGGAGCCGGATTTGCGGCCCACTGCGCGGAACTCAGCCGCAGATGAAAAGGGGGGGAAATTATCCCGAATCCAGCCAGATTAACCACAAGAGAGCACCGGGGCAGGTGCGAGAACGAGCAACCGAAGGTTGCCCCGCAGGGCGAGTGAACGGGACCGAACGAGTCAAAGCGCACAGAGGATGATCTGTTGATGATGCGATGCGTTGAAAACGATTTGTGCGATATCAAATCACAAGCCCAAGCCTTTCCTGGTAAGCCTCTCCATCCTGCCCTCCTGTCTAAAAATCCGTTTTCGGGATTATTGCAGCTCGAAGTTGATGTTCACCGAGTAGGTATCGCCAGTGCCGAGTCCCGTTGGCAGGGCGTCGATTCGCGTCACGCGGTTGAGTGCGGCGAGGACGGATTGGTCCATCACCGGATTGCCGCTGGAGCGGATGATCTCAGCACTCGCGATTGTGCCGTCGCGTTTGATTTGGATTTTTACTGTGCAAACAAAAGATTTGTCCTGCTGGAAAATCGATGTGGGCTGCTCCCACTGACTGAAGAACCGGTCGTGAATGAGTTCGTGATACCAACCAAACTCGCTGGCGGTTCCTCCCGCACCTCCTTTGCCTTTGCCGTCGGCCGCCGAGCCACCACCGCCGGCCGCTGCTCCCGTCTTGCCTGTGCCTTGGCTTGTGGGTTTGCCCTCACCAGGCGAAGCCGATGGCTTGGCGGGGCCGGGTGAAGCCCCCGGTGATGGGGATGGTGATGCCTTGGACGAGGAGGCCGGCGAGGCTTTGGGAGTTGGTTTGGGTGAAACCGCCGGCGAGGCCTTGGGCGAAGCCGAAGGGGACGGCTTGGGAGAAGGGGTGGCCGAAGGTTTGGGCTTCGGCGAGGGCGTGGGACTCGGTTTGGGCTTGGGCGTCGGGGTTGGAGTCGATTTGGGAGGGGGTTTTGGCGTGGGCTTGGGCGTCGGCGTGGTTTGAACGAGGTCGGACTTTTCGGAGGTCGGCTCAGGCGTGGGCTCTGGTGTCGGTTCAGGGGTGGGCTCAGGAGTCGGCTCCGGTGTTGGTTCAGGAGTGGGCGGCGGGGTGGCCTTGGGTTTCGGCTCGGGAGTGGGTTCAGGCTCTTGGGATGGTTCTTGAACCGCCCCCCCAAGCGATGCAGCTGCCGCAGCAGAAAAGGATCCCGGGTTCACCCAGGTGATGTCGCCCTGGGGCTTTTTCACTTCGCGTCTGGTGAAAAAAACAACGGCACCAATGAGAAGGATGTGCAGGGCGGCGACAACGATCAGGTTCCGCCTGAAGTGCGGATTTTCCATGTCAGCGGGCTTTGGCAGGAGCGCCGGGTTCGTCTTTGAGCGTCATGACACCGACTTTGGTGATTCCAACGCGTTGAAGAATGTCCATAACCGCGATGAATTTTTGGATCGGCAGCTCAAAATGGGGGCGCACGACAACCGCTGTGTCCGGTTTTTCGGCCTTCAACGTGGTGAGACGGGATTCCAGATCGGCTGGAGAGACGACTGTATTGTCGATCTTCAGGACATTGTTTTTATCAATCGAGATATTAAAAGTCTGGGAGGGATTCGAAGCGCCCGCTGCCGTCGAGCTTTTGGGAACGACAAGATCCATGCTGTTCTCGATCAGGGGCGTGGTGATCATGAAAATAATGAGCAACACAAAGACCAGATCGAGCATGGGGGTGATGTTCAGCTCCGTGAGCGTGTGCAGAGTGTGCTTCGAAGAATAACGGCGCATGAGGGATCAGATCAGCGGGCGCCTTGATTCGCGGTGACCAAACTCCACATAGCGATGCTCGATCTCGGAGGAAAACTCGGTGGCAAAGTTATCAGCCTGCACGAGCAGCGATCGGAGGGTGGTCACGAGAAAATTGTAGCCGAACATGGCCGGTATCGCGACCAGGAGGCTGATGATCGTGGTAATGAGCGATCCGGAGATGCCGGGAGCCATGGCGGCAAGGTTCGCATTCCCCGAGGCGGCGATGCCGGCAAACGCGTCCATGACACCCCAGACCGTGCCCAGCAAACCAAGGAAGGGCGCTCCACTGACGGCTGTTGAAAGCACGATCATCTTCGACTCCAGACGAAGAGCGGATTCCCCGACGGCACGTTCCATGGCCGCTTGGACCGCACGCATCTGGGCGGGCGATATTTTTTCGGCCGTCTTGAGTCTGGAAGCGAAACTCTCGTCCACCTCGACAGACCCCAGCATCTGAAAGCACAGCTCACTTGCGCCGGCTTCGTAGATTTCAAAGAGGTTGGAGCCTTCGAAAGCCAAGCCCGACTCGTAAATGCGGAGGGGTTGGCGATCCTTGTGAAAAAAATCCTGAAAGCGGTCGTTTTGGCGTTTGCAAAACCCGAGAAGGCGAATCTTGGTCACCATAACGGACCAGCTGAAAATCGAGGCAAGGAAGAGCGCAAGGAGAATGAACTTCCCCTCAATGGTGCTTTCCATGAAAGCATAGACGATGCCCGCCGCGATCATTTGCTTTCAGCGCCTCCAGCCTGGAGTCTTGCCACGTCTGTGCCATGCATAACGGATACATAAAGACACCGCGGGGCCCCGAAATGCAAAACGATTCTTTTGCCTGAATGCAGGCAGGGCGTATAAACAACCATGCGTATTTTTTCGGCTATACTGGCGGGTCTGCTCTGCGGGACCATTCCGCTAAGCGCCCAGCAACCGCCCCCCCGCGAGAATCCCTATGATGTGATCGCAAAAATCCTCCAGCCTTTGTGGGGAGTTCTGCTGGCCGAGTCGAACGGAGCCAACAGGGCCGCCTCGATCCTGTTGGAAATAAACGATGTCAGCGGACGGCTCCCCAAGGAAATGAGGGGGGCTAGGATTCAGGCGGCGGTGCAATTTCCCGACAAGGTCAAACTCGTCGCGCCGGTGCTCGGAGAAACATTCACAATCTGCCGCCATGGCGACCAGGTGTGGGCAACTCCTGGAGAAAAAGCCGAATACCTCGTCTCGCAGTTCAAGATCTCACCGAGGAAGGGGGCAAAACTCAAAACGCCGATTTTTTTACCTATCACGCCTCAACAGGCGATCTTCCTGCCGGCCCTTTTCTCCGTGAGCCGAGCGGATGTGGCCGAAGTCGAGGAACTCGATGGCGAGAGTTGCCGGGTGCTGACAGCGAGCCTCATGCCGGAACTGGCTAAAACAACGAAAGCGGAGGATTTTCAAACACGGGTCTGGGTTGCGCCAGGATATAAAATCCGTCGCGTCGACGTGAAACGCCACGATTTTTCGGCAGTCGTTGATGTGCGGGAGATGACATTCTCCCCCACCTTGCCCGCCTCCACATGGGAGCCGCCCGCAGGTTCGACGGATGTCTTCCGAACATCCCCCGAAATGCTCGAGGGGTTGTTTTATGTCGTGATGAACTCGCTCCAGAGCAGCGCGCAGGACACACCTGGGCTTTCTGGAAAATAAAGTGCCCCGAGCTCAGAGAAGCTTCAACGCAGCATGATGCGGGAGCTGGCCACGATGGCGGAAGGTTTTTTCGAACGCGGTAAGCACAGTCTCCCGCCCATCGTCCCAGGAGATTTCAGCCCAGCCCTCGCGAGTGATGGCACGCATTTCGCCAAAGTAAGGCTCATCGTCGGTCATGAGCCGGAGAATGCCATCCGGGCGAAGAATGCGGCGAATCTCAGCAAGGAAGTTTTTTTGAAAAACACGCCTGCTGGAATGCCTGCGTTTGGGCCACGGGTCGGGGAAATACAGGTGAAAGACAGCGACACTCGCCGGAGGCAAAAGCTGCAGCGCGCCGACTCCCACACCTTGAATGGCGGCGGCATTCGACAAACCAAGCCGCGTGGCACGCGCATTGCATTTGTTCACGCGGTCGGATTGCTTCTCGATTCCCAGGAAATTCGAGCCCGGATGCAGGGCCGCCATGCCAATGAGAAATGCACCGCGGTGGCAGCCGAAATCGATCTCCAAGGGTGATGCACCCGATTCAAGCCACCCCGGAGGAATGGCCGGTGAGGTGTCTGATACGCTCATGGGGTCATTTCAAGGGGAGTAATGCGAGACGACATCGGAGTAAATATCCATGAGCCGGGAAAAAACATTCCTCCAAGCGTAGCGTCTGCGGGCCTCTTCGCTCGCACGCAGTCCGGCAGCGCGAAGATCAAGGGAAAATTTTCCCTCGATGGCCTCGACGAGCGCGGCTGGGGAGTTCTCCGTGGCCCATTGCTTCTGGTCCGAGAAAATGATGCGGTCCATGTAGCTGCCTTTGATACCGACAACAGGCGTTCCGCTGGCCTGGCTCTCCAGCGCGACGAGACCGAATGTTTCCTGGACGCCGGGATGAACGAACAAATCGGCGGCGCGGTAGATTTGAGCGAGCTCAACCGGATCGGTGCAATAGGGCATCCAATGCACACCCGGTGTTTCTTTCTGAAGCTCGATCAATGCGGGGCGCTGCATGCCATCGCCGAGGCAGAGGAGTTCATAGGGTTCCGGCGACTTGGAGCGAAGAAGTGCGTAGGCATCGAAAAGAGTGCGGACATTTTTCTCGATGGCGAGCCGACCCACATACAGAAGCAGTCGGCTCTTTTGGGAAATGCCGAGTCGCGCGCGGGTCTCGCGGCGGTCGAACGGGTCCGGACGAAAAACCCCGTCATCGACACCGAGATCCACCGTGTGGGTTTTCTCCACACCCCAATCGTTCAGCAACCCAGCCAGCACAGGGCTGGGAACAAAGGTGCACTCGAATCGATTGTAAAGTGTGGTGACATATTTGCGGCAAGTCTCCTCGGCAATCGAGACAGCAAGTGGCCCCAGGAATTTGCCGACCGTTCGCAGAATGGATTCAGAGAAATGAGAGTGGTAAAAACCCACGACAGGAATATCCAAGCCCCGCCCGGATGCCACCGCCTTCCATGCCACTTGGTAAGGGTCTCCCGACTCGATGATGTCGGGCCTTTCTTTTTCGAGGACCTCCTCGATCAAGTGAAGCTTCGTGAGAGCGCGGTAGCGCGAGGTGCGTGAGAGCAGCTGCGAGGCGATTGTGTAGGTGCGGACCGTGTCATCACCGCTGGATGCGGTTTTCTCGCCGGGAACAATGATGACATGCCGCCAATCCGGCCTCTGGCGGCGCAAGAAGGCGCTTTTCTGCTCGATGTAACGCCGCACACCGCCGCTGACAGGCGAGTAGAACTGCGTAAGGTCGCAAATTTTCAAAAGCGGACGTTTTTTTACTCGGTATCAGCCAACCAGCGTTCGGCTTCGATGGCCGCCGCACACCCCTGCCCCGCTGCGGTGATCGCCTGGCGGTAGACGTGGTCGGCGACATCGCCTGCGGCAAAAACCCCGGGCACATTGGTGCGGGTTCCGCCGGTTTGGACGAGATAACCATTCGAGTCGGTGTCGAGGGCCTTGCGGAAGGGAGCGGTGTTCGGCTCGTGCCCAATGGCGACAAAAACGCATTTCAGAGCAAGCTCGGAGGTGCTGCCATCGAGGAGGTTCTTCAAATGCACGCCACTGACCTCGCCAGCATCGTCCGTGATGTAACCGGTCACAACAGAGTTCCAGACGGGTTTCACTTTGGGATTCGCCAGGGCACGTTCGGCCATAATTTTCGATGCGCGCAAAGTCTCGCGGCGATGGATCAGATAAACTTCGGAAGCAAAGCGCGTGAGGAATGTCGCCTCCTCGCAGGCGGAGTCGCCGCCACCGACGACACAAACCGGGACATTCCGGTAAAAAGCCCCGTCACAAGTCGCACAGGAAGTCAGACCATGACCGATGAGTGCCTGCTCGCCCTCGATCCCGATGTAGCGAGGCGAGGCGCCGCTGGCAATAATGAGGGCTCTTGTTTCGAGCCAGGATCCATCCACCTTCAAGCGGTGCGGCGTGCCAGGCTCGAATTCCTCCACAACACCATATTGAAACCGGGACCCGAATTTTTCCGCCTGCAAGTGCATACGCTGGACCAGCTCCGGTCCATCCACCCCATCAGGAAAACCAGGGAAATTTTCCACCGCTGTGGTTGTGGTAAGTTGCCCCCCGGGGAGGCGCCCCTCAAGGACAAGGGGAGAAAGATTGGCGCGGGCCGTGTAGATGGCGGCTGTCAATCCGGCGCAACCGGTGCCAACAATAATCACATGTTCCATAGAGGCATCCTTACACACAATATGAGTCGGATGCGAAGGAGATATTTTCCTCGCGTGAATCCCAATGGACGAGCACACTTTCTCACCACAACAGTGCTTTTCAGGTCCGAGATGTGTTCGGGAATTTAGATCTCGACACTTCTCATTGGTCGCTGATAGGAAAGCTTCCAAGTCCCCTATCACAGAGTGTTCGAGATCTCTCATTTCCAACCCAAACAGGTTGGGGACGCCGCCCAAGACAAACAAAAAAAATAAGAAAAACTCCTTATGCCGACAGAGACCAAACCCAAGCGCAAAGCCAATCCCGCACTTCTCAAACCCGTTCAACCCGACGCCGTCCTTGCCGCCGTTGTGGGATCCGCCCCGGCCTCCCGTGGCGAACTCACCAAGAAACTCTGGGACTACATTAAGAAGCACAAGCTTCAGGATGAAAAAAACAAACGCAACATCAATGCCGACGCCGCTCTCAAGGCCGTGTTCGGAGGCAAATCCCAAGTGACGATGTTCGAAATGACCAAGCTGGTTTCAGCCCACATCAAATAAACGAAGTCGTTTGGGCCTTTCCAAAGACCGCCGGTGACAAACCGGCGGTTTTTTTATTATGTAAACCGACTCACCCGATCCGTCGGCGGTCACACCCCATCAAAGCAATCACAAGCCCGGCCAGGATGTGAGCCAGGAGCACGGAAAGACAAAGCCCCCCCGGCGACAGGGGGCTTTGGATCACCATCTGCACAATATCATAGTAGCGTTCGGATTTGAGCGTTTTCAGGATCCCCGACCAGCTCCAGTAAGCTGAAATAAACGGCCTCGTCAGCGCTCCCAACCACTCGGGGAGGGCAAGAACGGCTCCCGAGAGCGGAAGTTGGAAGCCCACAAGGTAAATGGAGACCAGCGAAGCCTGCTCGGGCGATGGCATGAAGCTGGAAATGCCGAGACAGATCGAGGTCATCGCGGCATTGACCAGAACGAGGAGAATCAACTGCCCTCCGAGGTCGCCGGGAAAACCGCAGATGTGGTGCACGAACCATCCCATCCAGAGCGACTGGGCCAGGACGAGAATCGAAAGGAAGGCGGCTTTGGAGGCAATGTAGGCAAGCGGACTCAGACCGGAGAGCCTCTCTTTCTCAAAAATACCGCGCTCGGCAGCGATTTCGCGTCCCGAATTATTCGCCCCCATGAGCGTGAGCAAAATGACCTGAAACATGACGATTCCAGAAACCAAACTACCCACTTTACTGGATTGAATGAGAAAGTCCCGCGCCTCGTCAAGCTGCTCGACCAGGTTCAAATCGAGGCCCATACTGAGGTTTTTCACGGCAGGCAGGCCGTTCCAAGCAAAGACGGCCACGAGCAGCGGAAAGCCCAAGACCAATCCCAGTTGAAGCAACATTTGCGGTCTGCACCGCAGAAAAATCAACCAGCGCCGGCGGAGCAGAGTGAAAAATTGACTTGCCGGGCTGGGAAGTTCAACGGGCTTCAGATCCTCCTCCATTCGGGTTGCGGGCTTGGGGGATGACTCCGCTGCAACTGTCAGAGCCTCCCTGTGCTTGGCCCAAGAGACACTCCACTCACCGGGCGTGCGCAATTCGAGCTGGGCATAGACATCACTCGGGGAGTCCACGCGGAAATAGTGAGCCAGAAACTCGGGGCTGCCCTGGTAAACAACATGCCCCCCATAGAAAACCGTCACCGAATCGTAGAGCTCCAGATGTTTGAGGCTGTGTGTCACGCTCAAAACAAGACGCTGGCTCTGACGTGAGAGATCTTGGAGCAGTTTGACAATGTCATCCTCGGCTTGGGGATCGAGACCACTGGTGACCTCGTCGCAGAGGAGGATCTCCGGACGGCTGGTCAGTTCAATAGCCAAAGCGAGCCGACGGCGCTGCCCGCCGGAGAGCACCGCCACACGAGTCGCGGTGAGTTCCTGCATTCCCACTTCGTTCAGAATGCGACTGACAGCCTCTCCCGAAGCCTCGCCACAACGCAATTGCATCGCGAAGTCCACGCACTCCCTCACGGTGAGTTCCTCGTGCGCGATGCTGAATTGTGGCACATACCCGATTTCTGAAGGTGAAAAATCGACCTCCTGCAAATCACGATCTTTCCAAAAAATCCGCCCTTCCTCCTCGCCGGGAGCTATTCCGGCGATGAGTTTCAAAAAGGTCGTCTTACCGCAACCCGAGGGACCGATGATCGCGCCGAAATGGCCGGTCGGATACTTTGCAGAGACCCCTTTGAGCAGGTGGTGGGATTCACCGTGACGAGTGGCGATGGTGAGGGAGGCGTCAAGAATTTCCAGCATGGCGTGGTTTTCGTGGGGACTGACTGCTCTCAAGAAACACTGCACCGTCCTGATTGCAACAAGCTAATCGGCATCGCCTGGCTCCGTGTGAATGTTGTCCGCTGTTTTTCCGTCGGATTCCTTGGCTTTTTTGCGTCTCTTGCGTTTCCACTCACTCCACTGGTGAAGCCCTCGAATGAGGGCAAGTAGGATGCCGCCACGCAGCGTGCGGGGAAGAACGATCCAATCCCAAAAGCTCGATTCGTGGGTGGACATCTGTCGTTTGAACTCCTGCTCGTTTTGCAGGAAGTCGTAAATTTTTCTCTTCTCGCCGAGGCATTTTTCCAGCACATGCAGCATGAGAAGCCGACCGGGAGAAAACGAGCCCAGTGACGGGTCGTAGGCGGTGCCGTGCATGCAATAATGATCCGTTCCGAGGATTCCGATTTCATAGGCAGCGAGCTGGCCGTCAAGCGTGAGGATACTCAAACGCAGTCGTCTCCGGCCCGCGAGACTCTCCATCAGCAAATGGTAAAACGCCCGGTGCGTCGCGCGTTTGAAAGCGCCCACCCCCTCCTTTCCCTTCCAGCTTTGTTTTTCCAACTCCATGGCTTTGGTGATCCAAGGCGTGATTTCCTCCGGGGATTCCAAGCTTTGGAAACGCACTTCACCTTTCTCAGACAGTCGTCGCGCTTTTCGTCGAAGGCTCTGTCGGGTCTTCGGGCCGAAAACCATCTGCATGAAATCCTCGAAGCTCTTGAAGTGATCGAGTTCAATGAGAAACCGCTCGGTGCGCTTGCGGAGAAAATGCTGGGCCATGCCTGATTCACTAGCCGGTTGCAGCACGGCTTCCGCAAAATTCAACGAGAGCAGCGGCAGCCAGGCGAAAGCATACTCCCCACACAGCCCGCACAGTGCCTCGACCATCGGCCGCATCGCAGCGTCGTGCGCGACAGGGTCGAAAAGGTCCGCCGCCTGCGCGCCGACGGGCAAAAGTGATTTCCCGATGACGGGAATGCGATGTTCAAAAAAGGGCCAGACGCCCACAAGTTTCCCCCCGTCCCGGCAAACGATAAAACAAACCTCATACTTGCGCCCCAGACTCAGCAACCAGGAATAGACCCACTCAGGGGAAAAAAACACATTCGGACCGGGCAGGGACTCGAAAAGTTCGATATACTCCTTCTCCAATGCGAAGGCCGCCTTGCGCGAGCGAAGTGCTTCTGTGGTGAGGACTCCCATGGGATCTGCTGGGTTGGTGGAAAACGGAAGACTTTTCACTATTGGGCGCGGAAATTATTCTCAAGCCCCATCCACGCATGAAGTATATCGGACGCCTCGCTCCAACCCCCACGGGGTATTTGCATCTTGGACATGCGAGGACTTTTTCCGAGGCCCATCGCCGCGCGCGCAAAGCCGGCGGGACGCTGTTTCTCCGGATCGAAGATCTTGACCCGCACCGTTGCTCGAGGGAATTCACGCACGCCGCGTTGGAGGATCTCCGGTGGATGGGATTGGAGTGGACTGGCGAGCCCGTGCTCCAAAGTCAACGCTGCCGCTTCTACTTGGAAGCCTGGCGCAAGCTCAAGGATGCAGGGTATATTTATCCCTGCCGCCGTTCGCGCCGCGAAATTTCATCCCTCGCGCCGCATGAGGAGGAGCCTGTCTTTCCGGTGAAGTGGCGAGGGGATTCCCATGCAGCTCGATCCTTCAGCGAGCCGTGTGGCGTGAACTGGCGATTTCGCGTTCCGGATAAGGAGGCGATTTCATTTCACGATCAAAATTTCGGCCCCATCACCAGAATGGCCCTGCGCGACTTCGGAGATTTTCTTGTCTGGAACAGGGACGACATTCCAGCCTACGAGCTGTCCGTGGTAGTGGATGACATGGCCATGGGTATCACGGAGGTTGTGCGCGGTGCGGATCTTCTCACATCCACAGCCCGTCAGATTCTTCTCTACCGTGCCCTGCACGCTGCAGAGCCCGCATGGTTCCACTGTCCACTCGTGTGCGATGCGGAGGGCCGACGCCTGGCGAAACGCACGGGCGGACTCAGCCTCCGCGAACTGCGGGCGCAGGGACTCACGCCCTCGCAAATCCTCGATCTCGCACGAGAAAATCTTGGCTGATCAGCGTTTTCTTTTCGCCCCGAACCGCATACCCTTGTGGGTGCGAACACCCTTGGCGCCCTTGAGCGCGGAGAGGACGCTCTCTTCATTGAAAAGGGCGGTGTAGACGTAGTTGAAATTTTCGATTTTGAGGCGCGGCACTTTTTGGCCAATGAAGCGCTCGATATCCAAGACATGCGGCAACTCCTCGGCGGTCATAATGGTGAAGGCTTCTCCGACCGTCTGGGCTCGCCCGGTCCGGCCTATGCGGTGCACGTAATCCTCTGGGTGCTGCGGGACATCATAGTTGATGACATGGCTTACTCCCGCGATGTCAATCCCCCGGGCGGCGATATCGGTGGCGACCATGACCTCGTAGCGACCGCCTTTGAAGCCCTCCAGCGCATCGACACGCTCGGTCTGGGTGCGGTTCGAGTGCAGCGTGGCGACAGAATGGTTGTTTTTCTTGAGCTGGCGCGAGATGCGGTCCGCGCCGTCCTTGGTGCGGGTGAAAATCAGAACACTGTCATAGTTTGTGCGCTCGAGCAGGGTAAGCAAGAGATCGAATTTCTGGTCTGAAGCCACTGGATAGAGGGCGTGTGACACAGTCTCAGCAGGCGAGCGGCGGGCACCGATCTCGATGCGCTCCGGGTCCCTCAGGCACCAGGCCGACAGGCGCTGGATCTCCTCGGGAATTGTTGCCGAGAAAAGAAGCGTCTGTCTTTCCTTCGGGCATTTTTCCACGATGCGCCTCACGTCCGGCAGGAAGCCCATGTCGAGCATGCGGTCCACCTCGTCGAGCACGAGGAATTGCAGGCCGCTCAGGTCCACCAAACCCTGCTGCATGTGATCCAGAAGCCGCCCGGGCGTGGCCACGACGACATCGCAATGCCGTTTCAAATCCTCGCGCTGCTTCCCGTAGCCCACGCCGCCATGGATGAGCGTGACTTCCGTGTGCATGAAGCGCATGTAATCACGGAATGCCGTCTCCACTTGCATGGCCAGCTCGCGCGTCGGCTCCAGAACCAGGCAGCGGATGCGAGGCTCGGGGTGGTCAAGCTTTGCGAGCACAGGAAGGGCGAATGCGGCAGTCTTCCCGGTGCCCGTCTGCGCCGAGGCCACAAGATCCCGTCCGGAAAGGATCACAGGAATAGCCCGCAGTTGGATGGGCGTGGCATCCGAGTAGCCCATGCGTTGCGCTCCGTGTAGGACAGGCTCCGGGAGCCCCAGATTTTGAAATGACATGACCCTGTTGTGCCTGTTTGCGGGAGACCCCGCAATGAAAAGCACGAAATCCTTTCGACGATATTCTTTCTTGATGTGGTCGGAAAATCGCATCAAAGTTAGAGCTTCACATCGGGCCGTGGCTCAGCTTGGTAGAGCGCTTGAATGGGGTTCAAGAGGTCGAGAGTTCAAATCTCTCCGGCCCGATTTCAAGGGAGATAGCGAACAGGTTTCGAGGTTGCGAACAGTGATGCCCCGAAAAAGATCCCAGGCGGCGCGGCATCGGGAGAAATCAGACAAACAGAGCTGTCAACGAAGTCTCAGATGGTGCAAACGGACCGGCTGGCAATAGGCATTGCTTGCTTGGATTGCCGATTTTTTGATTTGCGGCGATAAATGCGGGCCATGAACGATCAAATCCAGCAACTCACATCCGAAATCTGTGCCTTCCGGGATGCCAGGGAATGGGCCCAATTTCACAATCCCAAGGAAATGGCTGTCGCCATTGCTGCGGAAGCGGGCGAGCTCCTCCAGCATTTCGTCTGGCAAGATGCGGCCCAATCCCTCGACCGGATTGCCTCGCGACGATCAGAGATCGAATCCGAGATGGCGGATGTGGCCATCCTTCTCTTTGAGATGGCAGAGAATTGCAGCGTGGATTTGGCGGCGGCCATCAGGGCCAAACTGGCGAGGAACGAAGAGCGTTACCCTGTTTCAAAAGCCCACGGATCCAATAAAAAATACAACGAGCTTTGAGCGAGCAAACTCCGCACCGCAGACGTCCCCGCTATTCGGGAAAATATCCAAGGCGGTTCGATCAGAAATACAAGGAGCTGAACGGCAATCCTGCCACTCTGGCTCGCGTCTTGGCATCCGGAAAAACACCCGCCGGCAGCCACGTGCCAATCATGGTCCGGGAGACCATAGAGGTGCTCAACCCGCAACCGGGCGAAATCGCTGTCGACTGCACATTGGGCTACGGAGGTCACACCCGTTGTCTTTTGCAGAGTGTCGCGCCCGACGGACACGTCCTCGGACTGGATGCGGACCCACTCGAGCTTCCCAAAACGGTGGATGCCCTCCGGCGCGAGGGATTCGGTCTCGAAATTTTCACGGCAAGGAAGTCGAATTTTGCAGGACTCCATGCGGCTCTCACGGCGACCGGCTTTTCAGGAGCCGATGTCATCCTGGCCGACTTGGGTGTTTCTTCCATGCAGTTGGACAACCCGGCGAGGGGATTCACTTGGAAAGCCCCGGGTCCCCTTGATATGCGCATGAACCCTTCACGGGGCATATCGGCAGCTCAGTGGCTTTTAAAAACAACGCCCGCCGCACTCGAGGCGGCACTGATCGAAAATGCCGACGAACCCGATGCCGCCACTCTCGCATACGCTCTTGCAGGCAAGCCGCTGGAAACGACGACGGAATTGGCGGATGCCATCCGCCTCGCTCTGCCAAACCGGGCCGCCGATTTGGTGGACAAGGCGATCCGGCGTTGTTTCCAAGCCGTGCGCATCGCGGTCAATGAGGAATTCAACGCATTGGATGCACTCTTACGCGTTTTGCCGACATGTTTGAGACCAGGTGGAAGGGTGGCGATCTTGACCTTCCACTCGGGCGAGGATCGACGGGTTAAAAAAGCCTTCCAAGCGGGCTTGCAGGATGGGACTTTTGATTCCATCTCTCGGGACATTATCCGCGCCTCTCACTTCGAATGCCGGGCCAACCCCCGGGCCTCATCGGCCAAGCTCCGCTGGGCGCGGCGAGCGGAAGCAGCACCTCCAGGCGGTGAGGCCTTTGAAAATTCCAGCAGCCCGTCGGACATACATCCTAGCGTTAGTTCAGCTATTGCCGCGCAATTTGATAGGGCAAAGGTTATCCGCCATCCTGTGAAGCCATAGCTCAAAATGCGCAAATGTGAGGGCCCTCTTGGCCCTTCCTCTCCCCCTTTGGCTGGAGTTGGAGGAGCCCCAAAACATACAACAACCCATGCCCCGCCTCATTTCACCATTGAGACGAATACCCACTTTCTTGATCAGGGTTGTAGAGCTCCGATTTAGGTTCCTCATTAAGCTTGTAGCTTGTTTCACCTCGCGCCCGTGCCAGTTCCTGGGTCAACAAAAAGCGTGTGTAGTTTGACAAACTGCCGAAACCCATTCGCTCTGCCAATAGCCTCGCCTCCCGCTTTAAATCAGGCTCCAGAGAGATTCCGGCACTTTTAGATTTCCGCGCTGCTCGCCTTTCTTTATTCATGTCAAACCCATATTACGACTTTTTCAAAAATTAACAATTTTTCATTTTTGAAAGCATGTCCGACTTTTTATCTTCAATAATTGCCAAATTTTGGCATCGTGCGGGTCATGCCCAATTCACGCATCGAACCTGAGCTTAGAGCCAGACCAACCGGAATTTCCCTTCCTCCCGAGTTGGTTCGGGAAGCAAGAAGGCACGCATACTCCCATGGCATGTCTCTCTCCAAATTGGTGAGTCAGCTCCTGCTCCGTGAGCTGAAAAGTGTCCAAAGTCTCCGGACGAGCCCTCTCGATCCACCAGATTCAACATTTGGTCGGAGGTATCCTGCCCAAGTGAACCCCGCGAATACGAATCGATTTGATTCTTAAAGTCTCATCCCCCCTAAAACACCAACCAAACCGAAACCATAGACTACCACAACTGTGAAAACGAAATCGCAAAAAACCAAGTTCAAAGCAAACTGGTTCAGATCCAAAAAAACTACACCGATTCAACAACAACTCGCTAACGTTGCTTACCAAGCGAACCCTGTTCTGACCAGCTCGCTCTCGACCGCAAACAGCAATGTCGCCTCGCTCTCGACCGGAGTTCAAAGCTCGCTGTCTTCCATCGGCAGCTCGCTCTCGACCACAAACAGCAATGTCGCCTCGCTCTCGACCGGAGTTCAAAGCTCGCTGTCTTCCAT
>JBAWVX010000026.1:0-37716 GCA_037147075.1 bacterium
GCTGTCGGGCCGCTTTGGTTCAGTGTTCGACCTCACTGGGGGAGAGTTTTCTCCGCTAGGTCATACATCGGCAGCATCCAAACCAAGCTTGAGAGTTTTTTTTGGTTTTTTTTGAAACCGGCGGCGCGAGGGAGCTGAGGGATGACACGCACCAGCGAAAGGGCTGGACAAGGGAGACCGCGGATTGTGACACGCTTCTTGGTGCGAAACGGATCAGCACATGATCGCAGCGAGTTCTAGAAACGATTTAAACCGACTCGATCTGGAGCGGATTGGTCTCGTTGAGGATTGAAGCAATGCGTTTCACAGCCGGCAGAGAGAGCATATCAGACCATGTGGAGCGGGTTATCTGAATGGAGGCGCTCGGCAGCAACTCCTGCCAGTCCGCAGCGAATTCCGAAAGGTTGGCTGGAAGGATCACTGTGGCCGCAAGATCACAGGCGAGAAACCTGTAGCTCTTGAGTGTAGACTCGTGGCGAATTGCGACAGGGTTCGTGGCAGGCTGTGGTTCCATCGAAGTGACGGCAGCCTTTCTTTGAAAAACCTTTTTTACCGATCCGAGCCAACCTCCAGACTTTTGCCGGGCCTGAGGAGGTATAGCTCCAATCAACACAAGGCGTGGCGGGACTCGTCCCGCAGCAAGAAACTGTCTGGCCATTTCCAGCGCAACGATCGCGCCAAATCCGAAGCCCGCAAGTTGGAAATCAGTGAGCGGATCATGTTCCAAGAGGGAGGCGATATATTCGGCTGCGGCGCTTTCGATAGCCGAGTGGCAGGTTTCGGGATTACGAACTCCACGAGCAGCGATGCCCGTAATGCTCCGCGACGAGCCTAGTGCGGCAACGAGCTCGGAATAGGCCTCTGTCGTGCCATCAGCGGGGTGAACGAGAACCAAACGATTTCCGCTGGCACTCCCCGAGAGGTTGACGAGCGGCGACCAAGCTGTCTGGTTCGGACGAGCCGCCGCACCGACAGCGTCTGTGCTCTTTTGAACACTACCAGGAGGAGTGTTTATGGCAGCTGGGCGGGGAGGTTGGGGAAGGGCCGCCTCATCGATCCATCCAGCCCTGTTGAGTAGCCACTGCTTGAGCGATACCGCATTGGTCGATGATGCGTCTGACAGGACATAAACCGCATTATGCCCTACGAAGAAATCAAGAGCTCCGGGAAATTCTGATCGGGCGGAAAGCAAACTGTCGCTTGTTGGAATCGATGTGTCCAACCGCATTCCGCTTTCCAAGTAGATATCGCCATCCCAATCGCGCCAGCCGTTGAGACCCGTGGAAAGACCGAGACGGCCGATAGGCTGTGCCAGATTTTTCCATCCGGGGAATTTGAGATGAACCTTGCCAAGGTAGCCAGGAGGAATCTCCAGTCCGTCGTCGTCACAAATTGATGCCTCGCATTCCGCAAGCGGCTTGCCGATGGGCAGCGGCGCGGAGGTTTTCTCGATGATCCCCGCAATTCCCAATCCGCAAAGCGATGCCGGACTGTAGAAGACCACCTGCCGCAAAGGATGCGGGGTTTGATCTTGCCAGACCTTTGCCGAGCCGATCAGTGGAGCACCGGCTTCGACTGCCACGCAGCGCAACATGGGCGAGCAGGCATCGCCACCATGCAGCCAGTCAGCGGCTTGATTTGCCCACTCGGGAGTCGTCAGCCGAAGATGCGTCACGGGTGCGGCAGCGGAATCGACCATGTCATATCCTGCCACATAGGCCGTGCCACCGGTCAGAAGAGGAATCAACCACTCATCGAAAAACGCCCCGCCACCCGGCATGGCACGAACCAGGAAAGTGTCGCCGACCCGGAAATCCAAAATGCGGGCGCCCTCCAAGGCAGCCGCAACAACCATGCCATGGGTGAGTGCCCGCACGAGTGGGGGAGCTCCATCCGAGTGGCCGGGCATCGTCGCGGCAAGCCCGTCGGATGGGATAGTCCGCGGTTGAACCTGGGAGGGCTGAATCGAGTCCCAATCCTGATCGATCGTCAGGCGGCGTCGGGTGCCTGAATCGATGACAGGCGCACTCGCGCCGTCGCAGAAAACCAAAGCCACATCATGCGCGGCGAGGGTCGACTCCACCCACTCCGTCGGCGCGGTGGGATCGATAGCCAAACAGGAGTTGCCCGCCTTCCAAGCCCCGAGCATCGCCACGCTGACCCACGCAGAGGGCGAGAGGAAAAGGGCGGCGTGCCAGCCTCCAGCCAGTCCGGTTTCGACGAGGTGTGCGGCCAATTTGTCCGAGAGCACGTCAAGCTCGGCGTAGGTCATTTCGTAATCGCCAAACTTCACCGCCGTCGCTTCGCCTCGGCGGGAAACGACTTTGCGGAACGCTTCAACAATGGAGGCTGGTTGCTGCGAAATTTCGGGCCCCCGCGACCAGTCGCGAAGTTGGAGGATTTCATCGGGGTGCAGGACCGGTATGCGGTTGACCGGCTTCCCGAGGTGGTCGGCAAGAGATCCGAGAACTTCCACTAATCGGGCGAGAAAATCTTTCAGAGCCGCCTCTGAGCCGAATGGCCCCGTTAAGGACAATTCCAAGCGAGGACCCGGCCGTGCTTCCAGAACGAGCCCCCCAAGAGTCTTTTGTTGAAGCTGGGCATCGAAATTGATCCAGCGTGGCAGCGCCGTGTGAATGATGTCGTTGATAGAAGAACCACGCCAAGCGAAGGAGACACCTATTTCCTGCTGCAAAAAATCCAGTCCGGCTTGCTGCAAAGCCTGATCCCCGGAAATCCAGATGTTCTCCGACATGGCGTCCGTGAGGGCCTGCTCGGAGTCCAGCCAGTCGCCAACCGTGCCCTCCCAGGAATGGACGACAGGAAGCCAATTTTGAAAAAAACCGGCCTCCGTGGAATCTCCCCGCGCGTCGAACAGGGTGAGCATGACATTGCCGGTTGCTCCAAACCGGCGGAGAAGGAGTGACCACACGCAACGGAGCGCAAGACTCTCCTCGAGGTCGTGGTCGAGACAGAATTTCGAGAAAGCCGAGGTTTTGTCGCGATGAAGCAAAATGGAAGCCCGCACCTGCGCCCCGTCCCCACTCCTTGGCTCCAAGTGCAGAGGAGCCTTGGCGTTCTTTAGAAAATCCGGCCATCCCTTCGGTGGAAGGGGCGACGGCGCATTGCCAACGGGAGCCAGCGGTGACTGCCCAAGCGTCAGTAGCAAATCCAGAAGGACGCGGGTGATCGAAAACTCATCCAAGAGGAACGAAGGCGCCGTGAGCAAGTAATGGCCCGCCCCGCCGGGCAGACGGATTTCATGAAAACGGATCAGGGGAATGGCGATGGGCTCGAAATCCACCTTGGCATCGGAGAGAAGAAGTTCGTTCCATTGGGAGGATATGTCGTTTGGAGGGATGCTCTGCCAATCCAGTGAAATCCAATGCGGCTCGGCTTTATCGGCCTCCCGCACCATGACCCCATCATTGGTTTTGGTGAAGGCCGAGCGGAGGATGGCGTGCCGATGTATGACAACTTGCCATGCCTGCCGCAAAAAATCCGAATTCGTGCTCTCGCCGAAGCTGATCGAAACCTGGGTGTTGGCACCCGGAGCGCAAGGCGCGCTCACATAGCGGTGGTAGGCCGCCGCCTGCATCGGATTTGCCGGGTATTGCCTCATGGTGCGGTCGAATCCTACAGACAAGCATCCGTCACGGCACCGGTCGATGCCGTGGAGACAAGCTTGGCGTATTTGGCCAAGACGCCCCGGTCATAGCGTGGCTTGGGCTTCTTCCATTTCGCCAAGCGATGGGCGATGTCCTCGGCGGAAATATCGAGGGTGAGCGAGTGCTTGACCCCGTCAATCGTGATCGGATCGCCATTCTTAACAACGGCCAAAGGCCCGCCATCAAACGCCTCTGGTGTGATGTGCCCCACCACGAACCCATGGGTGCCGCCAGAAAACCTTCCATCCGTGATCAAAGCCACGTCCTTGCCCAGCCCCGCGCCCATGACGGCACTCGTCGGGGAGAGCATCTCACGCATTCCAGGCCCCCCGCGTGGACCTTCGTAGCGAATCACAATCACGTCCCCCTTTTGGATTTTATTGGCGAGAATGGCCTCGAGCGCTTTTTCCTCGGATTCGAAAACGCGGGCATGGCCGCTGACTTTCTCTCCCTCCTTGCCGCTGATTTTGGCGACCGCACCCTCCGGAGCGAGGTTGCCTTTGAGAATCACGAGATGGCTGTCCTTTTTGATCGGATTCTTGAGAGGCCGGACAATCTCTTGGCCTTTCGGGTAGGCTTTGAAGGGAGCGAGATTTTGTTTGAGGGTTTTGCCCGTGACCGTAAGGCAATCGCCATGCAGGAGTCCCTCGGCGAGCAATGTCTTCATGAGAGGAACGATTCCGCCGATGGCAATGAGCTCCGACATCAAAAAACGTCCACTCGGCTTGAGGTCGGCAAGCACAGGCACGCGGCGTCCTATGCGGGTGAAGTCCTCGAGCGTGAGTTTGATTTTGGCCGTGTGGGCGATCGCCAGCAGATGCAAGACGGCATTTGTGGACCCGCCGAGGGCTATGATGACGGTGATGGCATTTTCCAGGGCCTCCTTGGAAATGATGTCCGAGGGCAGGATGCCTCGCTTGAGCATATTCAGAACGGCAGCTCCGGCATTCCGGCAGTCCTCGCTTTTCTGGGGAGAGACCGCGTTTTGAGCCGAACTGTTCGGGAGGCTGAATCCCATGGCTTCGATGGCTGAGGCCATCGTGTTGGCCGTATACATGCCGCCGCAAGAGCCGGGCCCCGGGATGGCATTCGACTCGACTTCGTGAAGTTCTTTTTGGGATATTTTATTGGCGGCGCACTGCCCGACGGCTTCGAAGACGGAGACCACGTCCAGTTGCCGCTTGGAAAGGCAACCAGGAAGGATTGTCCCTCCATACACAAACACAGCCGCCCGGTTCATGCGAACGATCGACATGATGCAGGCGGGCATGTTTTTGTCGCAGCCCCCGATGGCGACGTAGCCATCGAAGCCTTGGCAGCCCACCACCGTCTCGATCGAGTCGGCAATGACCTCGCGAGAGACGAGCGAGTATTTCATCCCCTCCGTGCCCATGGAGATGCCATCGGAAATCGTGATGGTATTGAAGATCGTGGCCTTGCCACCCGCCGAATCGATACCCAGAGCGGCTTCGCGGGCGAGTTGATCGATGTGCATGTTGCATGGGGTCACCATGCTCCAAGTCGACGCCACGCCAATCTGCGGTTTTGAGAAATCGCCCTCCTTGTATCCCACGGGGTAGAGCATGGCCCGGCTGGCGGCTCGGCTTATGCCATCAAAAACTGCGGAGGAGTAGGGACGCAAATGAGATTGGGACTTGGACATAGTGAAGTGAGAAAACGAACTGGCTCAATATCACATTATTCGCGCTGAGACGAGCGAAGAAAAGGCATTTTCAAAATCGAAGAATGTCCATTCTTTACATTCTTACACGGTGACAGGGATGCTTGGGATCCTCATGACCTTTCTAGACCGTTTGGAAAAATCGCTGGGGCGCTTCGCCGTCCCCGGCCTCATCCGATACGTTGTGGCGCTGAACGCGCTGGTGTTCCTCTTGATCACGCTCCAACCCGACTATGTCGGCGCGTTGGAGCTTGATCCATCGGCCGTTTGGAGGGGTGAAGTTTGGAGAGCTGTGACGTGGGTCTTCATTCCGGAAACGATGAGTTTTTTTTGGATTCTGTTTTACCTGATTTTCACTTGGTGGCTCGGTGACATGTTGGAGGAAAGCTGGGGGGCCTTCCGTCTGAATGCCTACTACTGTCTCGGAATGGCGTTCTGCATCGCTTCCGCTCTGATTTTTGGCGCGACCGGCGGAAACTTTTTTCTGAATCTCTCCCTGTTTCTAGCAGCGGCCACGCTGGCACCGAATTTCGAGATTCTGCTGTTTATGATCATCCCGGTGAAAATGAAATGGGTTGCCTTGTTCAGCCTGATCGTTCCAGCCGGATACCTGCTCTTCGGACCGCTTGACATGAAAATGATGGTCGTCATGTGCCTGGGAAACTATTTGCTATTTTTCGCTCCGGCGTTCTTGAAAAACCGCGCTGGCTCACTGCGAACCGGCGAGCGCCGCAGGCGTTTTGAAAAGGCGCTACATAGCGATCAAACCATCCACTGCTGCGAAGTGTGCAAAATCACCGAGGTCTCCAATCCGGATGCCGAATTCCGCGTCTCGGCGGATGGCAAGGAATACTGCACCGATCACCTACCCTCACGCGCCAAACAGGTATGATTTGGATCAAATTCCCGCAATGAGAGCGGGAATTTCATGCAAGCCCCGAATGATGTGGTGGGGCTTCACCTCCGCGTGTTCCTCGGAGCCCGGCACCTGCAACCAGACTGCGGCGGAAAGTTGGGCATTGAGCGCACCTGCGATATCGCGCTCCAGGCTGTTGCCGACCATGATGGCGCGGTCCGGAACGACTCCAAGCTCGCCGAGAAGGATGTGAAAAATCTCCGCGCGCGGTTTGCCGATGCCATGCTCGCCAGAAACCGCAATCGCATCAAAATAGCCGCCCAGGCCAGATGACGCGATTTTTTCCCTCTGCAAATCGGGAGCGCCATTGGTGAGCAAAGCGATTTTGTGGGTGGCCTTGAGCCGAACCAATGTCTCCACGGCATCCGGCATGAGACGTGCCAACTGACGGCGCTGAGCGCCAAAGTGGGCAGCAAGCTTTTCAGCCGAGTCGTCATCCGAGACATCCTGCGCCCGTAGAGCGGCACTGAAGACAGCCACCCGGTAGGTCCGCGACCACTCGCGCAGCTTGATCAATTCCGGCTTCTCCCCTTCAAACCGCCCCCAGAGGCATTCGTGAAAACTGATGCCGATGCATTTCACATAGTCGTAGCACGGACCCTGTCGCCAGAACTCAAAGCCAAACTTTTTGGCATCCGCCAGAAAAGCCGACGTCTCGATACCAGCAAGTTTTGAAGCCAGCTGGGCCGTGGAAGCCAGAGCCTCCTTGGAAACCGCCTCGTCCACAATCAGTGTGTCATCCAGATCAAAAAGAATTGCATCAATGTCCATCCTCTACCCCATTTCACAATCGGCAGGGTCCTGTCGATAACGTAAAATTTTCCCGCGCGGAGCGCGTCCCGTTAAACTCGATGACTCCACTGAACAAAACTCGCAGAATGGGTTAGCGTGAAATGAAGACACTCCGAGGGGTTTCTCCTGACTTGTCAGAAACTCCTACCGCTCATTTTTCAAATTCTGTAAATTCAGTCCAAAGTCGGTTTTCGGGATAAAAGAAATTATGTGAATAATTAATGCCAGCCCCTTTGCTGACCCCTTTTCCTGTGATAGAGCCACGAAGCGGCTACAACAACAGATCGGCGAGTCCGTTGACGTTCTGGAATTATAAGTCGGCGGTTGCGAATGGGAGGCGGGATTGCAGCCCGATGGCGGCGATCCAGAGGTCGTTTTTAGGGATGGGTATCCCACTTGGGCGAGTTGGGCGGAAATGCGCCCGTCTATTTCGCCACTAGAGAAAATAATCTTTCGGCAGTCGTAGAGAGGCCCTATACGAGCAACATGGCATGAAGAAACTGAATGTGGGAATTTCCATTTCTGCCGTGGAGGGTGGAAACATTTGGAGTAGCGGCATCAACCAGAACATCGGCTTTCTGGGGGAATTACTGCGACGAAGCCCGATGATCGACAAACTCTGGTTCTTGAACGGGGGGAATGCCGAGAAACTGCCTTCGGCGATGGACTTCGACCGATTGGGCATTCCTTTGGTTCGACCTGAAGAAGTCACCCATGAAATCGATATGATGATTGAGATGGGTGCCATTCTTCCTCTGGCATGGATGCGACGTATCCACGCTCGCGGCACCAAGATCGTGAGCTTTGGCGTGGGGCATAACTACAATGCTGTGGCCGAAGCCTTGGTTTTCAATAAAGGTCAAGGCATCACCGTTGGCGATCCGTCTCTGCGCTCGGAGACTTGGGGAATTCCCCAACACACCAAGACTTGCACACCGCTCATGAAAACTCTGACGCGCAAGCCGGTGATTGAAATGCCGCATCTCTGGTCGCCGTATTTTTTGGATAAAACAATCCGTGAGGCGGAAGCCAAAGGCCACCGGTTTGGATTCCAAGCGCATAGGCATTCGCGTAAGGTCAAGGGGTGGCAAGTGGCGATCTTTGAGCCAAACATCTCGGTTGTAAAAAACGCATGGATTCCCATGCTTGTTTGCGAGCAGGCCTACCGGATAAATCCTGAAGCGGTTTCATTAATGAGAGTTATGAACTCATTTCACATGAAGGAACATGCGACTTTTCTGAGCTTCGCCTTGAATCTCGATCTCACAAAACACGGCAAAGCCAGCTATGAACCTCGTATTCCTTTTGCTCACCTCATGGCAGAGCATCAAATGGATGCCGTGGTAGCACACCACTGGGAATGCGGCTTGAACTATGCGTATTACGACGCGCTCTATGGTGGGTATCCGCTGATTCACAATAGCGAGTTTCTTCTGAAAGATGGTATCGGAATTTATTATCCCGAATTTTCCGCTACCAAAGGCGGCGAGGCGTTGATCGAGGCTTGGAATCAACCGCCGGAGTATTGGCAAGAGTATAAAAAGAAGGCCGACGAGTTTTTGAAGACCCTGCACCCCAAAAATCCAGAAAATATCCGAATTTTCACCGAGCGCCTCCAACATGTCTACAGTGCAAAATAAAGTTGTCGCTTTAGCGGCGGTCTGCGAGCGCCGACTGGGAAACGAACCTCGTCAGTCATAGACAAACGCTGCAGGAAACGTGATCTTGACACACTATAATATCCATGCAAAACATTGATCCATGCAAAAACTTCAAATTTTATTTCCGAATCCACTCATGGGTCGGGTGCGCGCTGTGGCTCAAGAAGAGGATCGTCCCGTGAGCGAGATCATTCGCCGTGCGGTGGAGAGATTTCTTGAGATGAGGCCAGAAAAGCCAATCCAGCGTCCGCAGTTGCCGACTTTCAGGGGCGGTAAAATATTGGTGTGTGCCGAAAACTTGAAGCAGGCGCTTTACGACGATGAGTCTCTGTAGCCTTGATACGAATATCTTGCTCTATGCGGCCAATGAGGATGCTCCCGAGCATGTGATCTGTAGGGCGTTTCTTCTAAAAGTCATCGAAAAGCCTGAGGACTGGGTCATTGCGGATCAAGTGTATCTTGAGCTTTACCGTGCCCTTCGTAGTCCGAAAGTGATGTCGAATCCCCTGTCGGCTGCCCAGGCGGCTGGCCATGTCGCGTTGCTTCGAGATGGAATGGGAATCATGCATTGTGGCTATATAACGGAATGCTGGGATCGCCTGATCCTAAATTTGCAAGCCGATGAATTCCCCTACCGGCGGACACACGATGCCGTTCTGGCAGCAACGCTACTAAGCCATGGCGTAAAAACATTCTACACGCGCAACACCAAGGATTTTGTATCGGCGGGCTTCGATCAAGTCAGAAACCCTGTCGATCAATGATGAGGGCAATCACTCGAATCAAAATTGTGCTCTCTTTGTCCTCTGTGGTTAATCCCTATGTCTAAACCCAATCGCAAACTCCGCGTGGGTGTAACGATCCATATCCGAGATGGTCACCAATCCATTTGGGAAAATGGCATTTTCCAAAATTGCATTTTCCTTGTCCAACTCTTCAACCTCTCGCCCGAGGTGGAGAAGGCGGTGCTGGTCAATGGCAGTGCCGCCAAGGAGGTGCATCCCTCCATGATGTTCAACCAAGTCGGCGTGGAAATGATCGATCTCCGTGCCGCGATGGAGACACTCGATGTCGTGATCGAGATGAGCTCCCAAGTTCCGGAAGATTGGTTGGCTGCCTTTCAAAAAAAGGGCGGGCGTATCGCCTGGATGCGAATGAATGACTACGCGATCGATGTTGAGCGGGCTGTTTACAATCTGCCTCCTGCCGGGGTTTGCAGTTCCAAGGTTTATGATGCGATTTGGGCCATTCCGGGTCATCGCAACATTTGCAGCGATTACTTCGCCATGACCTGTCGGGCCCCGGTCAAAATTGTTCCGCACCTGTGGACACCCGAGTTTATTGAGAAAGGAATCTCGACCCTGCCACCTGGGATAACTTTTGGCTACCAATCAGGCAATCCAAGATGGAGGATGTGCTGTTTTGAACCAAATTTGAACACAGTAAAAACAAGTATTACCCCTCTGCTCGTTTGCGAGGAGGCCTATCGTAAAAAACCTGCCATCTTTGAGTTTATCCGAATTTGTAACACGATAAATGCAAAAGAATATGAAGGCTTTGTAAATTTTGCTCGATCACTGGATATCGTGAACCATGGCGTGACTAGTTTCGAAGGGCGCTTCGCTGTCTATGAATACATGGCCCACTACGGCGACTGCATCATTTCCCACCACTGGGAAAATGGACAGAATTACCTCTACTACGAGGCCCTCTACGGCGGGTATCCATTGATCCACAACTCGGAATTCATCCGCGAGCTTGGCTATTTTTATCCGGATTTTGACTGTCAGGCGGGCGGTGAGGCCCTAGTAAGGGCGTTTGAAACGCATGATAAAAATCTGGCCAGTTACCAAGCAAAGTCCGAGGAATTCTTGAAGACGCTGGATATCCGGTATCGACCGAATATCGAGGCCTATTCCAGTGAGTTAAAAAGCCTCTTTTGATCGATGAGCGCGTTGTTGAAAAAGATTTTTCCTGTAGCGGCGGTCTATGACAGCCGATTGGGCCAAACCTCATCACTCACAGAGGGCCGCTAAATAACTCCGATGACCAATAATCCCAACTCCTGCGAAGCAACTTTCCTCTGCATGAGAGAGAAATGGCAACCTTGTGTCGAACTCATGCCGTTTTTCGACTATTGCTCCTCTCAATTCCATCCTAAGCAAGCTTTTCCATCATTCGGAAATTATGTCTTCAATCCGGGGCGTCCATTGTCAATTTGCACTCTTTACACGCCTGAAATTCTGTCCTATGCGGCAGAGTCCGAAAAAAGCCTTCTCAGTTACTGTTTGTGCCACAACTATACAGCCTACGTGTATCGATCGCCGCTTTATCCGTCGATTCACCCCACTTGGCACAAGGCGCGAATCCTTTTGAACCATCTTTCGCAACATCAAGCGATGATCTGGATGGATTCCGATACATTACTCTTGCGACAGGAAGAAAAGGTGTTCGAGCAAATTCTCGCTCAGCCCAAGCCTCTGCATCTTTCACGGGATTTTTCGGAAGGAATATCGGCCTACAACGCCGGTGTGATATTGTTTAAGAACGCTCCGTTTATTTTCGACCTTCTCAAGGATTGGGATAACTTCACGAGAGAAAAGTGCCCGTCTAACCTTTGGGATCACGGAAGCGACCAGAAGGTTCTTTGTGATTTGATCCTAAAAAGGGATCCGAAGGGTGAATTCCACCAAGCCCACGAGATGTCAGTCTTTAATACGGATCCACGCTTCATGGATAAAGACACATTCCTCCTGCACTTCATGGCCTATCCTTCTGGCTATAAAATCCCCTGGATGAGGTATTGGAATGCTCACAATCTGGATTTCCGCGAGGCGGACTTCCGCGATCGAATAAAGCCTTTGTCGCAGCGGTCTACGACCGTCGAGAGGAGCCGAACCGGCGGCTCATAGAGCGCCTCTACAATCCCGGCAGTCCTAGACATCCGCTACAGGGCGAGACCTTCGTTGGTCGAGTTCATCAGTGGGGGATTTTTTCAAGAGATATGGAGGGGGGGCTGAAGCTGGACTCAAATATTTCCAATTTTTGACTTTCTAATCGATGAATTGCGAGTAAACAGACCAATTCCTCTTTCATGCGATTTCTTCTGACCCATCCCAACTTTCCTTCGCAACTCCGCTCCTTGGCTCAGGTGTTGGCGGCAAATCCCAACAATGATGTCCGCTTCCTGACCAATACCGACAATGGGGAGATCGCGGGAGTGAAGAAGATGATCTACAAGCCGAAGCGCGAGCCGACACCGCAGACACATCATTACCTGCGCGGATACGAACAGGCGATTTTGCACGGCCAGGCGGCTTATATGGCTTGCATGGAGGCCAAGAACCAAGGGTTCGTGCCAGATTTGATTTTTGGCCATGCTGGGTGGGGGCCTTCATTGTTTTTGAAAGATGCCTACCCCCGCACACCGATGGGTCTGAATTTTGAGTGGTTCTACCATGCGCACGGGACGGATTGCGATTTTGATCCCGCCGATCCGATCAATGCCGATGACGAAGCGCGGATTCGCACCAAGAATGCCACGCTACTGGCGGACTTGGCAGCGTGTGATGGCGGGGTTTGCGCAACGCGCTTCCAGTATGAGCAGTTTCCGACCCACCTGCGCTCGAATTTAGTGATCTGCCACGAGGGGATTGATACGAATTTTTTCAAGCCGAACCCGGGCGGAAAATTGATGCTGGCGGATGGCAAGCTCGACCTCTCGGGTGTGGATGAAATTGTGACCTACGCAACGCGTGGCATGGAGCCGTATCGCGGGTTTCCGCAGTTCATCGAGGCAGCGCACCTACTGCTGAAAGCGCGTCCGAATGCGCATGTGGTGATCGCGGGTGATGACCGGGTGGCTTACGGCAAGCAGGCACCGGGTGGCAAAACCTACAAGCAGCTCTTGCTCGAAAAATTCCCGCTTGATCCAGCGCGCACGCATTTTGTGGGATCGCTGCCATACGGCGAATATGTGAAATTACTGCAATGCACCAAGGCGCACATCTACCTGACCCGGCCTTTTGTTTTAAGTTGGTCGATGCTCGAGGCGATGTCCTGCGGCGCGCTGGTCGTGGGGTCCAATACCGCACCGGTGCAGGAGGTGATCACGGATGGCATCAATGGACTCATGGTCGACTTCTTCAAACCCGACCAACTGGCGGCGACGCTCGACCGCGTGCTAGCCAAGCCGCGCGAGTTCGACCAGATGCGTCAAAAAGCAAGGGAAACCGTGCTGGCAAAATACGACATGACCGCCTGCCTCCGGCACAAACTGGCTTGGCTCTCGGGCCTGATGAGTATGCGGAGGTAGAATTGATCACAGAGAGAAGCAGATTGAGAGCACGTATTTTATCAGAAGGGTTACCATTTTTTTTCGTGTGCTCTGCGGTTAATCTTACATGAAAATCCTCGTCACAATTCCACATTTCCACAATCCGAAGGGCGGAGGTGCTTATGGGTCCACCGGTTCGGAGAGCGGGCGGAGGGCGGAGGCGCTTTCGCGGAGTATTGCGGGATTGCATCAGAGTCTCGGGCCGAGGCAGGCTTTTCTGTATTGCCTCCACGAGCCGGTGCCGGGTCGGGGAAATGGGCGGCTTCTGAAAGTCAATAAGCAAGCGGCGGCGGCTTTGGACATCGCGGTGTGCACCGTGGGCGATTCGCATGTGATCAACAGCCTCTCGGTGCCCGGCGGGATGTTTCACCATCAGCCAGTGAAGTCGGATCCCATGCTGATCGGTTTTGCGTGTCAGCAGGTCCTCAAAGCGCACTTGGGGAAATACGATTTCTACTGCTATCTGGAGGATGACCTGCTGATTCAGGATTCGTTTTTTCTGCGGAAGCTGGAGTGGTTCGCTCGCACCTTTGGCGATGAAACCTTATTGTTGCCGCATCGCTATGAACTCGCCGTGAAGGAGCCTCTGCACAAGCTCTACATTGATGGGCCGGTGAAGCCGGATTTCACCGCGCGGTGGCAGGATGTGAACGACCGGCACACGCTGGAGGCGGATTTTCTGGGGTCGCACATCGGTTTTGAGCGCTGGTCGAATCCCCACTCGGGGTCTTTTTTCCTGAATGCGGCGCAAATGGCGCGATGGGTGGAGTCGCCGAATTTCGGCGATGGGGACTGCAGCTTTGCTGGACCGCTGGAGAGCGCCGCCTCGCTGGGAATCATGAAAAATTTCCGCATCTACAAACCTGCGACCCCGAGCGCGGGATTCTTTGAGCTCCAGCATCTCCACAATCGCTATCTCGGAGAGGCATTGAAGACCCCTTGACCACGGCATACCCTGAAACTCTCTCTTGAAAGACGATATGAATACAACGGATGGAGCCGCAATCGAAGCCGCAGAGCTTGGCTCCTACAGGCTCTGGAAAGCCCTTCTCCGGGCGCGACTGCTTGATGAGGCCAGTGCAGGATTTGCTCCCGAGCCTGAAGCAGTGGAATCGGCTTGGCAGAGCTTTTGCAAAAAATTCAAGGTGGACCCCGCTACCTCGCTTCCTGTGCCTCGGGACTATATTGGCTGTCCGCCAGAGAGCTTGAAATGGAGTATCGAACGCGAGTGCCGAATTGCGCTCTGGAAAAAAAACCTCTTTGAACAAGAGGCTGCTGAGCATTTCGAGCGTCGCAAGCCGGCGTTGGACCGGATTGTTTATTCGCTGCTCCGCGTCAAAGAAGCCGGGCTGGCGCGCGAGTTGTGGTTCCGCATCAAAGAGGGAGAGGCGACATTTGCCGATCTTGTGCCTACCTATGCAAGCGGGAATGAGATTTACACGGCCGGTATCGTCGGTCCAGTGGCTCTCGGAGCGATGCATCCTGCGCTGGCAGGGGTGTTGAAGGCAGCGCGCGTCGGCGAGCTGCTGAAGCCCTTCGCCGTCGCGGAGTGGTTTCTTGTGGCGAGGGTAGACCACCATCTGCCTGCCGAATTCGATGAACAAATGAAATCCCAAATGATCGAGGAGCTCTGCCATCAATGGCTGGAGGAACGCACCCATGGCCGACCAACCGCTTGATACCACTGCCAACCAAGTAGCCGACCGCATCGTCGCTGGTGAGGGGCCTCTCTCCAAGGCTCCCCGCGAATGGCTTGCAAGACTGGCCACCGCGGGGCGTCTCGCCCGCGCCGCGATCGGGCAAGTGCTGATCACTCCTGCGAAATTGAGCGGGCATGTCTTTGTTGTCCTCGAGGGGCGTGTTCGCCTGCTGGGCGTTCGTGTGGGAGATCCTCATCCGGAGCTGCTTCAAACGCTCGGCCCTGGTGGCATCGCAGGTCTCGGCACTTTCCTCTCAGGAGCGGCTGTCGAGGCTGCCACGGCAGCGGTGGATTGCGTGTGCTTGATGGTCGAGACCGCCCGTTTCCGCGAACTGCTCAGCGAGGCGCCGGAATTACAAAAGCACTTGGAATCCACCGTCACTCCCGTCGAGTTGTTTAATCTCCTTTCGATGGATTTCACCCGGTGCGCGCTGGATTTTTCGAAGGTGCCGGATTTGGTGCGTGCCGCTCTGCCTCTGGCTGTGCTGGAGACTGGAAACGCGAATGTCCGGGATGGCTTCACTTTTTGGATCGCTGAGGGGAGTGGGCGCGGAACGCGATGGACGGCTGGCGATGGGCCGCTGCGTCGCATGGGGATTCCCACCGAGGTTCTGGAACGCAGCGAGATTCCAAATGTTCCCAAGGATGCTGGCATGCCCGCACCGCCTGCCCTGCCACCGGCAGAGTCCTTGATGGACCCACTCATCGATTACCCTGTTCTTACCACGCAGAACGGACCGATGGAGGAGGTCATCGCCTGCTTCGGGATGTTGGCGAAATTTTTTGAAAAGGAATTTCCAAAAGAGGCCGCGCGTCGGGTTTTGTCAAACGAGGTTCCCGCGGACCGCAAACCTTCTCTGCACACATGCGGCAACATTGCCACCATGTCCGGCTTCGCGGCGCAACTGATAAAATTGCCATCCGCGAATCTGAGCCGTGTGGAAACTCCGGCCCTGCTGATGCTCGACGGCTTGGTCTCTGTCCTCTTTCAAACCGGCGCCAAGGGTGTGGTTCTTGCGAATCCTCGGACCGGGCTGGAGCGCCTCCCGGTGGAGGATTTTCTATCGCGTCTCCCGGCGGAGGTCGAGTTGCTCTTGCTGCGGCCGCTTCCGAAGGAGGAGAAGGGAAAATTCGGCTTCAAATGGTTCCTGCCTGCCATCCGAAAACACAAACGGGTGCTGATCGAGGTTTTTATCGCATCGTTTTTTATCCAGTTGCTCGGCCTGGCGAATCCCTTGCTCACGCAGGTGATCATCGACAAGGTTCTGGTTCAAAATTCCATCGATACCCTGAATGTCCTGGGCGTGCTTTTTGTTTTGATCGCCATTGCCACAGTCGCACTCACAGCGGTTCGGACCTACTTGTTTGTGGATACCTCGAACCGGATCGATCTCGCCGTTGGTTCGCGGATCATGGACCACCTCTACAAACTCACGCTCGGCTATTTTCAGCGCCGTCCCGTGGGCGAGGTGTCGTCTCGTCTGCATGAACTCGAGAACATCCGCGAATTCCTGACCGGCACCGCGCTGACCGTGGGCCTCGATGCTATTTTTTCCGTCGTCTACATGGGCATCATGTTTTTCTACGATGTGAAGCTGGCGATTGTGGCTTTGCTGGTGGTGCCATTTATGACTGGCGTGACGCTTCTGGGAGCACCCATCCTGCAGGCACAAATCCGCCGCCGTTCCGAAGAAGGTGCCAAAACCCAATCCCACCTCATCGAAACAATCACTGGCGTCCAAACGCTCAAGGCCGGGAACATCGAACAACCCTCCCGCTGGGAATGGCAAAAACGCTACGCCGGCTTTGTCAGCGCGGGCTTTCATGCCGTCCTGACCGCTACGGCGATGAACTCGGCGACCACATTGCTGAACCGCTTAGGTGACCTTGCAGTCCTCTGGTATGGAGCGGTGCTTGTTATCAAGGGCGATCTCACACTCGGCCAGCTCATCGCCTTCCGGATCATCGCCGGCTATGTCACCACGCCGCTCATGCGCCTCGCGCAAAGTTGGCAAAATTTCCAAGAGGTTGCCCTCTCGGTGGAGCGACTCGGCGATGTCATCGATAGCCCGCCGGAGCAGAAATCCGACCAAGCAAACAATATTCCCATGCCGGCCATCACTGGCAAAGTGGAGTTCGACAGCATCACTTTCGCCTACATTCCCGGCCAGCAACCGCAGTTGCGGAATGTTTCCTTCGAAATCCCCGCCGGTTCGTTTGTGGGAGTCGTTGGCAAAAGCGGATCGGGAAAATCCACCGTCCTCAAACTCATCCCGCGCCTTTACAACCCCGACGCAGGCCGAATCCTGGTGGACGACTACGAGATCGCCAAGGTCGAGCTTTACTCCCTGCGACGCCAGATCGGAACGGTTCTTCAGGACAGCCTGCTCTTCAATTCCTCGGTCTTCTCAAACATCGCCATCGGCGACCCCGACGCCTCGCCGGATGATGTCATGCGTGCGGCCCGGGTTGCTGGGGCGCACGATTTCATCATGAGCCTTCCTCAAGGCTACAACACCCAGGTCGGCGAACAGGGACGCGCCCTCTCGGGCGGCCAGCGCCAGCGCATCGCCATCGCCCGCGCGGTGCTGCAGCATCCACGCCTATTGATCCTCGACGAGGCCACCAGCGCGCTGGACTCTGTCTCCGAAAACCTCGTCTGTCGCAATCTGGCTCAGGAATTCCAAGGCAAGACCGTCTTTTTCGTCACCCACCGCGTGCGTTCGGTGCAGCACGCCGACATCATTCTCGTCTTTGATCGCGGCATTCTCATAGAGCGCGGTCGCCATGAGGATTTGATGAAACTCAAAGGCCACTACCACTCGCTTTACACCGGAGGGCGCACGGACGAATGAACACGAAACAAAACCAATTTCTGGAAAAGGGCGGGCATATCTTGGAGCGACTGATCAAGGCTGTTCCGGCGTTGCGCCATGCGCTGCGCCCCGACTCCGATACAATGGTTCTGCGGCAAACGCATTTCTGGTCACGGTCTATCATGTGGACCATTATTGGAACATTCGTCGCCGCTGTGCTCTGGGCTTTCCTCGCGCCCATCGACGAGGTCGTCCACGCAACAGGCAAGCTCGAGCCGCGTGGCTCGGTGCGCGATGTGCAGTCGCCCGTGGGCGGCGTCGTCGAAGAGTCGATGGTGAGGGAAGGCGACTCGGTGAAAGCCGGACAGACGCTCGTCCTCCTCGATTCCAAGGTCGCTGCCGCCGAGGTGAAGTCCCTCGAAGAGCAGTTGGCCTCGATGCAGATGGAACGGCGTTTTTACGAGAGCCTCTTCAATGAGTCCTTGGCCTCGGAATCGGCTCCTGAAAGCGTCCCTGGGGAAATCGCCGATCTCGCCAAGAACCGCACCGCCCTCCAGGCCCAGAACAAACTCCTGCGCCGCCTGCGTGATGAGACCGGCAAACTCCACACGGCCATCCTCGCATCCGATTTGGCCCCCGCTAGAGCCGGAGCGTCCGATCCCGTCGCCGCTCAGCTCGCCGAAATGAAGCGTCTCGTCGAAGGCGAATTCGCCCGCGAGCTCACTCTGGAGGCCGATCTTGACAACCTCAAGTATTTTGCCAACGAGCTGACCAGCCTCTCGGAGCAATACTTGCGCTCCAGCGAGCAACTCGAGGAATTGCGCAAAATCGAGCAGAACAAAAAGCTCGCCTTCGAGGCCTTCACCAAACTGAACCAGGATGGCAATCTCTCCCGAGTCGACTTTCTCGCCCGCCAGTCCGAGTGGCTCAATGCCACTGCGCAGGTCAAAAATCTCGAGGCCCAAACGCAAAACATTCCGACCGTTTTCAAGACGGAGACGAACAACCGCATACAAGAAAATGGCAAGCGCATCGCGGAGATTGATGCCAACCTCACCAAGGTCCGCCTGGAAAACATGCAGCGCATTTCCCAAGCCGAGAGCCAACTCGCCGCCGCGCGAGACACACTCACCCGCCATGAAATCAAGGCCCTCTCGAATGGTATCGTTTTTGAGATGGTGGCCACCAAGCCCGGCACAGTGGTCGCCGCCAAGGACCCCGTGCTGCGCATCGTGCCCAGCGGCGAGCTGATTGCCAAGGTGGACATCACAAATCGCGACATCGGCTTCGTGCACACGGGCCTGCCTTGCGAGGTCGAGGTCGACACTTTTCCCAAGCGCGAATTCGGTTACATCGTCGGCGAGGTTTATTATGTCGGCTCCGATGTCCTGCCGCCCAGCGAGGTGAAGAAATTCTACAGCTTCCCGGCCAAAATCTCGCTGTCCAAGCAATCCCTCTTCGTCCGCAACAAAGAAATCCCCCTCCAATCAGGCATGTCCGTGGGCGTGAACATCAAGGTCCGCAAGCGCCATGTCATCAATATTTTCTTGGACAGCCTGCTCGGCCCGATCGACAAAATGAAGGAAGTGCGCTGATACTTCAGAAACAATCCACGACATTTGTTTTGACTTCTGCATCACGCCGATTATGAAAGGAAATTTATGAAGAACCGACACACCCTCACCCCAGCACTCTTTGGCTCGCTCATCGCGATCACTTTATTGATGGCAATCTCTGATGTTCATGCTTTTGGGGGACCAGTCGGAGGTCCTTTCAGCAACGGAAGTTATTTCCCGACCGAAGGCACCTTTTCAGCGGTGGTGCGCGGGGAAAACCTTAGTGGAACGATCCAATTCAGCACATCCACTGGCTCCGGCTCGTCCTCGTCGGGCTCTGGCAACTCCACGTCCGCTGGAGGGGCTGGCTCCACTGGCGTGGCAACGATTTACTATGATGGAGACACCTATCTGGGGAATTCCCAAGGGGCTCTTAATCCGCAATCTTCCACCATGACAGTCAATTTCCAAGCCGATGTCCAAGGCCAGGGCCAAAACACAATTTCAGTCCAAAAGCAAGTGACAGACACCACAACTTCAAACGGCACAACAACCACGACAACCACGACCATTCCCTACAGGCAGGTCTCCTACTTCGACTCGCTTTACCTCAATGGCTACGCGGATTGCAAAACATCGAACGCCTTTCCGAACCAGAAGTTTCAGGGATCTGGCCAAGCCGAGTTCCAGCATCTTGTGTTCACTGGGAATACACCTTTTCTCGACGCCGTGGATATTCCCATTTCTGTAACCGGTGTTCGGCTCTCGGATACAGCCAGTAATTTTGCCACACAGGATGTTCAGCCTCCCTCGGTGAACGAATTTTCAGTCTTGGTGCAATAACACCAGGCCCGTTCCCTGATTTTCATGCAACGGGGCGCCAGCGGATTCACCCTCTTGGAGATGTTGGCGGCTGTAGCCTTGGTTTTGGTGCTTGCGGCCATGCTTTACCCGGCTTTGGAGAAAATCACTCCGAGATCAGAGATGGTTGTTTGCATAAACAATCTTCGGAATCTAAGGGCCGCATTTTCTGACTACGCCCTGGAGGGTTGGCCTCAGATTCCCAAGGGAATCGTTTTGGGTTCCAATGAGGAACAGCGTTGGTGGATGGAGCAGACAAAAAAAGACCTGGGCCTCCCGGAAAAAACATGGCGGTGCCCGACGATCACACGAAGCTTCCGATCCTCCCCCGAGCCTGAGCGCCCCGTGATCCACTACCTTCCAACTCCATTTTCGGCCCAACCCGGCAAGGCCAACAAAAACCCGCAAATGCCATGGTTCATCGAAATTGGCAACGCGCATGGCAGCGGCAATCTCCTCGTCCGCCAAAACGGCACCGTCGAGCCCACGACGAAGTGAGATTTTATCAAGCCCGACGATACCCTGCGGACGGTGAAGCCCGCTCATCGATTGCCGAAGACCCTTCGTTCTTGGGGGTGTTTGGAAAATGCAAAGCCGGTTTTCGAAGCCTTCTTGTGTTGGCGATGGCATGCTCATTCCTCCCGGACTCTCTGCGAGCCGCTCCCAAAGATCATGCCGCTCCATCTGTGGAATCCTCGGTGGCCTACGACGCCTCGGCCAAAGTGCTGCGGGGTGGCAGCTGTGAGGTTTCATTGCGCTCCATTTCTCCGCACGGCTACGATGTCAAATTTGAAATTGTCTCCCCGCCGCGTTTCGGATCGCTCACTGGTCCCCAAAGAAATTCCAAGGCGTCCACCTCCTTCATCTACACTCACGACGGGAATAGGAAATCCCGGGAGGATTCATTCCGCTTCAAATGCAAGTCCGGTCCTCAGAGCGCATGGGGCTATGGAAAGGCCGTGATCCTGGTGGAGGAGCCGCCTCCGGTTTTTTCAGCCGATGTGTCCGCCCTCGATTTCGGGTCGGTTTTTCTCGGAGAGTCGCGCACACTCCCCCTACAGATACGCAACACGGGCGGCGGCAGGCTCGAAGGCCTTTTTAAAGCGTCTCCACCGTGGAAACTCGTCGGACCGGGCGAACTCTCTCTTGCGGAGGGTGAGAGCCGGAAAATTCTTGTGACTTTCGAACCAGTCTCCACGGATACCCAGCGTGGGAGCTTGGTCTTTGAATCCGGCTTCAAGCCATTTCGCGAAATCACCTTGGCAGGGGTCGGGGAGTTTCGTTTTGAAGCCCCGGAAATAGCAAGCTTTGAACAACGCGTGGGAGCTCAAGAGCTCCGGATTCCTGTCAAGAACCGCACAGCGGCCCCGCTGCCCCTCGACATTCATTGTCCGCAGCCTCTCGAAGCTCCCTCTCGTATCACGCTGCCGCCTGGAGGATTTGGGGACTTGGTCCTTGGTCTTCCAGCCCGGCCATTTGCGGAGAAAAGTGCACTGGTCACGCTCGGAGATGGCATCGCAGCCCGCGATCTTCGCATTCAACTTCCGCCATCACCCTCTCTGTTGGAATGGAAGCTCGAAGGGAAAAGCCAACTCGGACCTGTCACACCGGAGCGTGTGGTCCAAGTGGTTGCCACATTGCGCAACATCGGTGGAAGCGCAACTGAAGTCTCACTCCGCACACAGGGCGAAGGCCTCACACTCGCCTCTTCCCAGGCTGGCAGGCTTTGCATCCAAGCCATGGAGGGCGTGACCGTCCGCGCTGATTGGAAACTTCCCGTTTCCCCAGGTTCCGCCACGGCAACACTCGTCGCTGAGACAGAGGGCCTGCCGCCGTTTGCCGTTTCCTGGGAAGCCGAGGTGCAGCCTTTGCCTGGGATACCGGAAGTTCCGCCCCCTGTCGCAGAACAGGCGGCTTTGCCCTCCCCCACCCCGCCAAAGGTCCTCACAGCTGGGGAGCGAGATGCTCTTGCCCAGATCATGCCGCGCAGCCCCTCCTACCGCCTGGTTGCCGATTTGAGTCCGGCCGCTTTTTTGAAACACCTGCGAACAGCGACTGCCATCATCTCGTGGAGCTATGAAGGCTCGGGGCCGGTGGAATTCGTCGTCGAGCGTCAACTCGTGAAGCGGCGCGGCTTCTTTGACAAGAACCCCTTTGATCGCACACTTCCGACGGTTGAGGAGCTTCCCGAGAGAACCCTCGAGCCCGTCTGGACCGCTCTCGAGCCTTCGGCAGCAAAAATCGAACACCTCGCGAGTGGACGCTGGCAAGTTTATGCTCCGGGTTTGTCGTCAGGCTATCACAAGTTTCGCATCCTGGCCCGAAGAACCGATTCGACCCGCGTGGATGGAGTGGACTTCAACATTCTTGTCGGCGATATCCCGCTTGCGGAGCCGCTCAGCTGGCTTGCACCGGCTATCCTATTGGTCTGCGCGGTCTATCTTTTGAGAAACAAGATCCGGGGCCTTTTCGGGTAACTCCTCTTTGCTAGGCGGAGCTCCTCGATGGGACTTTGCGGAGAGTGTTGGTGGGAACCGTCGAGGACACCCTCCCGATCGACAGAATGCCCTCGACACCGCGTTGATCCGCACCTAGCAATCTTCCTTTATGGATACTCATGGCGAAATCACGCTTGGCCGCGATTGCGATGCGGTGCAAATTCCCAGCGGTCACCCGATCGTTCTTCCGGCTGGCATGGCGGTTGTGGTCACACAGGCTTTGGGCGGCACGTTCACCGTGGCCACACCGGGAGGGTTGGCCCGCATCGATCTGAAGGACGCCGACGCCTTGGGCTTGGATCCCTCAAGAGGCAGAGAAAAAATCAAGGTCGAGGGCAGCAAGCAGGAAGCCGTCTGGAACCAGCTCAAACTCGTGTTTGACCCCGAGATTCCCGTGAACGTGGTCGATCTCGGCTTGATTTACGATTGTGAGGTGGTCACTCAAGAAAATGGAACGACCTCCGTGCTCGTCAAGATGACCCTCACGGCTCCGGGTTGCGGCATGGGACCTACGATTGCCGCCGATGCCCGCGCCAAAATCCTCGCCTTGGAAGGCATCGACGAAGCGGATGTCGAGCTCGTCTGGGATCCGCCATGGAGCCAAACCATGATCAGCGAGGCGGGAAAAATGAAACTGGGGATTCTTTAGTCCCCGGCCAGCACTCTGCGGTTCGCGCTTGGTGGATTCCGCACCTGATGGCGGTTATGACCAGAGAGATCAGTCGGTGATCAGCATGCAATCGCCGTAAGAATAAAAACGGTAGCGTTCTTGGATGGCCTCCTCATAGGCTTGCATGATCAGATCACGGCCCGCCAGCGCGCTCACGAGCATGAGCAGCGTGGATTCCGGGAGATGGAAATTCGTCAAAAGCGCGCCCGTTCTTTGGAATTCAAAGGGAGGGTGAATGAAGATACGGGTTCGCCCCGCGCACTCAAGCAGCGGACCCCGCGGGCACGATTCGAGGACGCGGGCCACCGTGGTGCCAACAGCCACGATGCGTTTGGCCGAGTTCAGCGCCTCAGCCGCCTTGGCGCTGATAGAGTAGGATTCCTCGTGCATTTCGTGCTCGGAGACGGTTTCGGTTTTCACCGGCAGGAAAGTTCCAGCCCCAACGTGAAGGGTCAGGAAGACATGCGGAAGGCGCGACAGAATTTCGGGGGTGAAATGCAAGCCCGCCGTGGGAGCGGCGACAGACCCCGGAGAGGAGGCATAGACGGTTTGGTAGCGCTCTGTGTCGAGGGCCTCGGCCTCTCTTTTGAAGTAAGGAGGAAGTGGCATGTGGCCATGAATTTCGAGATCTGGCGTCTCGTCAAATGCCACGATGCGTTCTCCTCCAGGCAGGACATCGGCGACTTCCGCTAAGGTCCCGGCGATTGGCACACGCACGCCGGGGCGGAGCTTGCGGCCCGGCTTGACCAGGCATTTCCAACGCGTGGCGCCCAGATGTTCGAGCAGAAAAATTTCGATTCCCAGAGGCTCGGAGAGCAGGCGGGCTTTAATGACCCGCGAATCGTTGAGGGCGACCATGTCCCCCTCGCGGAGGAACGAGGGAAAGTCCCGAAACGCGCAATGCTCGATCCGGCCACTCTGGCGGTGCAACACAAGCATGCGGGACTCGTCCCGCCGCGCGGCGGGCCGTGTTGCGATGAGCTCCTGCGGAAGGACGTAATGGTAATCGCTGACCCGGCCCGACATGAACTCAGCTTTTGTTCGTGATGCGGGTGAAACCGCAACGCGAAGCAGCATTCTCGACGAGGTCGGCGACGCGGCGTCGCAACCGTCGGGCGCGGCGGATAAGGATCAAGACAAAGATCGCGTAGGGAACCCAGGGCCACCAGCTGGCATTGGGGATGAGAAGTTGCTGGTAGCTCAAAATCGCGAGCAAAATGACGTTCATCAAAACGGTGGTGGCCACCATGCGAAGCTTCAAATGAACGCGGGTGAGGCATTTCGGCCCCCCGTGGTATTCTGTCACAGAACGCATCTGAATCCCCCACCAGAAGCTTCCATAGATTTGGACATCCCAATCCTTCCAACCCGTGTCAATCGAGTAGTTCCAGCCTTCACTTTCAAGGGCGCCCACCGTTTCCTTGAGGAGAAGTTCTCGCCCATGGCCATTCTCGCTCCAGAACCTCAACTGGCGAGTGCCGCCACGGGAGCGCTTGAAATTTTTCTCCTCCGAGGCGATGACCGCCGGGGGGGTGCGCTTGAATTTCAACCAGGTGAAATATCTTGCCCAGCCCCTCACGAGCGGTTGGGCCAATGCGAGAAAAGCCACAAGCAAGCGGGCGGGGACCGTGTCGTGCTTGGCCTCCAGGCGGGCATGGATCATGTAGGAGAGGGCGACAAGCAGCGTGCCTCCGAACATAAGATACGGCACGATGCGCAGGATGGGGATTGGTATGGATGCCGCAAAAACAAAAGCCGTCAGGGCCACCCACTCGATGCTGCTGAGGTAGGCGGCTACATCCGATTGAGGTGTGGGGTAAATCGACTGGAAGAGGCCTTCACCAAAAATGCCATGATAGATGATTGGCTTGTTGACGAGCCAGGTGAAGCGCGGCGCACCGTAAATCTGGCCTTTCCATTTGGCGGTGCCGGTCGGGCCAAAAAACACCAGGTGTTGGAATCGCAACATGGATTCGGCCTCCCCGTATCCTTCCTGCTGTTTGCGGAAGGCTTGCAAGGTGAAACGCCGGTAATGCCACACAATCGCCGCCGGGCTGAAAGCGATCACTCCCCCGCTCTGCTGCAAGCGCCAACAAAAGTCCACATCATCGCCAGCCTTGCGGTATTCGGGGTCGAATCCTCCCACCTGTTCGAACGCCCAACGATGGAAGGCCATGTTGCAGCCGGGAATGTGCTCGGCCACGACATCGGTGAGAAGCACATGGCTGGGACCACCCGGCGCAGCCGCCACGCAAGCTTGGACCCAGTTTTCCGCAGGGGGGGAGATGTTAGGTCCTCCAACGCCGGCGAAGTCGCCACTCAGAAGCGTGCCAATCAGGTAGTAAAGCCAGTCCGGATCGGCCATGCAGTCGCTGTCCGTGTAAACAATCACATCCCCTGTCGACTCGCGGGCCCCCACATTGCGCGCGAAGCTGAGCCCCTTGTTGATCTGGCGGATGTTTTTGATCCAGGGATGCCTTGCTGCGATTTCCTGCGTGTCGTCCTTCGATCCATCATCCACGAGGATGACTTCATAATTCGGGTAGTTGATGTCTTTGAGGGAGGAAAGACAGCGGTCCAGCGTCTTGCCGCCGTTGTAGGAGCAGACGATGACAGAGGCTTTCGGATACTCGCGCAGCTTCACGCGGGAAGTCATCGGCCCTTCGCCGAAAAAAAGGCTCTTGACAGTCGCAAAGGCCGGCTTTTTCGAACGGTCCCGCCTGACGAGCCCGAACGCCCAATCCAAAATCTCCTGCCCGCCGCGAAACCACTCGTCCGTCCAAGCGTAAACGATTGTGCCTGCAAGCCCACCCCGAACGACGCTCTCGATGTGCCAGCGCAGCATCTCGGCCTGCTCCACCTCGGGGTGGCGAATCGTGTCCATGCCGAATTCGCCAAGGATAAGCGGCTTGTCATCGGCAAGATTTTGAAGCCGCGCCAGGTAGCGGTCGAAGTCGTCCTGCCGGTGCAGGTAGACATTGAAGGTCACGAAATCGCTGTTTTGAGGAAGCAGGTATTCTGTGGGGGGATAGCTGGCGTAGGAGAAGAGCGCACGAGGATCGGTCTCACGGCCTATGTTGATCAATTGCTCGACGAATTCCGTGACCTGCCGCGCACCGAGCCAGCGAACCATCGTCGTCGGGATTTCGTTGCCGACAAGATAGCCGAAGACAGCCGGGTGCCCCGCGTTTTTTTTGACCCCGTCGCGAACCGCTTTTTTGGCCTCATTGCGGATTTTCGGGTTGTTGAGAAATTCCAAATGCTCGGCCCAGGGAATCGAGATCAACGCGCGAATACCGCGTGAAGCGCAGAGATCGAGGAACCAAGCGGGCGGCACATAGTAGATGCGAACAAGGTTCACTCCAGCCTCGACCATCATGTCCAAATCTCTGGCCACCGAATCCGGAGTTCCAAAATATTCGCCCTGCGCGTCAGGAGCGAAAGGGCCGTAAGTCACCCCCTTGATGAAAAATTTTTTATCCCCCTCGAAGAAAAATTTGGCGCGCACGCGCACTGGCTGCATTTCAATCACGCTCCTCGATATAAATCCGCCGCGGAAAAATGCGAGACCGCATTTCGGAAAATGCAATTGCTCGGCCCCGGAGGCATGACGTGGGCCCCTTCTGAACCCAAGGCAACTGTCTGCAGAGTCTTTTTTCAAGCCGAGCCAGTCAACACGGAGTCTGGCGCGCAGCTTGGCTGCGGTCCCCAGCGGTCGAACCGGCTGTGGTATCGAGCCTCCGGGTGGTCTTGCTGTTCATTTTCCGCTTGATGGATGGGTCCGACTTGGCGATTAGTGGCTGACGAAGCCGTGCCAATAACTGGCAGATCGCAAACGCTCGGGTGGCGAAATTGGCAGACGCGCCAGACTTAGGATCTGGTTCCGCAAGGAATGTGGGTTCGAGTCCCACCCCGAGCACTATGTCCCGACTGGACGCCGATCAATTGGGCCTCGGCGGACTTGTCAAGACTTTGTGTGCAACAATCAAAACTTTTTTCTCGCCGAAAAAAGACTTTTTCCTTGAGGGGGGTGGCCGGGATTTTTAGCATGTTCGCTCTGGTCAGGATAATAATTCCCAGACTGTGTATAACTTGTGAAAAAAATGTTCCTGATGACAAAACCCGTTGAAATGAACCTAACCTACACGAATGCCAGGCCTTCATCCTTGTCCGCAGAGGGATTTTTCATTTTTAATACAGGTTTCTATACTACAAGCATTAATGGTATTTTTTAAAAGAACCTCAGCTGGCCAGAAGACGGCGTGGCCAAGCGGTTTTCCCCTTGATCGAGCACCTGGCTTTTTCCTTTTCGTCTCCAGCGAATAACTCTACATCCCATATGACTTTAGATCCCACAGTTTGGACGCGGATTTCCAAACGCATCAAGGAGCGCGTGAGCGCCGATGGTTTTGATCGTTGGTTTTCTGGCGTCCGGGTCTCTTCCAGTGCTGAGAATATTCTCACGCTGGGTGTGCCCAATCCGATTCACCAATTTTTTATTGAGAGCAATTATCTGCCGATCGTGAAGGAGGCGGTGCTTGAGGAATTGCCTGGCATCGTTTCCATCCAACTGCAGAGTGAGGGAGACGAGGAAACTCCGCCGCCCCAACCTGCACCAGCGACTTCCAGGACCTCCAAAGAAAAATCCTCCAACCCGCAACACAATGGACTGAATCCCCGCAACCGTTTCGATTCCTTTGTTGTCGGCACGAACAACGAGTTTGCCCACTCGGCGGCATTGGCCGTAGCAAACTCACCGGCAATGACTTACAACCCATTTTTTATTTATGGAGTCAGTGGTCTCGGCAAAACCCATCTTCTGCACGCCATCGGGCACCATGTGCTGTCCAAGGGGAAGGCTTCCAAGGTCGTCTACCTCTCCAGCGAGCAATTCACCAACGAATTCATCGACGCGATCCAGCACGGGACTCTGGTGAAATTCCGGAAGAAATACCGTCAGGCGGATGTGCTTCTGATTGATGATATTCAATTTTTTGCCGGCAAGGAACGCAGCCAAGACGAGTTTTTCCACACATTCAATGCGCTTCATGACGCCCACAAGCAAATCGTGCTCTCCAGCGACCGCCCGGCCAGCGAGATCGAGAAACTCGAGCAAAGGCTTGTCTCCCGCTTCGAGTGGGGCATGACGGCAGAAATTCAACCACCTGACACCGAGACTCGCATCGCGATTCTGCGCAGCAAAGCCGATAGTCTGGGGTTGAGCCTCGAGCCGTGGATCATGGAATTCCTGGCCGACAAAATCCGAAACAATGTGAGGCGACTCGAGGGAGCACTGATGCGCGTGGCATCATACAAATCGCTCAGCGAACGTGAGATCACACGTGACGTGATCGAAAATCTTCTCCGGGATATTTTTCAGGAACAAGCCAAGAAGGCCGTGACTATCGATCAAATCCAGCGCTGCGTGGCAGAGCACTTCGACGTGCGCATCGCGGATATGAGCAGCAAGCGCCGCCCCGCCAACATCGCATTGGCTAGGCAATTTGCGATGTATCTCAGCCGCCAGCACACCAGCATGCCGCTCACAGACATCGGTGACGCCTTCGGCGGTCGAGACCACGGGACGGTGATCCATGCCTGCAAGTTGATTAAACAGCGGATGGCGGAAGACGAGAAGACGCGCCAGATCGTCGGCCTGCTCGACAGCAAGTTGCAGCGTTGATTTCCCCGCCGGGACCAAGCTCTCCGGAGGCGTCCCTCGTCGATTATTCCATGGACATCGTTTATTTCGACCTTGAGACACAGAGAACCGCCAATGACGTCGGCGGCTGGGACAAGAAGCACGAGATGGGCATGTCGCTCGGCGTGACTTACAGCTCGAGGGACAAGTGCTACGAGATTTTCAGCGAAAACCGGGCCGAGCAGCTGGTGAAGCGCCTCCAGCGGGCGGATTTGGTTGTTGGCTTCAACCACGTCAGATTCGACTACGATGTGCTCATGGCCTACACAATTCTGGACCTGCGTGAAAACCTCGTCTCCCTCGACCTGCTGCAGGAGGTCGAGCGCATCGTCGGCCATCGCCTCAAATTGGAAGACATCGCCCAGGCCACCTTGGGAGTCGGGAAAACGGCCGATGGACTTGATGCGATCCGCTGGTGGCGCGAGGGCAAGCTGGTGGAGATAGCCAAATACTGTTGCTTCGATGTGAAGGTGACCCGCTTGGTCCATGAATACGGAGCCACGAACAAAAAAATCTTTTTCAACGACCGCTTTGGCCGCCGGAACTGCCTCGAAGTGGACTGGAACCTATGATTCAGGCCCTCAAAACCGCACGCAACACCTGGCATCTGCACTGGCTCGATTTGGAGGAGCCCGTTCCGAGCGGTGCGGACTGGATCTTGCCCACGCTCGTCGTGCTCTGCGACCGCACCGGCGCACCGATCGCGCCGCCTGAACTCATGGAGGAGCTTGACCAGGCCCGCATCGAAAATCTCCTCTACCGGATCCTCGATAAAAACCCTCCGCCGGACCAGCTCCTCATTCCCCAGCACGAGGACTGGGATGAAGAGGACTGGCGCACATTCTCGGCCGAGTCGAAAATCAGCATCCGTTTCACACCTGCAACCAAGGCCATGTCGGAGGAGCTCCAGGCGGTCACGAGCCTGCTGGTGCTCCGCAACGGCCGCCCCGAGCAGGCAACGCCCCCGCCTGGCGATGTCGCAGAGGGACTCGTCCGCACCGCGCTGCGTCTGCGGTCCCGATCGAAAAAGCAGGCTCTTCTGAGTTTGGCTGTCGATAAGGACCCCGATTGTTCCGCTGCCAGAATCGAGCTGGCCGACATCGAATTCAGCGCGGGCAGTTGGAAGTCTTGCGGCGAGGCCTACGATGAGATCATCCGCCGGAATGCGGACCTGCGCCGCCAGCCGAAAATAAGCTGGTGGAAGGATCACGCAACCCGTCCCTATCTTCGCGCCATCTATGGACGTGCGATGACCGACTGGCATCTCGGGCGGTTCGTGGAGGCGGGTGCCGGGCTTGAAGATCTCCTCGCCTGCAATCCCTCCGACAACCAAGGGGTCCGTTTTTTCATCCCGATGCTGCATCTGCTGGCGGAGGCCCCCGACAAGGCGGCAAAATTTTTTACCCTTTACGAAATCGACTACCCGTCCGACTTCAAAGAACCCTCCTTCATTTTCGGCTGGGCGCTGAGTTGCTCGCTTGAGAGCCGTGAGAGCGAGGCGCGCGACAAATACATCGAGGCCATTTTGCGGAACATTTACATCGCCCCGATGCTGCTGGAGACGGCCGAGCCACCGAAGAACCTGTGGTTCCCGCACGACCGCGCCGAGCCTTCCTACGCTGCCGATTTCATCCAGAGCTATGCCGTGCTCTGGGATCGCGAACCCGGTGCCTTGCGGCTTCTGCGCGAGGTCTGGCAAGAGTTGCAACCCCGCATTCAGGACATCATTCGCCAGCGCGAAATGATGCTCGATTTGCAGGACCAACGCTACGACCCGGACTTCAAAGCCAAGTGGCAGAATCTCGCTGCGGAGGAGGAACGACTCACGACCCCGTGAGCACGTCCGGTCCGTTTCTGCAAGCGCTCCAGAGCGAACTGGGCGGCTCGATACCGTTCGAGAGATTCATGCGCGAGGCGCTCTACAACCCCACCTTCGGCTATTACTCGGCCCGCATTCAAACCGTGGGCCTGCGCGGGGATTTTTCGACCATGGCCACACTCGACCGCTCGCTGGCAGCGGGAATCGCCCGGTGGATTCAAAAAAAATCAAGCCGAAATGTGATCGAGATCGGCGCGGGAAGCGGCCAACTCGCCCGCGACATTCTTCGCAGTCTTGGATGGTGGAAACGGCAAAGCCTCCGCTACCACATCGTGGAAATTTCTGCCCCGTTGCGCGAGGCGCAGAGAAAAATCCTGAAGGGACTGGGAGTCAGGTGGCACGACACGCTTTCGAGTGCACTGGAAGCCGCGCGCGGGGAAGCCTGCATTTTTTCGAATGAGTTGGTGGACGCGTTTCCATGCCGGGTTTTCGATCTCACGCCGGAGGGCTGGCATGAAGTCCACATCCGCATCGCAGAAGGGCGCGTCCATGAGTTGCTCAAACCTTCATCACTGCCCGACTCCTCAGTTTTTGAACACGAATACAAGCAGGGCCAGCGCGTGGAGGTGCATGAGTCCTACTGCCAGTGGCTGCAAGACTGGGCGCCAGGCTGGAAATCCGGCGCAATGTTGACGATCGACTATGGAGACACGCTGCCCGCGCTATACCATCGGCGTCCCGCAGGCAGCCTGCGGGGCTACGCCGCACATCAACGACTAACCGGTGCGGAGATTTACCAGGCCCCCGGGCGCTGCGATCTCACAGCGGATGTGAATTTCTCCGACCTTCAAAGATGGGGCTGGCGTCTAGGCTGGCGTGTCCTTTCGCATTCCCACCTCTCGTATTTCCTCACACCCGACCTGCCGCGCGCATTCCAGGCAGCAGCGCAGGCTTTCCGAGTTATGGAACTGGCTCCCGCCTAATCAAAAAAAAATCCGCATTGGCTGGCGCTTTTGGGTTGCCTCCTTGAGATCGTTTGCTACAAAGACCGTTCTCGATTTCGGCGTGACCCGGAGTTGCAAGACGACCGATTTCGAGATCCGACTTGTTAGAAAAGCCATGCCGTTTTCCACAATCATAGCATCCGCACTCACCCTCGACGCCCCGGCGATTTTTCAATCCACGAAAGGCGAGCCCTTCATTGATTGGCTGTCGAATTCGATATTCGTGAGCGCGTTTGTCGCCGCATTCATCATTTGGTTCGCTCGCAAGGCCACAAAGAACATGGCGGTTATTCCCGGCCCGACTCAAAACTTCTTCGAAGCCGTTGTGCAGGGGCTATACGACCTCGTGGAGAGCATTGTCGGCGGCCACATGGTCGCACGGGTTTTTTCTCTGCTGGCCACGCTTTTCCTATTCATCATTGTTTCAAACTGGTTTGCACTCCTTCCAGGCGTCGGCTCCATTGGCTGGGGGCAAACCACCGAGCATGGCTTCCATGTTACGGCTCCCCTGCTCCGCCCGACCACCGCTGACATGAACATGACGCTCGCAATGTCGGCCGTCTTCATGATTTTCTGGCTCTACTGGTCGATCAGCGAGGTGGGAATCAAAAATTTTCTAAACCACATTTTCGGTGTCAAAGGCGGACTGACTGGTTTCATGGCTTTGGCATTGATTCCGATCTTCCTCTTCGTCGGTCTGATCGAAGTCGTTTCGATGGCATTCCGCCCGATGTCGCTCTCCCTGCGTCTCTTTGGAAACGTCTTCGCGGGAGAAACTCTGCTTTCAACGATGATCACGTTGGGCAGTGATTTGAAACTCCCAGCGCCCATCGACACGATCCTCTCGATCACAATCCCCATACCTTTCTACTTTTTGGAAATTCTGGTCGGTCTCCTACAGGCTACCGTTTTCATGCTCCTCTGCTCCGTTTACGTCCAACTCTCGACTTCGCATGACGAGGAGGAGGGGCACTAAATTTTAACACTTTTTTCATCGGGACCGTGGCAAAGACTGCGGGCGGTGGAGAAAAAACCAACAGGAAAACATCATATGATACCACAACTCATCGCAGAAGCGGCTGCTACAGCCGGAGGAATCACAGGCAGCTTCACGCTCGCCATCGCTGGCGCAGCGGCAGCCATCGGCATCGGAATGATTGGCGGAAAAGCCGTCGAAGCCGTCGGACGCAACCCAAACGCTTCCGGTAAGGTTCTGACACTGAGCATTATCGGAATGGCTCTCGCAGAGGCTATTGCGATTTACGCTCTCATCCTCGCCTTCCAAGGCCGCTAATGTTTCACCCGGAGCCGCCCGCCAGCCGGGCGGTTCCGGAAAACCGGTTTTCATCTCATTTATCAACCCTTTTCTCATGGAGCAGCTCCTCACACAGTTCGGCATCGCTTGGCCTAAGTTTCTCGCACAAGTTATTTTGTTTTTGATTGTTTACGGGATTCTCAAAAAATTCGCGTTTGGACCAATCATTGCCATTTTCGAGCAACGTCGGCGCACCATTGAAGAGGGGCAAGCCAACGCCGAGAAGATCAAGAAACAACTGGCCGAGTCCGAAATTCGCTGCCACGAAATCCTCCGCAAGGCCAATTCGGACGCTCAGCGCATCATCGAAGAAGCCCGCGCTTCGAGCGAGGCCTCGACCCAGAAGCATCTCCAACAAGCCGTGAAAGACGCTGAGAACATTATCGTCAAAGCCAACGAGAACGTGGCTCTGGAGCGCGCCCGTATGGTCGCTGAAGTAAAAAAAGAAATGGTTCACCTTGTTGTGGATACCACGGCCAAGGTTGCCGGAAAAGTCCTCACCGAAGCAGACCAGGAGCGCCTCGCCAGCGAGACCTCGAAACAACTCGCAGCCTGACCCGATTCTCATGAAACTCAGCCGGGAAGCACGCCGCCAATCCAAGGAACTGTTTGATTTGTCGATTGTCAATGGCAGACTCGATGAAAACCGCCTGCGCACGATCACGACAGAAATCGTTCAGCGCAAGCCGCGCCACTTCGTTCAGATGCTGAAATTCATCACCCGCCTCACCCGTATGGAGGTGGCTCGACACCATGCCGTCATCGAGAGCGCCACAGAACTCTCCGGAGCAAAGCGCAGCGAAATTACGACCAACCTCACCCGCAAGTTCGGCAAAATCACAACTGAATTCCGTCACGCACCCAGCCTCATTGGCGGTCTTCGCGTGAAACTTGGCAGCAATGTCTGGGATGGCAGCATCCAATCCCGCCTCGAAACACTTAAACAATCCTGATCCCATAGTCACATGAGCAACATCGTCCTCGAACTCGAAGAAAAAATCAGCGCCGTCAAAAACAATGCCGCCCGCCAAACGAATATCGGAACTGTCCGTGAAATCGGTGACGGCATCGCCCGCGTCGAAGGCCTGAGCGCCGTCAGGCTCAACGAAATGGTTGAATTTCCCGATGGCGTCACTGGAATTGCCCTGAACCTCGAGGAAACCGAGGTCGGCGTCATTGTTCTTGGCGACTACACCAAGATCAGCGAAGGAGCGGAAGTCAAAACTACCGGCAAGCTGCTCTCCGTGCCAGTGGGCAAAGGTCTGCTCGGCCGCGTGGTGGACGCCCTCGGCCGCCCCATCGACGGCAAAGGTCCCATCCCGCACGAATCGACCTACCCGGTTGAAAAAATCGCCCCCGGCATTATCAAACGCCGCTCCGTGAGCCAACCGGTGCAGACCGGCATTATGAGCGTTGACGCGATGATTCCCGTCGGCCGCGGTCAGCGCGAGCTCATCATCGGTGACCGTGCCACTGGCAAAACGACCATCGCGATCGATACCATCATTAATCAGGCCAAAATCAACCGAGCGGCAGAGGAAAGTGGCGACCCGAATTTCCGCCCACTGTATTCCATTTATGTCGCGATCGGCCAAAAAAATGCGAATATCGCCCGTGTGGTCAGCACATTGGAAGCAAACGATGCACTGAAATACACGATCATCATTGCAGCCACGGCATCCGATCCAGCGGCCGACCTTTACATCGCCCCGTTTTCGGGTGCCGCCATGGGTGAATGGTTCATGGACAATGGCATGGACGCGCTCATCGTTTTCGATGATCTCACCAAGCACGCGAACGCCTATCGCCAGATTTCCCTCCTGCTCAAGCGCCCATCAGGCCGCGAAGCGTATCCAGGTGACGTATTTTACCTCCATAGCCGTCTGCTGGAGCGGTCAGCCCGACTTTCCGAGGAGGCTGGCAATGGATCCCTCACGGCTCTTCCGATTATCGAGACCCAAGCTGGTGACGTCTCGGCCTACATCCCGACGAATGTGATCTCGATTACCGACGGTCAGATTTACCTCGAAACCGATCTGTTTTATCAAGGCATCCGCCCAGCCATTTCAGTGGGTCTCTCGGTGTCCCGCGTGGGCTCGGCTGCCCAAATCAAGGCCATGAAGCAAGTCGCCGGCAAGATCAAAGGTGACCTCGCCCAATACCGCGAGCTTGCGGCCTTCGCGCAGTTCGGATCGGATTTGGACGCAAAAACCAAGTCGACCCTCGAGCGCGGCGCGCGCATTGTCGAATTGTTCAAGCAGCCGCAATACCATCCGATCGCCGTGGAAATGCAAGCTATCGTCCTCTGGTCGATGCAAAAAGGTCTTTTTGATCCGGTTGCGGTTGATAAGGTTAAAGACACTCAAAACAAGTTTGTGGAGTTCATCGAGACTCGCAAAGCCACCATCCTCGAGAAAGTCGGCAAGAAGCGCATGTTTGATGAAGAGGTCGAGAAGGAGCTCAAAGCGGCGCTTGAAGAATTCAAGTCCTTTAACACTCTGTAAATAACCATGGCCAACCTTCGCGACATCCGCCGACGCATCAAGTCGGTCAAAAACACCGCGCAGATCACCAAGGCCATGCAGATGGTTGCGGCTTCCAAAATGCGCAAAGCCCAGCAGGCGGCACTGAACGGGCGCGACTACGCCCACTTGCTCAACCAAGTGATTGTTTCTCTGAAAGAGACCTTGGAGAAAACTGCACATCCTTTTTTGGAAGAAAGGGATGTCAAAAACCACTTGGTCATCCTGATGTCTACTGACAAGGGGCTTTGTGGAGCTCTGAATACCAATATCTTGCGGGAAGCCTCGAATCTCGATCCTGCCAAGACCCAATTTGTGAGCATCGGCCGCAAAGGAACTCAATTTCTGGCCCGCACCAAACGAAACGTGATCGCTGACTTTCCACTGAGCGAACGTCCGAACTTTTCCCAGTGCAAAAAGGTCTCGAAATTTTGCATCGAGAAGTTTCTGGACGGCACGGTTGACAAGGTTTCGATCCTCTATCCTCGCTTTGCTAACACCCTGTCTCAAATTCCAACGGACCTTCAGATTCTTCCCGTTACCAGCCTAGAAGAAGCCGGAATTCTCAGCAACTATGAGGCGGCCCCGCCACCTGAGGCGGGTTTCACTTTCGAGCCGAATGCAAACTCCGTTCTCAACGCCATCCTCCCGGCTTACCTGCACTACATCGTTTTCCAAACCCAACTCAGCACACGTGCGTCGGAGCAAAGCGCCCGCATGGTGGCCATGAAAAACGCCACCGACAACGCCAAAGGTCTCGTCAAGGACCTCACCCTCGAATACAACAAAGCCCGTCAGGCCAGTATTACGAACGAGATCCTCGAAATCGCCACAGCGCAACTGGCTCTCGGTTAGTCTAAGTCCAAAGAGACGTTTACTCCTCCTCGGAGAAGCAGAGTCTTTCCAAGAGGCTATCAATAACTGACCATGCTTTCAAAAGAGGGAGATAACCACGAGCCCTTACATTCGCAAAGAGAGGCATCGAAAAGTGATGAAAGGCCTGAGGGCCCATTCTTTCACTCTGTCCAAACTTACAAACTGGAGAAAGAATGAGCTAGAGACTCATTGTCCATGTTCGATCTGCGCTGGCGATGACAGAACAAAATGAAAGGTTCGCCATCATCCTTTGGCCAACATAATATCGTAGCATGAAAAAACGCTCGCGGGTGAAACGCTTGGCAGGCTTCGTCCTCAGGGGTGGACGTCGCCGTCCTGGTCCCGCGGGGCCTTTGCAAAGGCCGCCTGGCTACGTGCTCTTCGACTTCGACGGCACACTGGCGGACACTTTTTCCGTAGGGTTGGAAATCTTGAATCAACTGGCTGCAGAGTTCCATTTCCGACCGCTCCCTCCGGACGAAGTGGCCCTTGCCCGCGAGCTCTCAACGCGCGGGCTCATGAAACACCTGGGCATTCCGAGCCTGAAGCTGCCGCAAATTTCCAAGCGTGGCACCGAGGAGATCGGAAAGCGTATCGACTCGATACAGCCCTTGCCCGGCATGCCGCAGCTCGTGCGGGATCTCCATGCCATGGGGTTCCGGCTGGGCATTCTCACGTCGAACTCCGAAGCCAATGTGCGTGCGTTTTTAAGGAACCACGACTTGGAAGTGTTCGACTTCATCCGATGCTCTTCGAAGCTCCTAGGCAAGGCCAGTGTGCTGCGCCGACTCATGAGAGAAATGCATCTCAAACCTCGTCAGGTATTATTTGTTGGCGATGAACTCCGCGACATCGATGCAGCGCATGAGACGGGCGTCCACATGGCTGCCGTCACCTGGGGTTACAACAACACGTCATCCTTGGCTGCTGCCGGGCCGGACTACATTTTCAACCAACCCATGGAAATCAGAGTGCTCCTGGACAACTTCCAGTCGGCACCAGAGGCCTAATTCATGGCATCAAGCGGAGGAGGTCTCGCAGCGGCTTTCGCACTGGGATTTTTTTATTTTGCCGGAGCCGTTCCGGGTGGTGTGGCAGCAGGTTTGCCGGTTTGGCTCTCGGCCCTTGCCGCCTGGCTGGGCTACTCGGCGGGAGCTGCCACGATGCTACTCGTGGGCACACCGGCCAGGAAATGGCTCGCAACCAAACTGCGCATTCCCGTGGAGCGTGATCCACAGAAATGGATCTGGCGAGCATGGGCGCGTTTCGGACGTAAGCGTTGCACAGAGCACCCCGTTGTTTTTTGAGGGGTTGGTGTAAGTGTC
>JBAWVX010000027.1:0-37623 GCA_037147075.1 bacterium
CGACACTTACACCAACCCCTCAAAAAACAACGGGGTGCTCTGTGCAACGCTTACTCTCTTCCGGCATTTCTTGCTGTCGTTCGTGACAGCGAAGGCGACCCCCAAAGCTCCCTGAGATTCCTTTCCCAAAGCGCACGGTTGAGGGTTTAGAGTTGAAGAAACTCGGTCGGAGCCTTCCAAGCTCAAGTGTTTTCCGTTATTGGGCCTCTCCAACAGGTCTCCGCCCTGAATCGTGGCAATGTTTTTAGAGACTGACTCTTGAGTGAGTTTTCAAACGGCCTTGTGAAGATGGCGAACGTCTTTGACTGAGACGGCGTAGATGACATCCTCGGCGATGTTTTTGGCTTGGTCACCAATGCGTTCCAGGCAACGTGCTATGAAAATGAGTTCTAAAAAACCTCGGATGTAATCAGGGTTTCGAGGCATCAACTCTGTGAGATTATCGGCGAATTCACGGTTGAGTTCGTCCAGTTCCCTGTCTCTCGATTTGATCGTGCGTGCGAGATCGATGTCGCCGTCCGCGTAGGAACGGATGGCGTCATTATAGACCGAGAGGGCCATGTTGAAAATGGGTTCGATACGGGAGATGGAAGGCAGCAGCGGAAGCAACAGCAGCTTGCGCGCACGGCGGGCGATACCTACGGATTGGTCGGACGCACGCTCGAGGTTCACGCTTGTTTTCATCGCCGCAATCACATTCCGGAGGTCCGATGCAAAGGGGTGGAAGCGAAGCATGATCGCCATGCCCTCATTGTCGATCTGTATCTCCAAGGCGTCTATTTCCTCATCGTCCGCGATGACTGTATTGCACCAGTCTTCATCCCGTTCAAAAAGGCCCTTCTTGGCGTTTTCCAAGCTGCGGAAGGAGAGGCTGGACATCATCAGGACATCCTTGCGGAGGTTGTCCAGAGCGTCCTCAAAATTGGTGAGAATGTGTCGTGTCGAATCCATTGATCTGAAAGTATTGGGTGTCGGAAAATCAACCGAAGCGGCCTGTGATATAGTCTTCAGTCTGTTTTTCGGATGGGTTTGAAAAGATTTTTTGTGTCTCGGCGTATTCCACCAGTTTTCCAAGGTAGAAAAAGGCGGTGTTGTCTGAACAGCGCGTCGCTTGCTGCATGTTGTGGGTCACGATGACGATCGTGAACTCGCGCTTCAGATCGCGAATCAGTTCCTCGATCTTGACTGTCGCGATCGGGTCGAGTGCCGAGCAGGGCTCATCCATCAACAGGACTTTAGGGCGGTTTGCGATCGCTCTGGCGATGCAGAGCCTTTGCATCTGTCCGCCCGAAAGCCCCAGAGCACTCTCATGCAGACGGTCTTTGACCTCATTCCAGAGTGCCGCGCCACGAAGGCTGCGTTCCACGCATTCGTCGAGGTCGGCTTTGCTTGGCTTGCCGCTGATGCGCAGACCGAAGACGACATTTTCATAGATGGATTTCGGAAACGGATTCGACTTCTGAAAGACCATCCCGATGCTGCGGCGGAGGGAAATGACCTCAATGCCCTTGTCGTAGATGCTCTTGCCGAGGATACGGATGTCTCCACTGTGGTTCACCCCATCGATGAGTTCGTTCATCCGATTGAAATTGCGTAGAAGGGTCGATTTGCCGCAACCCGACGGCCCGATGAAGGCTGTCACTTGCCGCTCCGGAATATCCATCGAGATGTTGTAAAGGGCCTGCTTCTTCCCGTAAAAAAAGTTGAAATCTTTTACGGAAAGGAAATCCGGACGCCCGGGAGGATTGCCGTCCTCCGCTGTGGCTTTCACAACGGTTTCTTTTGAGGTTTGCATGGGATTTCGTTGGTTGGAGTCAGTCAGTATTTTCGGGAGAAGAGGGTTTGAGCCGATATGTTCGCGAGAGTGACGAATGCCACGAGCACGAGGGAGGCCGTCCAAGCCATGGCAATCTGGTGCGGGAATGGAACGGTCGAAAAATTATAGATAAGCACGGAAAGCGACGCCGTGGGTTCGTTGAGGGACTTGGCCCAGAACTGACTGAAGAGCGCCGTGAAAATGAGCGGAGCCGTCTCACCGGCGGCTCGAGCCACGGCCAGCATGACACCCGTCATGATCGCCGGGAAGGCATCGGGGAGAACCACGCGAACGATGGTTTGGAAGCGGGTTGCGCCGAGGCCATACGCAGCCTCGCGGTAGGCGCTCTGCACACCGAGCAGCGCCTGTTCCGAGGTCAACAAAATCGTTGGCAGCATCAGCACCGCCAGAGCCATGCCGCCGGCGTAAGCCGAGAAGGTTCCTGTCGTCGTCACAACAACCGCGAAGGCAAAAACGCCGCAGATGATCGAGGGAATGCCAGTCAGAAGTTTAGCGACCAATCGCACCAGCTGGGAGAGCCGCGAGGTGGGGGAATATTCGTTGATGTAAATGGCCGAGAGGATTCCTGCTGGTGCGGAAATGGAGAGCCCGATGGCCACCATCACCAGCGTGCCGAGAATGGCATTTCCGAACCCGCCACCTGTCATCCCCGCTGCAGGAGGCAACTCTGTGAGGATTTGCATTCCCAAGAGCGGGAGGCCGTTTTTTAAAAGCAGAAAAAGGATGGAAACCAAAGGCACCATTGTGAGGAGCGACAAGACAATGCAAAGGCCGCTGAGCAAGCGGTTCGTGAGGGATCGCGCCACGGCTTTTGAATTTTGACCGTGGTTGCCGTCGAAGAAATCAAGTGCGTGTGTGGCGATGGAATCCATAGTGCTTTATCGAATGCCGGCGGTTTGTTTTTGCGTGTGACGGAGAACCGCCTCACCGAGGAGGTTGACCAACAGGGTGATCCCGATCAGGATCAGCGCGGCATACATGAGGGAATTGACCTGAAGCCCCTGTGCTTCGCCGAACTGGTTGGCCAGGAGCCCTGCCAGAGTGCCGGAGGGGGAGAGGATGGACCATGAGAGCCGCGAGCTGTTGCCGATCAGCATGGCAACGGCCATGGTTTCGCCCATCGCGCGGCCGAGGCCGAGGATCGTCGCCGCGACAATGCCAGGAGCAGCGGTGGGGATGATGACGTTGAAGATCGCCTCCCAGCGCGTTGCGCCAAGAGCATAGGCTCCCTCGCGAAGCGTTTTCGGCACGGCGGCCAACGCATTTCGCGAAATGGCCGTGATCGTCGGAAGAATCATGATCGCCAGAACCACTGAGGCTGTCAGCAGCGAGTTCCCATAAGCCGGGCCGGAGAAAAGAGGAATTCCTCCCAGGGAGCCAACCGCCCAGTCGCCAAACGCCTTCACAATCGGGATGATCACAAAAATTCCCCAAAGGCCGTAAACAACACTCGGGATCGCCGCCAGCATTTCCACAACGAAGCGAATCGATTGGCGCATGGCGGGCGAGAGAAAGTTCTCGCTGAGAAAAATCGCAATTGCCACCCCCAAGGGGAATGCCAGCAGGATGGCGAGTAGGGAGCTTGCTGCGGTGCCAATAATAAACGGGAGAACTCCAAAGCGTTCCCGGTTGGGAACCCAGGCAGACGTGGTCATGAAATCCAACCCGAATTTCTGAATTGCGGGCCAGGCGAATTCGATGATTTCCAGAATGATCCAGCCGAGTGTCAGCACGGTGAGAACCGCTGCGGCTTGGCAGAGAATCTTGAATATATCGGGACCCGGACGGAATCCGGCCGGGCTGATGATTTCCTTATCAGGTGCTGACACGCTTCGGCTCCAATCTCGGCGATTATTACTGCACTGTGGCGAGAGCTGCCTGGGCCTTTTCCACGACTGGGGCAGGCAGCGGCACATAGCCAAGGCTCTCGGAAAAAGACTGGCCTTGGGTGAGGCTCCAGTTGACGAATTCCTTGAGGGCTTTCAGCTTCGCGGCGTCGGGGTATTTTTTGTAAAGGAGCAGCCAGGTGAAGCTCACGATCGGGTAGTCGTTTGCGCCATCGGGGTCCACTGGCCAGATGCGGAGATTCTCGGGGAGGACGACATTGGCAAGCGTGCTGCGTGCAGAGGCAATGTCGGGAGCCACGAAGTTTCCTGATTTGTTTTGGAGCAAGGCCATTGATAGACCATTGTCTTTGGCGTAGCCATATTCCACGTAGCCCACAGTGCCGGGGCTTTGTTTGATGAGCGCGGTGACGCCCTCGTTGCCTTTGCCACCCACGCCGACAGGAAATGTCACGGATTTGTCCGTTCCCACCTTGTCATCAAAGTCGGCGCTGATCTTGGAGAGATGTTGGGTGAAGACAAAGGTCGTTCCACTTCCGTCCGAACGGTAGGCCACTTGGATCGGCAAGTTCGGAAGTTTCAGGTCGGGATTGGCTTTCACGATGGCTGGATCATTCCACTTCGTCACAGTTCCGAGGTAGATGCCCGCCATCACTTCGCGGGTGAGCTTCAGGCCAGTTACACCGGGAAGGTTGTAGGCGAAGACGATCTCACCGGCCGTTGCAGGAACCATGACAACACCTGCAGCCACTTTTTTGATTTCTTCATCGGTCATCGCCGCGTCGCTGGCTCCAAAGTCCACCACGCCTTGGATGAAATTTTTCACACCCGCTCCGCTGCCGACGGACTGGTAGTTCACTTGTATGCCGGGCTGGACTTTGTTGAACTCGACTCCCCAGCGTTGATAGAGAGGCGCGGGAAATGTGGCACCCGCTCCGGATAATTGTTGAGCGTGGCCTGTGGCCGCGAGGATGAGTGAGGAAGAGAGAGTAAGGCAAACTGCCAATCGTGTGGAGAATTTCATGAGAGCTGGAATTTAAATTGAATCTCCAACCATGCCGCAAAATAACTTTTGTGACAATTGCGTAACTCAACCCATGCTGATCTCCGCAGAAAATTTTCTTTTCAGCGGTTTTCTTGAGTCGGAGTGCTTTTGAAAAAAACAACCCGCCTCTTCCGATTTGGACGAGGCGGGTCGGGTGCAAACGTGCTCCAGGCTTTATTCGGCGACTTCGAGCCCCATCTGTCGGGCGGTGCCGCAGAGCGTGCGGAAGGCGGCCTCCTCGGAGCGGGCGTTCATGTCTTTCATCTTGACCTTCACGATGTCCATGACCTGTTTTTTTGAAATTTTTCCGACCTTTGTTTTGTTGGGTTCTTTCGACCCAGATGCCAAGCCAGCTGCTTTTTTCAGGAGGATCGCCGCTGGAGGAGCCTTGGTGATGAAGGTAAAGCTCTTGTCCTTGTAGACCGTGATTACCACAGGGAGAATATCACCCGACTGCTTTTGAGTGGCAGCGTTAAATTCTTTACAGAAAGCCATGATGTTGACGCCCTGTTGACCGAGGGCCGGGCCTACGGGCGGTGCCGGATTTGCGGCGCCGGCGGGGATTTGCAATTTGATCTGTCCTACGATTTCTTTAGCCATATGAAAAGTGATCCGTTTGTTTGACGGAAAAGGGTTGCAAGGTCATCACGACTTGCACCCCATGACAAGGAGATTTTTGGAATTTTTCCGCGAATGGCTCTTAGAGCGACGCCAGAACCTCGGCGATCTTGTTGAAATCAGGCAGATCCTTCGGAGTGGGGGTCTGCTCGCTGTGCCGGATCATACCGTCCTTGTCGATGACGAAAGCCGCGCGCGCGGATACGGCACCAAGGCCGATAAGATCTGGCAGCAGCACGTCATAGGCTTTGGCGGTTTCTTTGTTCAGGTCGCTCAAGAGAGGGATGTTGATGTTCTCTTTTTTTGCCCAAGCTTCCTGTGCGAAGGGGCTGTCCACGCTGATGCCGAGGACAGACGCGTTCAGGGATTCGTAATTTGCCAGACCGGCTGTGACATCGCACAGTTCTTGAGTGCAGACGCCAGTGAAGGCGAGGGGAAAGAACAGCAGGACGGTGTTTCTCTTTCCGAAATTCGAGGAAAGACTGAAGTCGGTGAGACCTTCGGATCCAATGGTTTTGAGTGTAAATTCAGGGGCTTTGGTGCCGGTTGGAAGTGCCATATTGGTGTGTTTGGTTGAAAGTTGAGCTCTGCATCTTGCCTGCAGTAGCTGCCGTGTCAATCGCAGCTGCAGCCTACTTGCTGCCGGGCTTGGTAGCAGGTATCCCCGCGAGATCCTCCGGAAGGTTGTCTGCTGCGAAGGTTTCGACGTTCATCTGCACCAGCGAGACGAAGGGGCAACCGAAGTCGGGGAGCTCGCCCCCGCTGCGGTCCACGATCGAGCCCGCCGCCACGACGATGCCACCGTGGTCGCGCACGATTTGGATCGTCTCCTGCACGCGGCCGCCACGCGTCACGACATCCTCTGCGACAAGGAAGCGCTGCCCTGGCCGGATTTCGAATCCCCGGCGCAAGACGAGACCGCCATGTCCATCCTTCTCAACAAAAATGTGCCGCTTACCGAGATGGCGGGCGACCTCCTGACCGACGATGATCCCACCTACGGCAGGCGAGACGACGGTGTCGGCTTCAAATGACCCGAGCTTGGCGGCGAGCATTCCGCAGACACGTGCCGCTACGGGCGCGTCCTGCAGGAGAAGCGCGCACTGAAAAAACTCGCGGCTGTGAAGCCCACTGCGCAGGATGAAATGGCCGTGGAGCAGAGCTCCGGTTTTTCGGAAAAGATCCAAGACGTCGTCCATGAGGTCGAACAGGTGTTAGTTCAAATTTTTGTTGGCCCAGTCAATGAACCCGGTGACGCCGCCCCCGCCGTAGCCAACTTGTCTGGCAAGCTCTTTGCCCTCGGGGCTCAAAAGAATAATCGTGGGGAAGCCCTCCACACCATATTTTGCGGCGAGCTCTTGGTTTCGTTCCTTGATTTCAGCCGGCTGTTCCTTTCGGCGGGGAAAATCAAGTTTCACTGGCACGATTTTGTCTTTGGCATAATTCTCGAACGCTTCGGTTTCGAAGACATCCTGGTTTTGTTTCATGCAGGGTGGACACCAGTCCGAGCCGGTGAATTCAAGCAGGATGGCTTTCTTCGACGCGGCAGCCTGCGCCAGCGAAGCATTATAGTCGGTGCTCCAGATGCCAGATGCATGCAACGGCGAGGCGGCCAGGAGAAGACAGAGAAAGAGAATTTTCATAGACCTTCATCATGGACCGGGCCGCCGTGATTTCAAACGCAAACTCGATCGCATCCACCGATCCTTTTGACAAAAAGACATCGCTACTCGCACCCACACGATTTATCCCACCACGCCATGAGCCTGTCCGAACTGAAAATTACATCCTTGCATTTCAGAACGTCCTCCGTGTTGAAGCTGGATGCCCAAGCAGTGTAATCTTGAAGGGCCCTCGACTTTATTGAAGTTCGCGGGAGAAGATGACACGGAGCGGTATGATCGACGCGTGGACCATCCCCGCCCTGGAAGCCTTCGATCGTCGCACATGACATCAGACAAAGGTTTGCCACGCGAGGGCACTGACCCTAGTGTCTCCAATCGTGGACGAGCTTTTCACGGAAATCGGTGATGTCGACCTGATCCAGCGCATGGGAACGGGTGACATGGAGGCTTTCACCATTTTCCACCGCCGACATGCCGGTATCATCTACTCGACGGCTCATCGCGTTTTAAATAACGACACGGATGCCGAGGACGTTGCCCAGGAGGTTCTCTTCATGCTTTGGGAGAAATCCCCGATGTATGATATCTCCCGGGGCAAACCGGTCACTTGGCTGGTGACTATGACCCGCAACAAGGCGATCGATCGTCTGCGCTCCCTCCAGCGCCGCTCGCGCTTACAGGATGAGGTTCGACTTGAGAATCCCGAGTCGATCGACACGCGCACTCCGGCGCAAAGCGTCCGCTTGAGCGAAAAAAACGACCTCGTCCGCCAGGCCGTCATGAAGCTCAATGCCGAGCAGCGCGAAGTCATTGAGATGCTCTACTTCAGCGGGCTTTCCCAGCAGGAAATTTGCGACCGCCTCGACAAGCCGCTCTCCACTGTCAAAGCACGCATCCACCGAGGAATGGTGCGGCTTCGCAAAATCGTTGGCACCGAGATTTGAAGAAATCCCCCACCATTCTTGGCATCGACATCGGCGGCACAGGTATCAAGGGCGCCCCGGTCAATATCAGCACTGGCGAACTCGCCGCCGAACGCTTCCGGATTCCTACACCCCAGCCCGCCTTGCCGAATGCCGTGGCCGATGTCGTGGGCCAGATCGCTGCCCATTTTGATTACAAAGGCCCGGCCGGCGTGACATTCCCCGGCATTGTCAAAAAAGGCATCATCTACTCCGCCACGAATGTCGACCACTCGTGGCTCCATGTCGATGGATCCCAACTTTTCCAACGCCATCTCGGAGGTCCGGTCCATGTGGTGAACGACGCCGATGCCGCAGGCATTGCCGAGATGCATTTCGGCGCGGGCATCGGAAAACAAGGCACCGTCATTCTGCTCACCTTCGGCACCGGCATTGGCTCGGCCGTATTTTACAACGGCGTGCTGCTGCCAAATGCCGAATTGGGACACATCCAACTCCGGGGCAAGGATGCCGAGAAACGCTGCTCCGAGCGGGTGCGCGAGGTGAAGGAAATGTCCTTCAAAAAATGGGCGAAAATCGTGAGCGAATACCTCGCCATGCTGGAACAACTCTTCTCACCCGAGCTGTTCATCATCGGCGGCGGCATCAGCAGCAAGGCCGACAAATTTCTCCCCTATCTCACGGCAAAAACCGATGTCCTCATCCAGCCCGCCAAGATGCAAAACAACGCGGGCATCATCGGTGCGGCACTTCTCGCAAAGATTCCCGCTTGATCTCGCTCAGGTTTTCACGGAATATCCACACCTCCCGCCCACGGGGTCTTAGCTCAGTTGGTAGAGCGCCTCAATGGCATTGAGGAGGTCAGGGGTTCGAATCCCCTAGGCTCCACCACTCGTTTGGATACCACCCACTGCGACCAGATTTCCTGGATCATTTGATATTCCCGACGCATCGTTCCTTTGGCTCGGTGCGTATGCTCTTCACCTATGGATAACAGGAACCGCATTGTCGAAGCCTACACCCACCATCTCCGCGAACACGGCATGCCACCCCATACCGTGCACGCTTTTTGCAAATCCCTTGGCCTCTCCGAGAGGGATTTTTTTCAGGAATTCGCATCCCTCGACAGCGTCGAAAGTGCGGTCTGGGGCGAGTGGATTTTCGGGCTTGCTGCCAAAGTTTCCAGCGGTGCCGAATGGAAGGATTTTTCCGCCCGCAACCGCTACCTGACCTTTCTTTTTGCCTTCACCGAGTCTTCGCTGGACTGGCGCTCGCTGATGATTTTACGCTTCAGCCATCTCGCGCCCGTGGCCTCCCCGCCGTTCCTCAAGGCCTTCGAGGAGCATTTCAAAACCTTCGCCACGGGAGTCATCGACCACGGCCTTTCGACAGGTGAAATCGCCTCGCGCGGCCCTCTGCAAGCGCTCTACCCGGCGGTCCTCTACATCCACTTCCGCGCCGTGATCGCCTTCCTCCTCAAGGATGAAAGCCAACGCTTCGAGCGCACCGATGCGTTCATTGAAAAAACCGTCGCGTTTGCCTTCGATGTCATCCGCACCCAGGCGATCGACTCCGCCTTCGATCTCGCCCGATTTCTCGCCCCTTCGGCCTGGGGGAAAATGTCTTGAGCGCGCAGGAAACCATTCGCAGCCATCGCCTCGACCGCATGGCAGCCCTCGCAGGTGCTGGGGCGCGTGTCGGCATGAATTACCTGAAGCACTACGGACGCCAGGCCATCAGCGGCCGGGCCGATGCGGACGACCTCCAGGAACGGAATGCCAGCGAGGTTTTCCGCACCTTCAGCGAATTGAAGGGCGGTCCGCTGAAGCTGGCCCAAATGCTCAGCATCGACCAATCCCTGCTGCCGCCAGCCTACGCAAAGCAATTCGCCCGCGCCCAGTATTCCGCCCCGCCACTCTCCTACCCGCTCGTCGTGCGAACCTTTCGCAGGGAATTTGGAAAAGATCCGCGGGAGGTCTTTGACACCTTCGAACCCGAAGCCGCCCATGCCGCCTCGATCGGGCAAGTCCACCGCGCCACGAGGGACGGACGCACCTTCGCTGTCAAAATCCAATATCCCGGCGTGGCTGAGAGCCTCCGTAGCGACCTGGGCGTGGTCAAACCCATCGCGCTTCAAATTCTCGGACTCCGAGAGCGTGATGTGGCCGCGTATTTCCGCGAAGTCGAAGCCCGCCTGCTCGAAGAAACCGATTACGAAAAAGAACTCGCCAGCGCGACACGCCTCTCGTCCGCCTGCGCCCACCTCCTGCAAATCCGCTTCCCGAAATACCACCCTGAATTTTCCAACCACCGGGTGATCACGATGGATTGGATGGACGGCGTGCCGTTCGATGTCTTTGCCGACGGACCCGCACCGCAAGACCTGCGCGATAGGATCGGACAGGCACTCTGGGATTTCTACGCCCACCAAATCCACCAGCTCCATATATTCCATGCCGACCCCCACCCAGGGAATTTCCTGGTTCATGGCGACCAACTCTGCGTCCTCGACTTCGGCTGCACCAAGTCGATCAACTCGGACTTCCACGCCAAACAATTCGCCTTTCTCGACCCAGCGCTCGAAACCGATCCCGCCCGCCTCGCCGCCGCGATGGAATCCATGGCCATCCTCCTGCCCACCGATACCCCATCCCAGCGGGAGCATCTCGTGGCTCTGTGCAGAACCTCGCTCGAATTGCTCGCCCGCCCCTTCCGTAACGGCGAATTCGACTTCGGCGACCCGGGGTTCATGTCCGCCATCTACGAACTCGGCGAGGAAAACCGCAAAAACGACACCCTGCGCGGTATGCGGGGCCAGAGAGGTTCGGCCGACACGATCTACCTCAACCGCACATTTTTCGGGCTCTACAGCCTCCTCACCCGCCTCCGCGCCCGCGTCAAAACCCCGCTCCCGCCAGGTCTCGTCTTCGAGTAGAATAAGAAAAGCGCTTTCTTAATCGAAGTATTGGGAGGTCATCGTCTCACATGACCCCTTTTTTCAGCCGCGAGTTTTTCCCCCTCAGGTCAGCCGTGATCGCACTACTTCATGTCTCGCATCATCGGGCAAGAGTTTTTTGCCATGTAGTCCTTCATTGTCTCGACCATTTTTCCCATCTCGGCGTGTTGGGCGGATTGTTGCTGGATCAGGAGCAGGAGTGTGGCCTCGATGGCACTTTCTTTTTGTTCTTTGGAAGCCGTTTTCATTTTTTCGACTTGGGACGCCAGATCGGCATCCTGGGTTTTGAGCATTTTCAAAAAATCCTCATGCATCTTGACCATATCCGCGCACCACTTGGGCATCACGGGAGGAATCGGTTGGCCGGTCATCGCATCGGATGGCTGGGCCGAGGCCGTGACGCACAAAGCGAAAGCCAGAGCGGCTACTAAAAAAGCGGGTTTTAAGCAGAGTTTGAGAAGTTGTTTTTTCATATGTTGATTTTTCCGTCTGTTGGAACGGATGATGAGATATTCGCAGCAACTCGCGTTTCTGCACTGGGGTGATTCCCTACGGTGAAGCCTTCGAGGACGGGCTCGGTGCGTTTGAGACGCCAGTCACTTTCCTCAAATTCTTCAGCTATTGCACGTTTGCTTCGCCAAAGTAGGTGGCGAGGATGGCGCGTAATTTGCCCGATTCCTGCAATTTCACGAGTTGCTTGTTCAACGGCATCCTCAATGGGCTGCCGATGGGCATGGCAAAACCGTAGTTTTCAATTTGAAAAACGCGACCCACCACGCGAACGGGGATCCTGGGGTTGTTGAAATCGAAGGCTTGAAGCACGGCGGCATCGGCTACAACCGCACTGGCCTGTTTGGAGAGCATGGCACTCACGGCCTCCTGGATGTCTTTTTCCGGAATCTCGTCGATTCCTGATTTGGCGATATAATTCTCCGCTGACGAGTCGGCGATAACGGCAACGGTTTTATTCAGGAGATCGCGTGGACTTTCGATCGAACTGGCCAGCTTCTCGATCGTCATGGCACTCGTGATGCTCGAAGTCACATAGGCCACCGTCACAATGCCCAGGATGATCCAAACGATCAGAACAAGCCGTCCCAGAATGCCTGGGAAGCCTTTGTAAGCCGACTTACCGGTGAGGGCCAAGGTGATGACATAGTAGAAAGCCTCGGCGATTCCCTCGCCGGTTTTCTTGGGAAAATCCGGATTGTGTTTTCGTTCGAAGAAAAAAACGAAGGCCGAGAGGACTACGACGGCGGCTGTGATGATCCAAAAAATTTCCAACCGCAGCAGGTCCGTGACGTCGCACATCAACCGGTCGGTGATGGTTTTTTGTTGATCGGTGATGAGAATTTGAAGCCCGGAGTGGAAGAAAGGTTGGGAAAATTCCACCTTCTCGAGGTTGTCTTTGTTGATTGGGGCGTTGCCTACCAGGATATCGATCGCTCCATCCGCCACGGCCTTCAGGCCACTTTCCATGCTGTCGTAGGCGGTGTATTCAAAGAGCCATCCGTTTTCGGCGGCGATTTTCTCCCAAATATCCACGCTCGCTCCGCTTGGCGGGTTGCCATCTTCCACAAACGGTGGCTGGCCTGCGATACCGGCGCGGATTTTTTGCTGCGCGGACAGCAGGAGGGGCGTGGCGAGCATCAGCGCCAGTGCGGCGAGTAGCGACCGTGTTACCATTTTCGAATTTTTGAAATCCAAAAAATGGCCACTCCCGCCCCCAGCGCCAGAAAATTGACGAAATAAAATGGCCATGCGGCATCCTCCATCGGCACGGGCATTTTCACATTCATCGAAAAAATTCCAACCACCAGATTGGCCACCATGATGGCGATGGTCCAGATGGTGAATTGCTTGAGAAGGATATTCAGGTTGTGGCTTACGATTGAGGCGCGGGCGTCCATGAGCCCGGCGATAACCTCCGAATAAATTTCCGAGCGCCGGAGACACTGTTGGTTTTCGATGATGATGTCCTCCAGGATGCGTGTCTGGTCGTGATCGAGGCCGAGTCGGCTGGAGGTTTTCATTTTATCGAAAAGCGCGGCATTCGAGTGGATGGCGTTCAGGATGTAGACGAGGCTTTTTTCCAGAGCGAACATGTTCAGGAGATATCGAGTCTCCATGGAACTCATAATGCGCCGCTCGAGCGAGTCGGAGAGCATATTGATCGCCTTCAGGTGGCCCTCGAAATGACTGATGCTCTGATAAAGCAGGCGGAGGATAACGTCCTGAACCGAGAAAATCCGAAGAGGCGCGCGGCCCTCGAAAAGCGGGGCGTCATCGGGCATGACGACCACGATGCGGTCTTCGTAGAGGAAGACACCAGTCGACGTGAGCTTGAGCAAAAAATTGTCATCCGCCGAAAAGCTTTTCGGGCGTTTGAAAATGATCGCCGCGTGGTCGGTCTCAAATTCCAGGCGCGAGAGCTCGTCGGGGTCGAGCGAAGAGTGGAGCGTGTGATAGTCGATATTGTAAAACTCCAGAAGATCGGCCTCGTCATCCACCGTCGGGCTGTTGAAAACGATGATCTGGGCGTCCTGCGGGTCGCAGCGAACGATGGTTCCCGCATCCTCCGCCACGCGGTAGTAACTCCGCATTCCTCCAGACCGGGCGATAGGCAGATCGCCACCGTCGGCGATATCAGCCGCTTCGATGGATGCTGGACTCGACATGCCCGCATTCTCGGGCAAATCCACGCCCGGCGTCCATGCGATTTTTCCTCGGTCGTGTCCGCTCAATGTCCTGCAAACCCGCCTTTGCGGTGAGCCCGTGATCGAGTAGTGTATATCCGAATGAGCAGGATTCGATTCCGCATCGTGCCCCCGGTCGACCGTTCCTCCGAGGGAGTGTTTGTGTCTGGCAGCCATGAGGCGCTTGGCCATTGGGATCCGGCCAGGGCCCTTCGTTTAAAATGGGAGCCCCCCTTTCATATTGGCGAGGTCGAGGCGCAGACCGGTTCACACTTCGAATACAAAATCACTCGAGGAGCTTGGGAATGCGAGGCGGTGGATGCCTGGGGCAATGTGCCGGGCAACCTCTTTCACGAGGTTTGGCTCGACGCCACGCTGCAGCACACTGTGGCGGATTGGAAAGACCGTTTCAGTGGCAGGCTCACGCGAGATCTCATGAGCTCCCGCCTTTTGGCTCAAGACCGTGAGCTTCTCATCTGGCTGCCGGGGGCCTACTCGCATGAAACCGGACATCGCTTTCCGCTCATTATTCTCCATGATGGCGACGGCCTTTTCGACCCCGTCCTGAGCACGCCCACCGGCGTCGATCTGGCGGCCGACGAGTGGGCTTCCCTGCTCGCCCGCAGAGGAGTGATGCCGGAGTCCATTGTCGTCGGGGTGAGGCATCCCGAGGGGTTTTCTCCAGAGGATATCTCGTTGCGGGATTACGAACTCTCTCCCGAGCTCGGTGGCGAGGGGTATTCTTCTTTTGTCGCCCGGGAGTTGGTCGCGCACATGGATCAGCACTATCGCACCATAGCCACGCCTTCATCGCGCATCCTGGGAGGAGTCGGTCTGGGTGCTCTCAATGCCTTTCATACGGCTTTGCGGCACCCTGGAGTGTTTGGTGGAATCGCCTGCCTCTCGACTTCATTTGAGGATGTCTCGCAATCACTCCCCCCAAACTGCGGTGCCCTGCGCCTCCTGGAGGAAACACCCGTCCTCGACAAAAATCTTCGCATGCATTTCGACTATGGCGACCGGGATGTGGATGAATGCTATGAGGGCTATCATCAACTTCTCGCCGAGTTGCTTCGTTCCAAAGGCTGGGTTGAAGGGCGTGAGTTTCGCATCCAACGCCTTCCCGGAGCAGGGCACAACCCACTTTCCTGGCGGGCGCGTCTTGGCGATGCGTTGAGCTTTGCCGCGCGTTCTGAGCCGCCTCTGCTCAAGGCAGGTTTTTCAGGATTTCCAAAAAGACCGGGCTGAAGTCGCCCGGAGTTTGCTTGGCCCAGTGGCGGATTTTTTCCATCGGGAAGAAGGAGCCCGTTTCGACTTCCATCGGGGCCGGGTGGAACGGACCGTCGTGGCGTCCCCGGTAGGCCTGGATGAATTCCCAGCCATTCGACTCTTTTGGGGACAGTCGAAGCAGGGGTTCGAGGTCGGGGGCCTCGATGCCGAGTTCCTCGCGGAGCTCGCGGCGTGCAGCTGTGATGTAGTCCTCCCCGGCATCGACGTGGCCGGCGGCGGAGGAGTCCCAGAGGCCGGGGTTGCGGTCCTTCCAGATCGAACGTTTTTGGAGGTAAAGCTCCCCCGAGGCATTGAAAAGGAGTATGTGGACCGCGCGGTGGAGCAGGTTATTCACATGAATGACATCGCGAAACTCGGGCCGCAACACGCGGTCTTGGTCGTCCACCACATCGAACCGCTCGGCGCCATGCTGAGCGGTGGAGGGCGAGACTGTGAAGGCGAGGGACTCCCACTGCGCGGGGCTGAGTTGCTCGGCGCGAACGGTCGGTGGCGCCCCAATTGCGGCTGTGATTTTTTCCCAGTCATTCTTGAATTCCGGAAGCAGGTTGCGGAGTTGCTTGCGTCGTTCCGAGAAGCCTCGCCTCACCAGGCTCTCGAAAATCGAGTCGTCAATCGCTCGCACACGCTGTCTGGACTTGCGCCGGAGAGTGATTACTGCCGAGTCCACTTTAGGACGTGGAAAAAAGACCGAGGCTGGGAGTTTGCGTTCGAGGCGGATGTCCCAACGCCGTCCCGTGCACAGTGTCATGGCACCGTAGTCGCTCGTGTCGTGCGCGGCGCCGAGTCGTTGCGCCAGCTCCAGCTGTAGCGTGAGAACGAGTGCTGATGCGGGAGAGAGGGCCGATGCGTATTTCGCTATGAGTGGTGTGGAAATATAATACGGCAGGTTGCCGATGATTTTCACCGGTCCGTGGCCCCACAGTTCGCGGAGGTCGAATTCCAAGGCATCGGCGTGGTGAACACGGTTTACCCCATGCTCGAATTTGGCCTTCAGGTAGGGCACGAGGCGGCTGTCTTTTTCGATGAGCGTGAGGCGGGTGGTCTCACTGGCAAGAAACTCTGTCAGAGATCCAAGCCCGGGGCCGATTTCCACGATGTGATCGCCCGGTTGAATGTCGAGGAGTGCCACGATCCAGCGGGCGAGATTTTGGTCGTGGAGGAAGTTTTGCCCGAGGTTCCGCGTGGGGTGGGTTTCGCATTCCACAAGCAATCGCTGGATGTCGCTCAAAGTCATACTCCCCTGATAACCTTTTTACCGGTCATTCACAAAGAGGATGTGAACAACCCTGTGGGAGGGATGGAAGTTTTTCTCAAGTTATTCACACGTTTTTCCCGCTTGAGGAAATGTTCGACGCTGTATGATGTATGTGGGTTGCGCGGCTTGTCCGCATGCCATGGACAGCGGAAACACACACACGACATATCCCCCCTTGCGTTCGGCGCTGGCGCAGGGCTTTTTGGTGCTGGGGTCGATGGTGGCGGTCTTTTTGGCAGGGGGCGCGCGGCAGGGAGCAACGGGCATTTTTTTCTCGGTTGCCGGTCTGGTGATGGTCGGATTCGCCCCAAACCGCATCGTTCCTTGGCGGTATTGGCTGCTTTGCCTCGGGATTTTGGTGGCTTCCGCCTTGAGTCTGCTGCCGCAGGCTTGGTTTCCAACGCCGGAATGGAGGCTGGAATTGTTGAAGTTCCAGGCCTTCCCTTCGTTGCCATGGATCAGTCTGGCACCGCGCGAGACGATTTACTGGATCGTGCTGCTGGCTGGCGCTCTCTTCATCGGGCTTTTCTCCCTGGGGCATCCGGTGCGTTCGGGTGCGAAGATTCACATCGCCCTACTGGGTCTTTTGGGTTGTGCGGCCTACGCCTCGTTGGCGATTTATGCCAAGACGACCGGATGGGAGTATCCCTTTTTTGACAAGCACGGATGGGCGCCACCCGACTTCGGTTTTTTCCCCAATCGAAACCATACGGCTGCGTTATTGGTGACTGGCAGCATTCTGGCTTTGGGGATCATCCGGGAGGCTTGGTCAGGGCGGAGACCGATTGTCTTCGTCCTGGCCGGAGCCTCGCTTTGCGTTTGTCTTGACGCGTTGCTCTTTCATTCCATGTCGCGCGGCGGGGTTGTTTTTTTAACGGTTGGAACCCTCGTGTGGTTGGCCGCCTTGGGGCGCACGCACCGTTCGGTGCCGTTGTTGCTGTCATCCCTTATCCTCGCGGTGGCTCTCGGTTGGATTTTTTTCATATCCGGCGGGCAGGCGAAGGATCGTATTCTTGACGCATTGGGGGTGGAAAAGACAGCCAACCCCGGGCTTCTTGCCGGCGACCTGCGATCCAAAATTTTCCTCGATACACTGCATGTCATCCGCGACCATCCCCTCACTGGCACTGGGCTTGGAACGTTCGGGTATGTTTTTCCTTTTTACATGCGGGAGAGCATTGACGAGGCGATGCCGATCCACCCCGAGAGCGACTGGCTCATGTTGGCTGCGGAAGCGGGGATTCCCGCATTGCTTTTCGCCTGGGTGCTCCTGGTTTTGTTGCTGACGGACATTTTTCGCCTGCGCGAATCCGGTTCCTGGCCGCTGCGCTGGGGTGTGGTCGCGGCGGCCCTGATTGCCTTGATCCACGGGTTTGTCGATGTCCCTGTGCACCGGGTTGAACTGGGCTGGTGGATTTTGGTGCTTGCGGGATTGGCTTTTGGAAATCCCATCCCCACCCATACGGAGAAAAGCTGGTCTTGGCTGGCGCAGCGCCTGGTTTTTGGAATTTGCGGCGTTATGCTCCTGACTGGCGGCGTGGCCTTGATTCAATCCCAGTGGTTCAACCAGCCTCCCTTTCCACCTTACCGTGGCAAGATCGCCGTTGATCAAATGCGCCAACTCAACGCGCAGGGACGTTCTCAGGAAGCCGCCATCCTGGGGCACGGCGAGATTGGTTTCTGCCCCATGGAGCGAGGTCTCTACCGGGAGTTGGGTTACAGCGAAATCATGCGCCATGGAGATCCAAGAGTGGCGGACGCAGCTTTTGCGGCGGAGCGGGCATTGAACCCTGTGAGCGCCAAAATTCCCTACGACCAAGGTCTCTTGTGGAAAAACACCGATGCCGAGCGCACGGCCCTGCTGTGGGGCGAGTCACTGAAAAAGCACGCTCGGATCGAGCAGGGGGGAGGGCATGCGAATCTGGTTGAGTATTACCGGTCGCTACTCTCCCAAGCTCGACCCAACGAGGCGTTGTTTCGGGCGCTTGGTCCATTCTCCGGATTGACCCCGGATTTACAGATCGTTTGGATGGCGAGCTCGCCGGATGCGGGCATGGGAGACGCTGCGAAGAATCCGGATTTTTTGAAGACTCTCAATCCGGCGCAGAGGAGGGAGTTTTTGATTTCGTGGCACGCGCGTGGAAACAAGGCGGAGGTGGAGGCATTCCTCGCGTCTCATCCCGATTGGGAGGAAGCTGCTTGGCCGGTCCGGCTCCGTCAAAAGCTGGAAGCCAAGGACTATGAAGCCGCCATCGGGGCCGTGCGGTCTCGCTATGGCATCGACCTCTCCCTTTCCATGCCCGGAGACGATGTGCTCCACGCCCCCGGACCGCCGAGCGATCTTGCAGGCCGCGTGGCTTATTTTATTGCCAAGGGGAATCCCGTCACCGCGAGGCGAGAGGTCATGGAGTCAGCCCAGGCCCAGGAGCCTGAAGGATTGCGCTTGCGATGCATTCTGGCCCTGCAGGGCGGCCACTTCGAGGAGGCGTGGACTGCCATCGAGTCCTACCTGCAAGAAACCAAGCGGGGTCATCTGCCGTAGCCACCGCGACTGTCTAGGGTGCGTGTTGCTCGTGCTCCTCGGAGCCGTCCTCCTCGATTTCCTTGCGAATGGCTTTGGAAATGAAGGGACGCACGAAGCCATAGAGCAGAAAAGACACGAAGAGGATGGCCGGCATCCACTGGTAATTCATCGCCGTGAAAGCCAGCAGGAGGATGAGTCCAAGAAAGGCGGGAATCGATCGCTGGGTGCGCCAATTCAGGCTCTTGAAGCTCGGATATTTGACATGGCTGAACATCATGAACGAAAGAAAAATCAGCAAAGGTGGCAAGGCGTGCTTCCATGGGCCGATCGTGCGGTCATCCGCCTGCAACCACAGCATGAGCAACGTCAGCGAGGCGATGAGACCTGCCGCGGCGGGGATGGGGAATCCGTGAAAATCCTTGTCTGCTTTGTCTGAATTGGCGGCAGCCACACAATTGAAACGTGCGAGGCGCAGCGTTCCGCACAGCAAAAAAACAAAGGCAATCAGCCACCCGGTGCGCTGAAAATCGCGTAGAACGATCTGATAAACCAACAAAGCCGGGGCGACCCCGAATGAGACCGTGTCTGCCAGGGAGTCAAACTCGCGTCCGAAGGGGCTTTCATGCCCTCCCAGACGGGCCAGGCGTCCATCCAGCAGGTCAAAAAAACATGCCCCGAGAATGAACGCGATCGCTTCGTGATAAAGACTTCCCGCCGAGTGGCCGTTTGAGACCAGGGTGGCGGCTTCAATGATCCGCAGAGTTGCCGCAAAACCGCAGAAAAGATTGCCTGCCGTCATCAGGTTCGGCAGGAGGTAGATTTTCGGATCGTTCGGGTGTTGCATCAGGTCAGATCGTTTGGAGACACGTTATTCAGGATTCGCTGGATTGCTCAGGACGGATCTTGGCCGACACTTGTCGCTGGATTTAATCGTGCCACAGGCGTCTCGCCTCCGCGCACCCGGTCACCCTTCTTCACAAGCACTTCCGCATCCATCGGAAGAAAAATCTCCGTGCGCGAACCGAAGCGGATCATGCCAAATCTCTCTCCGCGCTTCACCGTATCGCCCACCACGGACCAGGGGCAGATGCGGCGGGCAATCGCGCCCGTGATTTGTTTGACCAGCAGGGTGCCAACCTGACCCGATATGACCCAGGAGCGGCTCTCGTTGAAAATTGAGGACTCGGGGTCCCGCGCATCCCGAAACCCGCCGGGTTTGGGCTCCGAGTGGATGATCTCGCCCGCGATGGGCGAGCGGTTCACATGGACATCAAAAACGGAGAGGAAAATTCCGATGCGTCGAACTTTGGTTTTCAGGAACTCTTTTTCCTCAATCTCGTCAATCGTCGTGACAATTCCATCCGCTGCAGAGACGGCTGTGTTTTCGTCCCCTGCGGGAACCCGCTCGGGATCCCGGAAAAAATAAAGGGTGAACAAAAGCAATGCCGCAAAGAGAATGGACACTACGGGAATCAAGGCCAGCGAGATCAGCCATCCGGCGGCCAGAATCGCCAGTATCCATGTGGCTTCAGGGAGGGCGCGGTTCTTCATGGGGCGGAGGCTACCAAGGGTCGTGGTTTTGCCAAGTCCGCGCTCAAAGGGTTTTCAGGCATAAGGCTTGAAAACCGGTTGGCGTTCGTGCTTAAAAGAAGCTTCATGAAATTCCCTGCTCTCCTTGTCGTTGTCTCATGTCTTGCCGTGGTTGGTTGCTCGGGGCCTGGCGGTCCCGCCCAGCGGGCCGGTGCCGCAGTCGATCATGCCGTCTACAAGGTCGGAGAGGGCATCTCCACCGTCGGCAAAAAAATCGAAGGCACGGCCAACCCGTGATCCGCACTGCGACGAGGCAAGGAATCCGGTGGGGGGCCTTGCTGGCTCTTGTGGCCTCATTCCTCGCGGCCTGCGGGCCGGGGAAAAAGGAGTCTTTAGTCGTCGGGATGGATTTGTCTTATCCCCCTTTTGAGACGATCGGTCCCTCCGGAAAGCCCCAAGGCGTGAGTGTGGAAATGGCCGAAGCTCTTGGAAAGTTCCTCGGCAAGCCAGTTCGCATCGAGAATATTCCGTTCACCGGTCTCATCCCGTCTCTCAAAACCCAAAAGATCGACTGTATCATCTCATCGATGACGGACACGCCGGAGAGGCGGGCCTCTATTGCCTTTTCGGATCCCTATCTTTCCACCGGTCTGGCGCTCTTGGTTCCGAGTGACAGTCCAGTGCAATCGCAGCAGGACCTCGATCGCCCAGGCCAAACCGTGGCAGTTCGCCAAGGCACGACGGGAGAGGTCTGGGCACGGGCAAACATCAAAAATGCGCAGGTCCTCTCTTTGGAAAAGGAGTCCTCCGCTGTTCTTGAGGTTATCCAAGGTAGAGCAGATGCCTTTTTATATGATCAGATGAGCGTTTGGAAAAACGCCCGGGAACATCCTGACAAAACCCGCGCCCTACTTCAACCCTTGCAAAAAGAAAATTGGGCGGTGGGCCTCAGGCATGATGATGTCGCCTTGAAAGAGCAGATTAATGCCTTCCTCAAATCCTTCCGTGATAGCGGTGGTTTCGATGTGTTGGGTGACAAATACCTCGGCGAACAAAAATCCGCCTTCAAAGACCAAGGAATTCCTTTTTACTTTTGAACCGAATTCGACGCTATCGGGGATTTCAGCCCGCAGCGGGCCGCGAACACTGTGTTCTCAAACCGCCTGACACATGACGCCGACCCAGTTTCTCTGGGTCGGCCTCGCGGTGTTGGCTCGAGTAGGGTTAGCCAAGCTTACCTCGCCATGCGGCGGAGGAGGGCATCGGCCATGTCGGCAGGGGTGGCGGCGACTTCGATGCCGGCGGCTTGGATCGCTGCGATCTTGCCTTGAGCTGTGCCTTTTCCGCCACTGACGATGGCGCCGGCGTGGCCCATGCGGCGTCCGGGAGGCGCTGTGGCTCCGGCGATGAATGCGGCGACTGGTTTTTTGCAGTTTTTGCCAATCCACTCGGCGGCTTCCTCCTCGGCGGTTCCGCCGATTTCACCGATCATGATGAACGCCTCGGTGCCGGGATCATCATTGAACATTTTCACGACATCAAGATGTGAAGTGCCATTGATCGGATCGCCTCCGATGCCGACGCAGGTCGATTGACCGTGGCCACGGCTGGAAAGTTGCCAGACGGCCTCGTAGGTGAGGGTGCCGGAGCGCGAGACGACACCGACTTTGCCTTCCTTGTGGATGTAACCGGGCATGATGCCGATCTTGCAGGCGCCAGGAGTGATGATGCCGGGGCAGTTTGGGCCGATGAGACGGGATTTCGATGTCGCCATGGCGGCTTTGACTTTCATCATGTCGAGGACCGGAATGCCCTCGGTGATACAAATGACGAGTTCGATACCGGCATCCACCGCTTCAAGGATGGAATCCGCAGCGCCCGCCGGGGGCACGAAGATCATGGTGGCGTTGCAACCGGTCTCCTGGCGCGCTTCATGGGTGGTGTCGAAAACCGGGACCTTGCCTTCGAAAACCTCGCCGCCTCGGCCGGGAGTGACGCCGGCGACGACATGGGTTCCGTATTCCATGCAGGATTTGGCGTGAAAAGCGCCTGACTTGCCGGTGATTCCCTGAACGAGCAGGCGTGTGTTTTTATCAACGAGAATAGCCATGGTAGAAATGCGAAATGTGGAATGTGGAATGCGGAATGGTTTAGGCTGCGGCTGCTACGACTTTTTGAGCGGCGTCGGCGATATCGGTCGCCGCGGTGAGTTTGAGTCCGGATTCGGAGAGGAGCTTGCGGCCGGCATCGACATTGGTGCCTTCGAGGCGGACGACAAGCGGGACGGGGAGGTTCACGGCTTTCACGGCATTGATGATGCCCTGCGCGATGATGTCGCATTTCATGATGCCGCCGAAAATATTCACCAGAATGGCCTTTACGCGGCTGTCGGCGACGAGGATTTTGAAGGCCTCGGTGACCTGTTGCTCGGTGGCTCCACCGCCCACATCGAGGAAGTTCGCGGGTTCGCCGCCGTGGTGTTTGATGATATCCATCGTGGCCATGGCGAGTCCGGCGCCGTTGACGAGGCAGGCGATGTTTCCATCCAAGCCGATGTAGCTGAGGCTGTGCTTCGAGGCCTCGACTTCGCGCGGGTCCTCCTCCTCGATGTCACGGTAGGCTTGGACATCCGGGTGGCGGAAGAGGGCGTTGTCGTCGAAGTTGAATTTCGCATCGAGTGCCAGGACTTGGTTGTCCTTGGTGATCACGAGCGGGTTCACCTCCACCATCGAGCAATCGCGGGCGATGAAGAGCTTGTAGAGGTTCTCAAAAAGGGTCGCGGCATTTTTGAGGAGCGCCGTGGGAATGCCGAGCATCTTGGCGAGCTTGCGGGATTGATAAGGCTGGAGGCCGAGGAGGGGATCGACAGGGAGGTGGAAAATCTTCTCGGGCGTGTGTTCGGCGACGGCCTCGATGTCGACGCCCCCTTCCGTGCTGGCCACGATGACCGGCGCGGAAATCGCGCGGTCGATGAGAATGGCGAAGTAGAGTTCTTTTTGGATTTCCACCGACTGGGCAACGAGCACCTTGCGGACGACTCGTCCGTCTTCGCCGGTCTGGTGGGTCACGAGGGTCTCGCCGAGCATCTTCGACGCCGTGTCGCGAATTTCAGCGGGGGTTTTGCAAAGATGGACTCCGCCTTTGAAGCCGTTTTTGAAGGTTCCCTTGCCCCGGCCGCCGGCATGAACCTGGGCTTTGATGACGAGGTCTTGGGTGTTGAGGGAAGCGGCGATTTTCTCGGCTTCCTCCGGCGTTGAGGCGACTCCGCCGGGGCTGTTGGCGACGCCGAACTGGTCGAGGAGTTCTTTGGCTTGGTATTCGTGGATATTCATCGGGCGGGTGTGGAAAGTGTGGAGAGTATTCAGGTCGTCCTCTTTTCTGCAATACCGCAGAGATGGTCATTTCGACTAGGCCTTGATCACGGTGGACTCCATTTTATCCAGTGCTTTGTCCAAAGCTTTTTGTGGATCGATCCGGTCGGCCAGCCTGGAGGCTGCATGGCTTGCGGTTGGCGTTTTCAAAAGCCTCTCCAGCTTCGAAGCCAGATTTGTGGCGGAGATTGATTTGCGGGACAAAATTTCCGCCACACCGAGACGCTGCAACCGTGCTGCATTGTCCGGTTGATCGAATGCAAAGGGGATGACCACCGAGGGCAGGCCGGCTCTGAGAGCCTCGGCACAGGTTCCGATGCCGCCTGCATGAATGATGGCACACGCCTCTGGCAGGATGGAATGCAGCGGGGCATAGTTTACGGCCAGTAAGGAATCCGGCAGATTTTGCGGCACCGCAGTATTCCTTCCGGTGAGGAGGATGGCCCGGCGGCCAAGAATTTGTGCGGCTTCCGCTGCCGCGTGATAAAATGATGGCTCGAAGTGTGCGACGATCGATCCGAGCGTGAAAACTACAGGAGGGCTGCCTTTTGTTAAAAAGGCCTGCACCGATTCGACACCGCCGCCTTGATGATAAAACGGAAAGCCCGCTTGCACGGTTCCGCGCGGCCAATCCCTCTGCGGAGCGGCAAAGAAATCGGGGAACATCGCCAGCGTGCCGAAGGGGGAATGTTTGGCTTCAAAAATCGGGTCCGCTCCCGGGGGCAAACCCAGAGAGCGGCGGAATCGGTAATAGCCACTCGTCCACATGCGCCCCTGCAGTCGTCCGAAACAATATGCCAAGTGGTGCAGCCAAGGTCCCAGGTTCCGGAATTTGTGCAACCACGGAGCTGGAGCAAGCACACACGGATCGCTCGCGGAGAGCATCGAGGTCGGAGCCAGGACGACATTCAGCCAGGGAATCCCTTCCGCCTCTGCGACGATCAGAGCCGTGTAAAGCAACTCGCCAACCACCAGCAAATCGGCTCCCCGCGCCACTCTGCAGAGGTCTTCGTGTGTCTCGGCGACATGCGCAAAGACCATGTCACGCAGCAAGCGGCCGGCTCCGCGCTTCATGTCGAAAAAATAGGCCAGCGACCCCGGGTCTTGAGGAATATCAGGCCTCAAGGCATAAAATTCGAATCCTGCTCGGGCCACATTCTCTTCATACCCGAGAGCCGCCGCCACCACGACATCGTGCCCGCGCCGCGCAGCCGCCACGGCCATCGCCAGTATCGGATGCAGGTCTCCGAGAGACCCGATGGAAGCGAACGCAAACCTCATTCATCCTACCTTTGGAGCGACGGTGCTCAAACGGCAAGACCTGACGGTTCAAAAATGGCCAGTTGAGACATATTCTCAATAATTGACGCATGCCCGGGGTTCCGTATTGTAGACGACATGTTCGGAAGGGTTCTGACAGCTATTTTCACACCGCAGACATGACACGTGCCTTGGACAGCTTGAGCGTGGGAGATCGCGCGGAAATCGATAGCATCGCCACGGATTGCGACCGGGCGAACCGCTTGGCCAGCCTTGGCTTTATTCCGGGCCGGATGGTCAGGGTCACTCGTTTTGCACCGCTTGGCGATCCGATTTCCGTGGAGGTCGATGGCCAGGAAATCAGCCTGCGGCGCGCCGAGGCGAAGATCATCCATCTGAAAAACATTTCCGAATGACCGCGCCAATCCAAGCACCTCTCAAAAAGTCAACCGCCCGCCCACTTGTGGCTTTGGTGGGAAATCCCAACACGGGAAAATCCACCCTCTTCAACCGTCTCACCGGCTTGCGCCAGCACATCGCGAACTATCCTGGCATCACGGTGGAAAAAAAATCCGGTCTCCTTCGTGCGGGTGGTGTCGATATTGATCTCCTCGACCTGCCGGGCTGCTACAGCCTCACAGCCATTTCGAACGACGAGCGCGTGGTGATGGATGTGCTTGGCGGTCGCCGAGGCCTGCAGAAGCCGGACCTGCTCGTCTTCGTGCTGGATGCCACCAATCTCAAACGCAACCTGCTTCTCGTTTCGCAATGCGCCGAGTTGGGCATTCCCGCATTGATCGCCCTCAATCAGTGCGATGCCGCAAAACGGAATGGCATCCGCATCGATGTCGATCTCCTGTCCAAGCGTCTCGGAGTCCCTGTGGTGGAAACCATCGCCACGCGGGGGAGCGGGCTGGGGGATTTGAAGGAAGCCATCGTTGCCGCGCTGAATGCCCCATCCATCCTGCCGAAAATCGAATGGCCGGATTGTATCACCCATGGTTGTGGATTGCTCCGCGCCGGACTCCAGCGTGCCGGGAGCGGTGATCTCTCTCAAGCCGAGGCGCTGCGGGTGCTGTTCGACAGCGAGAGCGTCTTCGCGTGTGGTGTGAGCGACAAGACCTGCCTCAAAAAACTGCTCGACTCCGCGCACAGCGAAATCCGCGAGTCGGGGCTGAATCCGGGTTCCGCCGAGGCCGTCATCCACTACCGCCATCTGGAATCCCTCTTGAATGGCGTCATCGAGGCCAGCGGGCCGATTGCGCGATCCCACGACTCCATCGACGCCCTCCTGCTCAACCGGGTGTGGGGCACGCTGATTTTCTTCGCCGTGATGTATGTGGTTTTCCAGAGTCTCTATTCCTGGGCCGGGCCGCTCATGGATTTGATCGATGCCGGGACCTCCGCCACGCAGGAAATGGTCCGACCGCTTCTCTCGTCCACGCCGGCACTCCAGAGCATGGTTTGCGACGGCATCATCGCAGGAGTCGGCGGTGTGCTGATATTTCTGCCGCAGATTTTGATCCTGTTCTTTTTCATCGCGCTCCTGGAGGACACGGGTTACATGGCCCGCGCGGCATTCCTGGTGGACAAGCTTTTCAGTTGGTGTGGACTGAATGGACGGAGTTTCGTGCCGCTCCTTTCAAGCTATGCCTGCGCGATTCCCGGGGTCATGGCCACCCGCACACTCAGCGACCCGAAGGCCCGCCTCACCACGATCCTCATGGCTCCTTTCATGAGTTGTTCCGCGAGATTGCCCGTCTACATCCTGCTTATTGGAACTTTCATCGAGCCCCTCTACGGACCGCTCGTGGCCGGTGCCGTGCTTTTCGCAATGCACTTCGTCGGTCTCGCGCTGGCGCTGCCGCTCGCCTGGATTCTCAACAGGTTTTTTCTGAAAATCAAAACCCAGCCGTTCATTCTGGAAATGCCGGACTACCGGGTGCCGACGCTGCGGAATATTTTCCACCGCATGTGGGAGCGCGGGCGCGAATTCGTTCTTCGGGCGGGCACCGTCATTTTGGCCTTCTCAATCCTTATTTGGTCGCTCCTCTACTTCCCACGAGATCCCGGAGTTCGTGAAAAAGCCACGCAGTCGTTCCTTGCGGAGGCGGCAGCCAGCCACTCCCCGACCGAGATTCAAACGGCCCTCGAACATCCAGACTCTGAAATGAGTTCCGCGCTCACACACCGCATCGACTCCGCCTACATTGAGCAGAGTTACCTTGGACGGTTTGGCAAGGCCGTGCAGCCGGTCTTCGAACCTGCGGGATTCGATTGGAAGATCACGGTCGGGGTGCTTTCCAGTTTTCCCGCCCGCGAGGTCATCATCGCCACACTGGGCATCATCTACAATCTCGGCTCCGATGTGGATGAGGGCTCCGACGACCTGCGTGCCGTTTTGCAGAAGGAAAAATGGAGCGAGGGACCCCATGCGGGCGAGCCGGTTTTCACGATGCCGGTCGTGCTGGGAATCATGGTTTTCTTCGCCCTGTGCATGCAATGCGGGGCTACGGTCGCGATCATCGCGCGCGAGCTGAATTGGCGCTGGGCTGCGTTGTCGTTTTTCGGCATGACTTTTTTGGCGTGGCTCAGTGCGGTTTTGATTTATCAGATCGGTAGGTTATTATGAGTGTATGTCTCTGTTGGAAATGATTCTCATCCCCTTTGCCATCGCAGGAGCACTCGCCTTTCTTCTGCGTGGAATCTGGAAGCGCAAGGCTGGAACTCAGCCGTCTTGCGGCGGAAGCTGCTCGTGCAAACCCTCTGCTCTTCGCAAGTGAGCTTCCATCTCGAAAGACGTCGCCTTTACGGCATTCTGGATATGGGTTACGTCACCCCCGCGGAAGTCCAACGCGTGGCGAATGAGATGCTTCTCGGCGGAGTGGAAATTCTCCAGCTTCGAGCGAAAGAGTGGAAGCCTCTCGAAATTGTCAAGATCGCGTCAACCCTTGCTCCCATCTGCCAAAGTTTCGGAGTGCCGTTCGTTCTCAATGACCACCCCGCGCTCGTTCCGGACTCGGGAGCGGACGGGGTTCATATCGGTCAGGATGATGTCTTCGTGGAAGAGGCTCGCACGCTCGCCGGACCGGAAAAAATCGTCGGTCTTTCCACTCACAGCATCCTGCAGGCGAAGTCGGCTGTGGATGAAGCTCCCGACTACATCGGCTTTGGCCCGCTTTTTTCAACGCCCACGAAACCCGACTACAAGGCAATCGGCACTGCAAACATCCGGGAGGTTCACCGCATTGTGCCCATGCCCATTTTTTGCATCGGAGGCATCAAACTCGGCAATCTTGCCGATGTCTTAGCTGCCGGTGCCACGCGGGTCGTTGTGGTTTCCGGTATTCTTCAAGCCGAACATATTTGCGACTATTGCCGGGCGTGCCGTGCGGCTCTCAGTTAGTCGGCGCCTGATTCCATTTTCGACAGCTCTCAGGTCTCGATGTCCTCGGCGTCGTCCGGTTTGAGCGGCGGCTCGCTTTTTTTTCGTGCGGCACCCCATAGCACCGCACCCACGCCGACGAGGATCAGTCCAAGGCTGACTACCACCGGAAACGTGATTTTTTCGCCCAACACCAGGCTGCCTGCGATCAACGCCACGGCAGGGGAGACAAAAAACTTGGTCGTGACCACCGAGGCGGGAAGATGGCTCAGAAGCCAATTCATCGCCGTGAATGCCGCCAGCGAGTGAATGAAAAGGAGAAAGGCAAACGCGCCCACAGACTGCGCGTTGATGGATTCGGGCCTGATCTGATGGGCCTCTCCCGTGGTGAAACCCGCCATCATCAGAAAAATTCCTCCGAGGATCATCATCCAAGCCGCCCCGGCAACAGGAGAGGGGGATGGCGGATTGTGGCGAACAAAAATACTGCCGATGGCAAAGAGCAGTGCTGAAAGCACCAAAAAAAGAATCCCGAGCCCCAGGGAGCTTGTCGGGCTTTGCGCCAATTTTGGAACGACCAGTGCAACAACTCCCGAAGCACCAAGGATCAGTCCCCCGACCATGCTCCTCGAGACCCGTTCACCGTTGGGGCGCACCGCCTCCAGGACGGCCACCCACAGCGGCACGGAGGCCTTGATGATCGCCGCAACACCCGAAGCTACCCCCAGCTTTTCCCCTTGGGTGACCAGTCCAACCCCTCCCACGAAAAGAAAGAATGCCCCCACTGCCGCGCGTTGGAGCCCTTCTCGGGTTAGAGACATGGGCCCGCGCGTGAGCTTTTGCCAAATGACGAGCAGCACACCGGCGCAAAAGACATGGGATGCCGCAAAGAAAAATGCGGGGAGGCTTTCCACACCGATTTTGACCGCCAAAAAATTCAATCCGTAGCCGACATAAACAAGTCCGAAAGCCACGCCGATCCGCCACAGGGCGGGACGCGCGCTGGCAGCAGGTTTCGAAGGAGATGTCGCTCGGCCAAACACCATGTCACGCGGCACCATCGCATGAATCCCCGCGTGCGGAAGCCCGATCTTTCAGGTTATTTTGTCTCATTTTCTGAAGTCGAGGTTGGCACATCCAAGTCGCATGGACAAAAAACGACACGCCGAATCCGTGTGTCGTTTTTTGGGCAGCAAATCTCTCGCCTGCTTACTGAAAACTGGTTGGCACGCTGATTGCTAAAAGGAGGTGACTCTTCGGCCCTGAGGCTGAAGACATCCAATAAATCAATACAACCATGCTCATAAAAAATACAACACTGGCACATCTCACAGCGGCCATGATCGCTCTGTGTTCCTTCACCCTGTCACCGGCATCTGCACAAGACGCCAGCACGACAGTCGTCGAGGAGAAGACAACCACTACCGTCGTCGAAACTACGACAGCCCCCGCTCCAGCGGAGCCTAGCCTTGAAAAACGCATCGCCGGTCTTGAAGCCTACATCAACAACGTTGATCCCGCCGGTAGCAAAATCGAAGCCCTTGCAGGGCCCGGACACAATGCCTGGATGATGACATCCGCTGCGTTGGTGTTGTTCATGACACTGCCTGGACTTGCCTTATTCTACGGTGGTCTGGTGCGTGCTAAAAATGTGCTTTCCATTCTCGCCATGTGTCTCGGCTTGGCGGGCATGGTGACCATCCTCTGGTGGGCTGTTGGTTACAGTCTCGTCTTCGGAACAAACTTTGGCAGCCCATTCCTCGGCGGCACGGAGTATTTTTTCCTGAAAGGCGTCGGAGCCGCTCCCAATACGACCTATGCCTATTGGATTTCCCAAAGCGTGTTCTGCATCTACCAGCTCACCTTTGCGATCATTACTCCAGCTCTGATATTCGGTGCCACGGCGGAACGCATGAAATTTTCGGCTGTGATGCTTTTTTCCGCTCTCTGGATGTTCGTCGTTTATTTTCCTCTGGCCCACATGGTGTGGGGCGGGACTGGTTTGATGAACGGTGTGTGGAATGCCGATGCTAAAATTCCGGCTATTGATTTTGCAGGTGGCACGGTCGTCCACATGTCCTCCGGTTGGTCCGCCCTCCTGCTCTGCATTCTTCTTGGTCGCCGCGTTGGGTTCGGCAAGGTTCCAATGCCTCCGCACAGCATGGTGCTCTGCATGGTGGGAACGGGAATGCTTTGGGTGGGATGGTATGGATTCAACGCCGGCAGTGCTCTTGCGGCGGATGGTATCGCTGCCAATGCGTTCCTGACAACCACCCTCGCTGCGGCCACCGGTGCCTTTGTCTGGGCCATGCTGGAAGCCATTTTCAAAGGTCACCCAAGTATCCTTGGCTTCTGCTCTGGGGCAGTGGCTGGTCTCGTTGTTATCACACCCGCCGCAGGCTTTGTCGATTCGACAGGCGCAATGATCATCGGCTTGGCTGCTGGTGTTGTTCCATTCTTGGCAGTCACCTACCTCAAGGCAAAACTTGGCTATGATGATGCACTCGATACCTTCGGTGTGCATGCGGTCGGTGGCACCATGGGGGCACTGCTCACAGGCATTCTCGCGACCGATTCGGTGAACTCCAACCTCGTGAGCGATGCCTACGCACTGAAAAACGGCCTCAAAGCCGCACTTCAGGGAGGCACTCTGTGGACAGTCCAACTTCAGGCCATCGCTCTGACTCTTGCATTGGCTCTTATCGGAACACTGATAGTGACCCTCATTGTGAAATTCACAATCGGTCTCCGTGCAACGGCAGAGGACGAAGCCGCTGGCTTGGACATCTCCGACCACGGCGAAGAAGGCTACATTTTCAACAAGTAAAACCTGCTTAACCAAACGAACTAAAACCAATGAAAAAAATCGAAGCCATCATCAAGCCCTTCAAACTCGAAGAGGTCAAAGAAGCCTTGGCCGACCTCGGGATCGAGGGAATGACGGTCAGCGAAGTCAAGGGATTCGGACGTCAAAAGGGCCATACCGAAATCTACCGTGGCAGCGAATACACCGTGGACTTTCTGCCCAAGATCAAAATCGAGGTCGTCGTGACAGACGCCCTCCTCGACGGGGCCCTTGCGGCGATTGTGAAGTCCGCCAAGACCGGCAAAATCGGAGACGGAAAAGTCTTCGTCTCCCCGGTTGAGGAAGCGATTCGCATCCGCACCGATGAAACCGGTGAAAAGGCCATCTAACGACTAGTTTGTCCTAGTGTGAGGCGGCGGGGGAATGTGAGCCCCCGCCGCTTTTGCTTTCCCAGCGAATTCGCTTTTTCAGGGATGCAACTGGTTTTTCCAAATCATAAAAAATTTATTTCCAACTTTGCCTTGTGCTTGGCTGTGGGTAGCGGAAAACGATGCATTCCATGACTGACTTGAATCCCTCAGAAAAAGGATATCGCATGCCAGCGGAGTGGGAACCCCACGAGGCGACTTGGATCTCCTGGCCTCAACCCGGCTGCAACAGTTTCCCCGGATCGTATGATCGCGTCATTCCGACTTTCGTTCGGATGGCGGAGGCGCTGGCGGAATCCGAGATCGTTCGCATCAACGTGAGTGGCGCGGACCAAGAGGGGGCGGTGCGCAAGCTGCTCCGCGCATGCCCTCCCGAGCGCATCGAGTTTTTTCACATTCCCACCGACGAACCCTGGTGCCGCGACCATGGACCGATCTTCGTTAAACGCGACAAGTCTCCGCAGTTGGCCGTCTTGAATTTTGGGTTCAATGCCTGGGGATACAAGCTGTCCCCCTTCGACGAAGACAACGCCGTCCCGCAAGCCGTGGCCAAGGCCCTCGGGCTTCCACTCTTCAATTTCGAGCACTTCATTTTGGAGGGCGGGTCGATCGATACCAACGGTCGGGGCACCCTTCTCACCACGGAAAGTTGTCTTCTCAATCCGAACCGGAACCCTTCCCTCGACCGCCCCGCCATCGAAAAAAAACTGCGCAACAAGCTCGGGGTTGAACAAATTCTTTGGCTGGGGGATGGAATCGAAGGCGACGACACGGACGGGCATATCGACGACATCACGCGCTTCATAGGCCCCTCCACGGTCATCACTGTTGTGGAGGAGGACGAGCACGACCCGAATTTCGAACCCCTTCAACACAATCTCGACCGCCTGCACACGATGCGTCTTTCCGATGGTGAACCGTTGCACGTGCTCACGCTTCCGATGCCCTCGCGGATCATGCGCGAGGGGCAGCGCCTGCCGGCGAGTTACGCGAATTTTTACATCGCGAATTCTGTCGTTCTGCTTCCGGTTTTCAATGAGCACAACGACTCCTGGGCGGTTTCGGCCCTCCACGAGGCTTTCCCCACGCGCCGCATTGTTCCGATCGACTGCCGCGAGCTCATTTGGGGGCTTGGGGCCTTCCATTGTCTCACCCAACAGCAGCCGGCCGTGGGGTGATTCCCCCCAATTCGCGGCGCTTTCTCTGCGGATAGAGGCTCAGTTTTTGGGGCTGCCTGCCTGCTGGAGCAGAAACGAGGCGATGGCCTTCGAAGCCGGGGGCTTTTGCAGTTGCACGAGGTTCTTGCGCCAGGTTCTCCAGAGGGCGGCATCGTTCGCCATAGCACCTTTGACAATGTGAAGGATGTCCGCCGGACTGTTGGATGCGAGAGCCCCTATGGCTGTCTGCTGGATGAGTGCGATATTTCCCTCCTCCTGGCCGGGAACAACGTGGCTGACGACAAAGGGGATCTGCGCGGCGATCGCTTCCTGAACCGTCGCCCCGCCGGCCTTGCCGATGAAAATGTGGTGGGACCCCATGAGTTCCGCCATTTTGTCCGTCCAGCCGATGAGGTGGCCTCGCCGGGGTAATCCTGCTCGCAAGAGGGCGTCATGGGCGTCCCGACGCCGTCCGGTGATGACTGTGACATGCGCATTCTCGAGCTCGGCGAGATGTTGCAGGGTCTCACAGGCACGAGCCACCGGGCCCCCGGGGAAGAAGAGCAAACGCCATTTCCCATCGTGAGGCGGAGGGGCGGGGATGAACTCGTCGAATTGCAGGCCGACCGGAAAGCCCAAGGTGTGTATTTTTTCCGGTTCGACACCATCGCGCCGCAAAACGTCCGCCGTGGGCTCGTCGGCCACGATGGCACCGTCGCAGGGGTAGCGATACCACGTCTGGTTGATCATCGTGGAATCCGTGATCACCATGTAAAACGGCACGGCAACGCTTGCATCCACCTGCCGGATGCGTTGCATGACATATCCGAAAACCGGGTAGGTGGATGCGATCAGGTCGGGCTGGAATTCGCGCACGAGGGAATGCACAGCGTTTTTCAACTGATGCAAAAGAGGGGCCATCCCTTCGATCACCCTGGGTTCGCTGAGCAGAGCGAAAACCATTTTCCACAAGTGCGGATAATTGTTGATGGCCGCCGCATAGCCTTGTTGGATGAGGCGGTTCACCACAGGGTTGGTGCGCGTGTAGGGGTCCACCACAAGCACCTCCGCGCCGCTTCGGGCCTCCGCCTCGAGTGCGCGGTGAATGTTTCTGGCTGCGGTGTTGTGACCCTCCCCCATGCTGGCGGTCAGGATCAGAATGCGAAGCGGTCTTTGTCTGGACGAAGTCACCTTGACCCGATCGTGGCAAATTTCCACTTGGAATCAAGCCGACTGAACCACATGGCCGGGACAAAAAAACAGCCACACTTCCCTTTACTCGCGTCAGGCAAGAAAATATCAATGCGCCATGACCTCTTCGCGAATCAAAGTCGGACTCGTTCAAAATTCCTGCTCGATGGATATCGAGGCCAATCTCGCTTCTGCGATACGTGGGGTGCGCGATGCGGCGGCCAGGGGAGCAAACATTGTGTGCCTTCAGGAGCTCTTCCTTTCTGTGTATTTCTGTCAGGTCGAGGACCACAAGTATTTCGACCTCGCCGAGACGGTTCCCGGCCCCACGACAGAGGTCTTCCAAGCGCTCGCGAGGGAGCTGGGGATTGTTCTCGTGGCCTCGCTTTTTGAATTCCGCGCACCCGGGCTCTATCACAATACGGCGGCCATCATTGATGCGGACGGAACATTCCTCGGGAAATACCGGAAGATGCACATCCCGGACGATCCGTTGTTCTACGAGAAGTTTTACTTCACCCCCGGAGATCTCGGATTTCGGGCGTGGGACACCCGGTTCGGTCGAATCGGAGTCTGTGTTTGCTGGGACCAATGGTATCCGGAGGCGGCTCGTCTGACGGCTCTTCAGGGTGCACAGATCCTTTTTTATCCGACCGCGATTGGTTGGCATCCCAAGGAGAAGGAAAAATATGGCCGTCGCCAGCATTCCTCCTGGGAGACCGTTCAGCGTGGCCATGCGATTGCGAATGGATGTTATGTCTTTGCTCCCAACCGCGTGGGACATGAGGCCCCCGATGGTGGTGACGGGATAGAATTCTGGGGGCAAAGCTTTGCTGCCGACCCCTCGGGAGAGATCATGGCCAAGGCTGCGCCGGACCGTGATGAGGTGCTCGTCGTCGAAGTGGATCTCGAAACGGTCGATACCCAGCGCACGCATTGGCCATTCCTCCGCGACCGCCGTATCGAGAGCTACGGAGATATCACTCGCCGGTTCATCGACTGAGCCGACATGCGTGTCACCACCGCCGAATTCGTGCAGAGCAGCCCCGGTCTGGACAGCTGCCCGGCCGATGATGTCCCGGAGTTCGCCTTCATCGGTCGTTCCAATGTCGGCAAGTCCTCCTTATTGAATCTCCTCACCGGAAAACAAGGGCTCGCCCGTGTGTCGCAGACTCCCGGTTGCACACAGCTCATCAATTTTTTCAAAATCAACGGAGCCTTTCGCATGGTGGACTTGCCTGGCTACGGCTACGCCAAGGTGCCGAAAGGCCACCGCGTCGCCTTTCAGGATATCATCGCCGGCTACATCGCCGACCGGCCAAACCTGCGCCGCGTCTTTGTATTGGTCGATTCACGCCACGAACCCCAAAAAATCGATCTCGAATTTCTGGAGTGGCTCGGCGAGGTCGATCGTCCCTTTGCCGTCGTCTTCACCAAAACCGACAAGCTGAAGCCATCGCATGTGAAAAAAAACACGGAGGCTTTCCTGGAGGTGCTCGCGGCCGTCCATGCGGGAACCCCGGATGTCTTTCTCACCTCCTCGAAAACCCGTGATGGCAAGCGGGAGATCCTCGGATCCATCGGCGCTCTTCTGGATGCGGCCGCGTGATCCCGCCGCCGCGCTCCGCGCGGTGCGCTCATGAAAATTTGACAAAAAAATGATTGCGACAATGCGATAGCCTTCTAGCAGATCCCGCTCTAGCAGCCTCCCACTTCTGCGATAGCTTGACCGATCTTTCCTCGGAGGATAGTGGGGGCTGCTCCGATGACGAAAGTTACCAAGTCTGGAAAGAAAGGGTCCATGTCGGCCGGTCGCTCCACCTTGCACTCAAGAGGGCGGGTTTTTTGTTTCCGGGTGCAAGAGGCCAGCCTTTCGCGGAAGGCGGTGATCATTCTGGCGGCGAAGTTCGTTTTTTTTCTGGGTGCCTTGAATGCGTTGTTGCATGCGCCGGCGGGCCGGGCTTTTGTGGATTGGATTTCCCAAGCGAATGCTAGAATCAGTGCCGCTTTGCTGGAATTCTGTGGAATCGGAACTGAGGTGCAGAACGCCACGATTTTTTCCGACTCGAGCGCCTTGACCGTTCTCGGTGGTTGCAGTGCGGTGGAGGTCTGGTTTTTTTTGGTTGCAGCGATCCTGGCTTTTCCTTGTTCCTTCCTGTGCAAAATCGTGGGCCTGTGCGCCTCGCTGGCTCTTGTGCAAGGCATCAACCTCCTTCGTATCACAACGCTTTTCTGGCTCACGCGGCTTTCCTCTCACAGCTTTGAAATCGCCCACGAAGCGATCTGGCCTGCCCTGTTGAATCTTTCTGCGATCGTCTTTCTGGGAATCTGGCTGGCGTGGGCAAGAAACATTCCGATAAAACAATGAAAGGGGGAATGCCAGCGGGCCGGTTCTTGCTGCGTTTCGTGTTGCTCTTTTGTCTCTTGCAGGCTTCTTGGATCTTATGGGGAGACAGCTACCGCGTTGTGTTTCGAGCCATGGCAGCGATCTCCCTCGGCCGGGGAGACGCACGCCAAGAGTTGTCCCTCGAGTCGGCCAAAACGGCACGGGGAGATACACGTGTGGTGATCGTGAACCGCTCCCTCATGGCCGCGGATGGCTCCGGTCCGGTTCGGAATCTCGACTTCCATTCCCGGTCCTTGGCTTGGAGTCCAGCATGCCTCCTCTCGGCGTTGATTCTCGCGTCCTCCGTGCCATGGCCCCGGCGGCTCAGAGCCTTGGGCCTAGGCTTGCTTCTTCAACACGGGGTCATTCTTGTATTGCTGGGCTTCTGTGTGTGGTTGGACTCCGCCGCTCTCGGTCTGGCGCGCGTTCCGCCGCTCACTGAGCGGATGCTTGTGACGGCAAAGGAAGGCTTCTTGCACAACCTGCCTCTTGCCCTGCCGGTCTTGATGTGGGCTTTCATGCTCTATGATGAAAATGCGTTTTCCGACGCGCGGAGCGGATGGGGCAATGGGCGGGACACTCTGTCAAAGTAAAACAATGTTACGAAAATGATGCATTCGGCATCTTGAAAATAAACCAAGGCGAGATACGAACACGAGCAGTCCAAAATTGTTCGATTTCAAAAAAACCTTCTTCTGTCTCTTTCTGGCTTCGTTTCTCTGCACAGCCCGCGCAGAAGTTTTCGTTTATGACCGGGTGGGCGTTCTGACGGCGGCCATTGGCCCGGATTCGAAGTCCGCCGTTTATGCCATGGATGCCTCTCAGAATATCTTGGCCGCTTCCTCCAGCCAGCCGCTGGGCGGTGCGCCGGGCGGGCAAATTCTTCTCACCGCGACGCCTGCTCCGTTCACCAATCCCGCCAGCACGGGCATTTCCGCCAAGGTCAATCTCACGAGTTTGGGAGGAAACGCGACAGCGGCGCTGAGCGATGCGGGGACGAATGGGGATGTCACGGCGGGAGATGGAACATTTTCATTTTTGGCAAACATTGGCGCGGATACTCCGCTGGGCGCGCAGCTGCTCACGGTGACCTACGCGGATGCGGAGGGACGCACTTGGCAGGATTTCATTCCTATATCGCTCAGTGCGGGAGTGCCAACCATGCCGCTGTGGGGCTATGCCGTTCTTGGCGGGGCTTTGTTTTTTCTCATGCGTGGCCGGTTGCCCAAGCGGGTGGCGGGATGCCTGCTGGCGCTCGCGCTGCTCTCGCCAAGTGTGCAGGCGCAGGATTATCCGATGTGGCAGAATGTGCCTATGGACTTCTCGGTTCCCATCGTGGCCGTTGGCGGGGATGCCGCCCCTCAGGATACCCCTCAGGAATCCGGCCCCACAATACGGTCCTTGTCGATGCTGAGTGTCCCGCAGGAAATGGATGCGGAAATCAAAGCTCTGGCCAGTTCACTGGGAGAAGGGCAGGCCGTAGCGGGAGAGAATTT
>JBAWVX010000028.1:0-37032 GCA_037147075.1 bacterium
GCAGGATGCCCAATACCCCCTCCCAGCGTAGGGGTTTTTCAGGGCCGACTAAAAAGAGTTTGACGGAAAATTTTTCGGGGAGTGCGCTCGCTCTCCCCGGGGCCATGCGCCCAATGCTTGGAGCCATCAGAATGAGAGTCCAAAACTTATCAGCTCTTGGTATAATTCCCGACTCAAAAAAATCCCAGAGCAAGTCCGTTACAAGCACTTTGCTTTGGAATGCCCGGCACATCAGGCGTCAAAGCGTCATCTCCTGCTGCGGTGGGAGAAGTGGTGCGCGATACAGGGTTCGAACCTGTGACTTCTTGCGTGTGAAGCAAGCGCTCTACCACTGAGCTAATCGCGCGAATTGAGTAAGGGAGTGGAAGTTTATAGTTCCAAAACTCCTTGCAACCGACAGAGGCAAATCATTAATTTCCGTCCGCCGTTAAGGCAAGGGGATTCGCCGGTCAGGGTGCGATGACCCGTAGTTTAGGGGATTCCAAGGAAAACGAACACGGCAGGACTCCGGCGACCTCGCCATCGAGTTCGATCGGGATGTCCCCTGTGCTTGTAACCTTGAGACTGCTGGTCTGAAAATATTCCACATCGGGCAACTCCGGGTGGGTGCCGAAGGCGATGGCCTGAAAATAGCGCACGACATCCCAGTGGCTCTGGTTTTGAAAAACCAGCACATCGAGCAGGCCGTCATAAAGGCTGGCGCGCTTGAAGACAGGAAATGGGCCCCCGTAGAGACGACCGTTCCCGATCAAGGCAAAAGATCCTTCGCGCACATGCCCGCCCTCGGACTCCAACACCACGCGGGCGGGCTTGTGGGCCGCGACCTGCACCAGCGTGAGCAAATAACTGAGCGGCCCAAGGGCGCGCTTCGAATCGGCCGTGGTCTTGCGGACGACCTCGGCATCCAGCCCAACGCCGGCCAGTTGAAGAAAACGCGTGTCGTTTGCCATCGGTTGATCAACCGAGACGATCTTGCCTTCCTGGACGATCCTCCAAGCCCGCTCCAGATTTCCGTGGGGGATGCCAAGCTCGGCGGCAAAAACATTCATCGTTCCGACGGGAAGAATCCCGAGACTCACCGGCGCGCCCCCGATGCCATTGACGACCTCATTGAGCGTCCCGTCACCACCTGCCGCGATAATCACTTCCACCCCGTCCCGGACCGCTTCGGCGGCGATGCTCCGGGCGTCTCCCGCTTCGGCTGTGAGCCGCACAGGGACTTCAGCGGCCAGCCTGCGGATACGCTCCTCCAAGCGACTGGCCCTATCGCTGCGGGCGGCGGGATTGAGAATGACAAGGGACTTATTCACACTTCACTTTCAAAGGAAGAGCGGTAGCTTCATTCCGTGCGTTCGATTGCCAAGCCAATTCTCATCACCGCTGGGATTTTCTTTGCCCTCTGGGCTGCGGCGGTTCTGTGCCTGAATATCTACCTGCAGTCGGGAGGAGTTCAGCTCAAGCTGAAGAAAGCCGTTTTTCAAGCCACAGGACTCGATCCTGTGATCAGCCAGACCTACTACACTCCGTGGTCGGGACTCACCCTCTCCGGCATCAAGGTTCCCCAAGGCGAAAATGCCAAGAAGCCACTCCTTGCCCTGCGTGCCATGAAATGCCAGGTCAGCCTGATCCCGCTTTTACAGGGACGGGTATTGATCAAGGAAGTGACTTTCGAGCATCCCGCGCTCCTCGTTGTGGAAGGTCAGAGTCCAATCTGGCCACTTGGGCAGGCTCTGCCATTCACAAAATCCATCAAGAAATCGCCTGATAAACGCCAAGCCATCATCGCCGAATCAAGCCTGCAAGCGCCCGCAATGGAGACTGCGACATTGCCGACACCTTCGACCTCCGGTTCCCAAGAACCTGCCAAGCCGAAGCAGGAGGCACCAGCGCACTCGATGCCGGTCATGGTCGAGAATGTCAGGATTTACGGCGGTCAGGCTTCGATCGTTTCAGCACAAGGGGGCAGAGCGATCCGCATCGAGGACTTCGCCGCCGAAGGGAAAGAATCGCCGGACGGTTCGGCCAAAGGAACTTTTCTCATCAAGAACGCCGTTTTTTCAGAATCAGTCCGCTTCACGGACATCAAGGGAAATTTCGAATACCACAAAGGCCAACTCCAGATCACCGACATGCAAGGTGATTGGGCCAAAGGTCGAGTGACCGGAACCGTGGAGTTCTCCAACGCGCCCGAATCGTTTTTCAGCGGTTGGCTAGCCGCCGAAAATGTCTCCCTCCAAAAGCTCGCCGAGGATGCCGGATTCTCAGCAGAGGGAACCCAGGGGCTCCTCTTTGCAAAAACCAGGCTCCAAGGCATCCCGGGCCAACCCGCATCCTTCACCGGTGAAGCCTCGGCGAGACTCTCCGAAGCGCGCCTGCAAACGATCGATCCGTTGCGCCAACTGGGCGAACTCCTGCGCATCAATGAACTCAGCGTCCTCGAACTCCGCACCGCCGAGACAGCCCTCACCATCCGCGATGGCAAAATCCTTGTGGACCGCCTGGAACTTGCATCCGCCAACCTCCTCATGGATGCCACCGGCACGGCCAGCCTTGACGGATCCCTCGACCTTGACGCGCGGTTTCATGTGACCCAGAAGCTTCTCAAGGATTCCTTGGGTTTCATGGGATCAAAATTCCAGACATCCGAGCGCGAGGGCTACTCCCACATGCCCTTCTCGATCACCGGCACTATGGCTCGGCCGAAAAGCGACCTTCTCGACAAACTGGTCGGCGTGCGAATCGGTGACGATGTGGGCGGGCTTCTGAAAAACCTCCTGCGCATGCCGAAGAAGGAGAAGAAGAAAAAAGACAAGGAACCTGCTGCGACGCCCTCGGCGGCCAATTAGTCCACCATGCGAATCATTGCCGGCAGCGCAGGCGGTCGTCCGCTCAAAGCCCCTCCCGATGGCCTTCGTCCCACGATGGATCGCGTCAGAGCCGCCATTTTCTCAAGCCTTGGCGACCGGGTTCCAGGTGCCCGAGTGCTCGATCTTTTCGCCGGATCAGGCGGCATGGGGATCGAAGCCCTAAGCCGCGGCGCGGAGTCCGCCGTGTTTGTTGACGAAAACGATCGCTGCGTGCGCTGCATCCGGGAAAACCTTCGCATGGCCAAAGTCGAGGCCGTTGTGCAGACGATGGATGCCTACCGCTTTATCGACCTGTATGCCGAGGAGGCGTCCTTCGACCTGATTTTTGCGGATCCCCCGTATTCGAAAAAACAGGGTGACACCGACCACTCGTTGTTGCTGACATCTTCGCTCAAACTCGCGGCGGCGCTGAAGCCCGACGGACTTTTTGTGCTCGAGAGGCAATCCGACGGCCCTGGGTTGGTCGATTCCGTCTTTGAAATCCTGCGGTGCAAACGCTACGGAGGAAGTGAAGTCCTCTATCTCGCCAGAAAATGATCGGTCCGGTTCGCCTCCTCTACAACCTGCTCTTCCCCGTCGCCGTGCTTCTCATGCTCCCGGGGTTCCTCGTGCGAATGATCCGCCGAGGAAAATACCGCCACAAATTTGCCCAGCGGTTCGGCATTTACTCGCCCGGCGTGAGGGAGAAGATCGCCAACACCGGCCGCGTGTGGATTCATGCGGTGAGCGTGGGTGAAGTCAATATCGCCCTCAAGCTCATCCAAGCCCTACGCGATGCCGACCCCTCGCTGGCATTTGTCCTTTCCACCACGACATCGACCGGATTCAAACTTGCCGCCTCCCGGAAGTCCACCTGGCTCGAGCCGATCTACAATCCCTTGGATTTTCTTCCGGTGGCTTGCCGCGCGGTGCGTCTCATCAAACCCCGCGCGCTCATTCTTGTGGAGGCCGAGGTCTGGCCGAATGTCGTTTGCGAGGCACGCCGCCTGGGAGCGAAAGCCATTCTCGTCAACGCCCGCCTCTCGCCAAGGTCCGAAAAACGCTTCCGCGCAGCGCGCCTCATCGCCGCCCCGTTGTTCAATCAACTCGACGCACTCTGCCTCCAGGAACCTGATGACATCGACCGATGGACCTCGCTCGGGGTGAAACCGGAAAAACTCCATGTCACCGGCAGCATCAAGTTCGACGACTCGGCCAACGCTCCGCGACCCGCGCGGGATTTTCGTCCTGTTCTGGATGCCCTCGGTATTCCGGCAGATGCACCCGTTCTGCTCGGCGGCAGCACCTTTGAAGGCGAAGAGGAAATTCTCGCTCGCGTTTATCAGAACATTCGCCAATCCCGCCCGGACTTGTTTCTTATCCTTGTGCCACGGCACCAGGAGCGCGGTGACTCCGTGGCTCTTCAACTGGAGCGCATGGGGCTGGCTTTGGCCCGACGCACACGCTTGGAGACTTCCTCCAAACCGGATGTCCTGCTCGTGGATACAACCGGCGAACTGGCGAGTTGGTATCAGTGTGCAACCGTCGTTTTCATTGGCAAGAGCCTCTGCGAGCGCGGCGGCCAAAATCCCGCCGAGCCGATCACTGCGGGGGTTCCCGTGGTTTTTGGGCCACATATGAAAAACTTCGCCTCACTCGTCCAGTCACTGCTCCGCACGCAAGCCGCCATCGAGATTTGCGACGAGGCCTCGCTGCAAAATGCCATCGAATCGCTTCTGGCCAGCTCGGAGACACGCGCGGCCATGGTGGAGCGAGGGGTGCGCTGTTTGGAAATCCACCGAGGCGCCACCGCGCGAACGGTCTCGTTGCTGCGGAAGAATGCTTTTTCTTGAAGCGGAAGCCTCAACCTCCGATAAATGCCGCCCATGACAGCTACCACCACGCGTCAGGCGGATGCCATCACGCCCGAGTTCGCCGCCGAGGCGCAGGAACTCATTTCCCACTACCCTGTCTCGAAGCGCAGCGCCTCCCTGCCGCTGCTGCACCTCTGGCAGAACCACTTTGGCTTCATCGACGATAGCGGCATCGAATGGATCGCCGCCCAGCTCGACCTCACGCCGGTGAACATCCTGGAACTCGTGACTTTTTACCCTTGGTTTCGCCGCGAACAGGCCGGCAAGACGATCATCCGCGTCTGCCGCACGCTGGCCTGCGCGCTCGCTGGCAGCTACGAGGTGAAGGAAAAATTCTGCCAAGCCGTGGGACTCGATCCGCACGAGGAGCACCATGGTTTCGGCTGCGCACCACCCACGACCGCCGATGGCAAATTCAGCGTGGAATTTGTCGAGTGTCTCGCCAGCTGCGGCAGCGCCCCCGTGGCCCTCATCAATGACGACCTTGTCGAAAAAATTTCGCCCGCCGGTGTGCCAGCAATCGTAGAGAGATACAAATAACATGGCTTCCCTTCTCCAACCTCCGCACCCGAAAGAGCGCCGCATCATTTTCGGAAACATCAGCAAGCCCGGCTACGCGCCCGACATCGAGACCTACCTCGCCCACGGCGGTTACGAGTCGCTGAAAAAAGCCCTCACCATGAAACCCGGCGAGATCGTGGACATGGTGAAAGCCGCCAACCTGCGCGGTCGCGGCGGAGCCGGTTTCCCCGCCGGAGCCAAATGGAGCTTCATCAAATACGACGACGGCAAGGAACACTACATCGTCGTGAACGGCGACGAATCCGAGCCCGGCACTTTCAAGGACCGTTACATCCTCCACGAGGACCCGCACCAGCTCATCGAAGGCCTCGCCATCGCGGCCTTCGCGACCAATGTCCACCTCTCCTACATCTACATTCGCTGCGAATTCCCCCAAGCGGCCAAGATCGTGTGGAACGCCATTAAGGAGGCCCGCGCGAAGGGGTTCCTCGGCAAAAACATTCTCGGCTCCGGCTTCGACCTCGACATCTATGTCCACCAAGGCGCCGGCGCCTACATTTGCGGCGAGGAAACCAGCTTGCTCGAGTCCCTCGAGGGCAAACGCCCCTATCCCCGCATCAAGCCTCCGTATTTCCCCGCAGTGCTCGGCCTCTACATGAAGCCGACCATCGTGAACAATGTGGAGACGATCTGCCATGTGAAGCACATCCTGGCCATGGGCCCCGAGGAATATGCCAAAATGGGCACTCCGGGCGATGGCGGCACGCGCACCATGTGCGTGAGCGGCGATGTCATGCGCCCCGGCTTCTACGAACTCCCCTGCGGCGCCGTCACTCTCGGCGAGTTGATCAATGATGTCTGCGGCGGCCTCAAACCCGGACGCACCCTCAAGGCCGTCATCCCCGGCGGCAGCTCGGCCAAGGTCCTCCGCGCCGGCGAGGTTTTCAAACTCAAGGTCAAAGGTCCCGATGGACAAATGATCGACAAGGACACCCCGCTCCTCGATCTCACGATGGATGCCTCCACGCTCCAAGCCGCCGGCACCATGGTGGGCAGCGGAGGCGTCATGATCATGGACGACACCCGAGACATGGTCTGGGCCCTCAACAACCTGAACCAATTCTACGCGCACGAAAGCTGCGGTCAGTGCACCCCCTGCCGCGAAGGCAGCCTCTGGATGTCCAAGGTCACCACCCGCATCATCGACCAAGGCGCACGCCCCGACGACGCGAAGAACCTCAAAAACATCGCCGACAACATCGCCGGCCGCACTATCTGCGCCTTCGGCGAAGCCTGTTCGTGGCCCACCCAAAGCTTCCTCGCCAAATTCCCCGACGAGTTCGAGAAACGGGTGGTGTAAAAGTAGCGGGCGTTCTTGGTGAGCGCTCCTCAGCTGCAAACCAATTTGAGTGCTCCAAAGAATGACAGCCCAATGAGCAGCCACTCGAAGGCTTGCTGATTGATTTTACCGAGGAGGAATCTTCCGCATAACAAGCCAAGGACCACGGCGGGGGCGAGAAGGAGGTTGAAAAGCAGGGTTTGTGAAGTGATCAGTCCCAGCGAGGCGCTGAACGGGATTTTGACGAGGTTGATGAAGAAGAAAAACCAGGCCGCGGTGCCGACGAACTCGTATTTCGGCAGGCGGCTCGCGAGGAGATAAACGGTCATCGCAGGACCGGCGGCATTGGCCAACATGGTTGAAACGCCAGCAAGGAACCCAAGCGGCCACACCACCGCAGGGTGGTCAGCAGCAAATTTTTGAAGTGGACTGAAACATTTCTGTAGGATCGTTAGCAAGAGGAGGGCGAGGATAATCCAGCCAATAACCGGGGTGAAAAAACCTGTCGGGATGCGCGGCATGAGCCACCAGCCTGCAATGACTCCGAGCACGGTTGCGGGCAGGATTTTGAGTAGAAGTCGCCACACCGTGAATTGGCGAAAGGCCCGGACGGCGAAGAGGTCGGCCAGAATGAGCATGGGGAGGATCACGCCAGTTGATTCCCTTGCTGGCATGACCTGAGTCATCAGAAGAATGCCGGGAATGGCCATGGCCCCGAAGCCGGATTTGCTAATGCCAACGCAGGCGGCCGCGAGGATGGCGAAGAACCATTGTGGCGCGGCGAGGTCGAAGGGAGTTTGCAAGCGTCAGGCGTCCGGTTTGGCCGGAGGAGGTGGCTCGGAAGAGAAGGTGAATGCGGAGTTTTTTTCTTCGAGGTAGCCGATGGTCCAGGTGCTGGGCAGGAGGACAACCCAAAAGCCGGAGGCATCCTGGGCGAGCACGCAGCCCGAGGGCAGAAGCAACTCGGGGCGCGAGGCGAGGGGAGAGCCGTCTTTTTGCGGCCAGCGGGCGAATTGCCACGGAGCGGACTCGACTCGGCAGTCGGCGCTGTATTCGGTTTCGAGGCGGTATTGCATGACCTCGAATTGGAGAGGCCCCACGGCTCCGAGGAGCGGAACGCGCTGGACGGCGTCGGGGAGTTCGAATTGCTGGGCGACACCTTCTTTGAGCAGTTGGTCGAGCCCTTCACGGAAGCGTTTGAATTTCGCCGTGCTGGAGTTTCGCAAGTAGGCGAAACACTCCGGCGCAAAGCGGGGAATTTCATGGTAGGCGAGGGCGGGATCCTCCGTCACCGTGTCGCCGATGAGAAAATCATAATTCCCCACGATGCCCACGACATCGCCCGCCCAGGCTTCATCCACCGTCTCGCGATCCTGGGCGAACAGGCGCTGGGAATTGCCGAGGCGGATGGTTTTTCCGAGGCGCGAGTGGGTGGCGACCATGTCGCGGCGGAAGCAACCGGAAACGACGCGGATGAACGAAACGCGGTCGCGGTGCTTGGGGTTCATGTTTGCCTGGATTTTGAAGACAAAGCCGGAGAAGGCCTCTGCGTGGGGATCGACTGTTTTTCCGGAACTCAATCGCGGAGCGGGCGGGGGAGCGAGTTGGAGAAAGTTGTCGAGAAGGAGCTGGACGCCGAAGTTGTTCGCCGCGCTGCCGAAGAAGACCGGCGTTGCTTCGCCCGCTCGCACGGCTTCGAAGTCGAAATCCGTCCCTGCACCGTCGAGCAGGTCGAGTTCGTCGCAGACCTTCGCATGGACATCCGGCGCGAGGGCGGCGCGGACGGTCTCATCCTGGATACCCGCCACGGACACAGGCGCTCGATAGGCTCCGGCGGGCGTTTTCTCGAAGAGGTGCACGGACTTCTCCTTACGATCGAACACGCCGCGAAATTCGGGACCATCGCCCAGCGGCCAGTTCATGGGCAGAGCCCGAATGCCGAGGACCGACTCCAATTCGTCCAGCAGCTCGAGCGGGGGACGCGCCGGGCGGTCGAGTTTGTTCATGAAGGTGAAAATAGGGACACCGCGCTTGCGGCAAACTTCGAAAAGCTTGCGTGTCTGGGACTCGATGCCCTTGCCGGCATCCACGACCATCACGGCGGCATCCACCGCCGTGAGCACGCGATAGGTATCCTCCGAGAAATCCTTGTGGCCCGGTGTGTCGAGCAGATTCACCACGCAGTCGCGGTAGTCGAATTGCAGGACGGTGGATGACACCGAGATGCCGCGTTGTTTTTCGAGCTCCATCCAATCGCTGGTGGTGGCACGCGCATTTTTGCGGGAGGTCACGCTGCCGGCGAGTTGCACGGCGCCGCCGTAGAGGAGGAATTTTTCCGTGAGGGTCGTTTTGCCCGCATCGGGGTGCGAGATGATGGCGAAGGTTCGCCGGCGCGCGATTTCGCGCTCTGCGGTGGTCATATTTCGAAGGGTTTCGGAAGCTGTGTGAGAAAGCGGGCGCCGGATTTGGTGATGAGGGCGACATCCTCGTGGCGCACGCCGCCGAGGCCGGGCATGTAGATCCCGGGCTCAACGGTGATGACCTGACCGGGCCGGAAGGTGGTGTCTGCGAATCGGGGCGACTCGTGAATTTCCAAGCCAAGCCCGTGGCCGGTGCCGTGAAAAAAGCCCTGCCAGCGTCCGTTTTTGATTTCGGTGGGATAGCCTTGCGCGGCGAAGTGGCTTTTCACCATGTTGTGGATGATGCGGCCCTCGGTGCCGGGTTTCATGGCATCGTGGGCGAGCTTTTGACCGGCAAGGCAGGTTTCCCAGAGATGGCGCTGGGCGTCTGTCGCCTTGCCGCGAACAACCGTGCGGGTGATATCGCCGAACCAGCCGGTGCGGGCGTCGCGCGGGAAGATGTCGAGGATGATGAGTTGGTTCGCAAAGAGCTGGCCCGAGCCGCGCGAGTGGGGGTCGCACGCATGGTCGCCGCCGGCCACAATGGTATCGCCGCGCGCCTCGCCTCCGTGACGCAGCACAGCGGTCTCCATCTCGATGCGGAGGAGTTCGGATGTGAGCGACTTGCCGTTAAACGACAGGCTGCCATCCTTGCGAATCCGCGAGGCGCCGAGTATTTCGATGCCACGGGTCATGCCGGCCTCGGCGATGCGCAGAGCCTTTTCGATGAGCTGCAATTCCTGGCGGGATTTGATTTCGCGCTCGGGGTGGAATGCGCCGCGGACCGCCTTGAGATCCAAGCCCTCCTTTTTGAGGTCGCGGGCGAGACCGAGCGGGAAGTCTTCGGGAACTTTGATTTCCTGAATGCTCTTCGAGGTGATCCAAGCGGCGATCACCTTGGCGAGGGAGTGTTTCTTCTCACTCGATTGGCGAAGGGCTTTTTCGACCTCCGAGTAGGAATCGACTGCATCCACCTTGGCTTCCACCCGGCCCCGGTCGATTTCGAGATCGCTGAGAAGGATGTGTTTTTTCCCATCGACCTCCAGGTAAGCGAAAGAGTCCGGCGCTCGAAATTGCGCGGCGTAAAGAAGGTCCGCGCAGGTCTCGGGAGTTCCGAAAATGAGCTTGGGTCGCGACATCCAGAAAGCATAGCAATCGCCCTCGGAATTGCCAGCGGGACGCAAAATCATTTCAGGCACCGCGCCTGTGTGCGAGAGTGCGCTCATGTTGCCAAATTTTGTTCTCATCGGGTTCATGGGGTGCGGGAAGTCCAGTGTGGGGCGGAAATTGTCGAGCCTCACGGGTCACCGTTTCCTGGACACCGACGAGCTTGTCGTGAAGGCCGAGGGGCGGAGTATTCCGGACATTTTCGCCGCCAGCGGAGAGGAGGGGTTTCGGGAGATCGAACAACGCGTTCTGGCGGACCTGATCGGCGTGGCAGGCGTCGTGCTTTCCACGGGAGGTGGGGCGATTATCCGCGAGGCCAACCGCGAGGCTCTGAAAAAAATCGGAATCGTTGTTTGGCTCGATTCGGACCCGGATATCCTGTTCGAGCGTGCCATCCGAAGCGGGAAGCGTCCGCTCCTTCAGACGCAGAATCCCCGCGAGACATTTGATCAACTGCTTTCTGCCAGGCGGCCTATCTATGAGTCGTCTGCGGATTTCCGTTTCGATTCAAGCGGCGTCGATCAGGACGAGGCTGCCAGAAAAGTTCTGGAACAAGCGATGCGCGTCCAGGCCCAACGGCACTGAGCTCCCTCAAGGCAGCGGAAAGCGGGCTGTGAAGGATGTCACCTCACGACGTAGTGCGGCCAGGCGTGATTCGTCATTCCGGGCATCGATCGCGGTGTGGATGAAGTCGGCGACCTGCATCATGTCATCCTCCCGCAGACCGCGTGTCGTCATGGCGGGTGTGCCGATGCGGATGCCGCCGGTTTTCATGATCGACTCGGTGTCGAAAGGTATGGCGTTTTTGTTGACCGTGATTGCGGCTTTGTCGAGCACCGCCGAGGCTTCGGCGCCAGTGATTCCCGCTGGGCGGAGGTCGACGAGGAGGACATGGTTGTCTGTGCCGCCTGAGACGATGCGGTGGCCGAGTTTCGAGAGGCGGGCTGCGAGGGATTTTGCGTTGTTGACAACCTGCTGGGCGTAGTTTCGGAAATCCGGCTGCAGCGCTTCGTGGAAACAAACCGCTTTCGCCGCGATAACATGCATGAGCGGTCCGCCTTGCACGCCGGGAAAAACCTGCGCGTCGATTTTTTTGGCGAACTCCTCTTTGCACATCACGAGACCGGCGCGCGGGCCACGAAGGCTTTTGTGCGTGGTCGTGGTCACGAAATCCGCATGAGGGAAAGGCGAGGGATGCACGCCTCCTGCGACGAGTCCCGAGATGTGGGCCATATCCACAAAGAGGTAGGCATCCACCGAGTCCGCGATCTCCCGCATCCGCTGGAAGTCGATGAGGCGGGGGTAGGCCGAAGCGCCGGCGGTGATCATTTTAGGACGCACTTCCTCGGCTTGGCGGGCGAGGGCGTCGTAGTCGATCGTCTCGGTTTCCTGACTCACGCCATAGTGGTGAACCTCGTAGAGCTTGCCCGAGAAGTTTGCCTTGTGGCCGTGGGTGAGGTGTCCGCCGTGGGCGAGGTCCATGGTCAGGATTTTGTCGCCGGGAGTCAGAACACTGAAATAAACAGCCATGTTCGCCTGGCTGCCACTGTGGGGTTGGACATTGGCGTGCTGGGCTCCGAAGAGCTTCTTGGCGCGCTCGATGGCGAGCGTTTCCACGATGTCCACATACTCGCAGCCGCCATACCATCGGCGTGCGGGATAGCCTTCGGCGTATTTGTTGGTGAGGCAGGATCCCTGCGCCTCCATCACGGCGCGGCTGGTGAAATTCTCTGATGCGATCAGCTCGATGTGCTCGAATTGGCGTTTGTATTCCTTCTCGATGGCAGCTGCGATCTCGGGGTCGGTTTCCGTGAGTGCGGAGAGGGAGGATTGGTCTTCGGTGGATGGCGTCATGGGTTTTTGATTGATGATTCGGAGGATGGAGGGCATGGCCCGCTCGATGCTGCGCTTGCACTCGGCGTAAACCGCGCGGCCTTGACCGATCGGGTCCGGCACGTCGGGAGTGCCTTTTTCATCGAAGCGAACCAAGCGGACTTTGTGGATGTATTCGGGATAAAACATGTCCACCAAGCGCTCATGCTCTCGCGTCATCACAAAAATGTGCGAGGCCTTTTCAAGAAGATCCTCGGTGAGCGGTTGACTGCGGAATTTCGAGAGATCGATGCCTTGCGCTGCGAGGACTTCCACAGCATCCCGGCTTGCGGGGGCTCCCTTGGGAGCGCTTAAACCGGCGGAGAAGACATGGACGTTCTCCAAGCCGGTGGACATCGCGCGAAACAGTGCCTCGGCCATGGGGCTTCGGCAGACATTGCCGGTGCAGATGAATAAAATGCTTCGTCTCTGTTTCTGGCTCATTCGGATGTGTGCAGTCTAGTCCGGCGAGAGATCAAGTCAAACGCTGTCAGGGTTCCGCAATATCACCCGAAGAGGAGGATGGACTGCTGTCTTTATACCAGAGGATCCCGTGTTTTCGGAGGTTCAATACCAGGGCGCGCAGGTTGTTTGCCATCTCGCGGTTGCTGATCAGTGTGCCCAGGATTCCGCTTCCCGATTTGGCCTGATCGATCAGTTTGTGCATGGCTGCCAATGTTTGTTGAAATTCATCGGTCGCTTTTTTTGCGGATTCCATGGTCTGTTTCCCGGCGCTCAAGGTGCTGTCGATCTTCTTGGAGGCATCGGCGATCTGTCCTGTGGCAGTTTGGAGGTTTTTCATCGTGGCCGACATCGAGTCGAGCTCATTTTTGGATAGGATCGTGGAGTCCAGTTTTTTAACAACGGCATTGATATTGCCAACCGTCACTCGGAGGTCAGAGATCAGATCTGCCGCTCCAGAGGCCACTCCGGCGATGCCGCCTCCGCTTTCTGTGCCTTGGATCACTGCGCCTGGATGGATAAAGTCCGTGTCCTTGCCGTCTCCGCTGAGTGCTATTTCTATGAATTTGTCGCCGAGAAGGCCCGAGCTTCCAATGGAAAATTTGCTCCCGACAGGAATCCGGACTTGCTCCAGGATGCGAAGCTCGACGTAAACGCCGCGCATATCGGGAAGGATCGTGGGTTCGCTCGTCATGCGGCCAACCTTGGCGCCAGCCAAAAGCACCTCGGAACCGCGAAGGAGACCACTGGCATTCGTGAATTCGACTCTCACGTTGTAATAGTTCGCGAAGCCTTCCCCGAGCCGCCCGAAATAAACAACCATCAGGCCGACGGTGCACAGGCCGATCAGGATGAATATTCCGACTTTGATTTGTGTGCCTCTGTCTTCGCTGCTCATGTGGTTTGATTCAATAAACGGTTTCCCCGGATCTTCCATCCACAAAATCCCGGATCACAGGGTCTGTCGCTTGGCGGAGGTCGTCGGTGGTGCCAGTGAAATAGATGCGTCCCTCATTCAGCAGGGCCACGCGGTCGGCGATGTGGTTGCAGCTCACCATATCGTGAGTCACGACGATGGAGGTCACGTGCAACTCGGCTTGCAGGCGGCGGATGAGTTTGTTGATGCTGTCCGAAACAATCGGGTCCAGCCCTGCGGTCGGTTCGTCGTAGAGGATGACATCCGGCGGCGAGATGATTGCCCGTGCCAGAGCGACGCGTTTCCGCATTCCACCGCTCAAGTTGACCGGCATTTTTTTGTCGTGTCCGCGCATGTTCACCATGGCCAACGATTCTTCGACTTTGCGGCTGATGACTGAGGGGTCGCGCTCCCCGCGCTCCCGCAGGGGAAAGGCGACATTGTCGAAGACGTTCATCGAGTCGAAGAGCGCGCCGTCCTGGAAGAGCATCCCGGTCTTTTTCCGAACCGGTTCGAGGTCCCGCTCCTTCAGTCTCGTGACCTCGCGACCCTCGAACAAAATACTGCCCGAGACCGGTCGCATGAGTCCTATGAGATGACGAAGAAAGACGCTTTTGCCCCCTCCGCTTTTCCCGAGAAGAACGAGTGTTTCGCCTTTGTGGATGTCCAGATTGAGACCCTTGAGAATTTCCTGGCTCCCGATTTTTTGAACAAGGTCGCGGACTTGGATGAGGGGTGCATTCATCGTTGTCCGGCGGGAAAAATGATGTTGAGGGCCATCGTCAGGAAAAAATTGGCCACGAGAATGGCCAGCGAGCAGTTCACGACAGTGGCCGTGGTTGCGCGTCCCACGCCAACGGCGCCGTCCTTCGCGTTTAATCCTTCGCGGCAGCTTATGAAGACGATAATCCCCGCAAAGAAAAACCCCTTGGCCAGTGCCATGACGATGTCGCTGGAGCTCGCAAATTTCTGCGTGTTTGCGAGGAAGTGGACGCCGGAGATGTTCAAAACCCTGACGCCGACATAATAGCTTGCCAAAATGCCGCAGCCGACGCTCTCAACCACGAGAAAAGGCATGGAGAGGAACAACGCCAGGGCCCTCGGAACGACCAAATAGTCCACTGGATTCACCGCCAAGGCTCGGAGCGCGTCGATTTGTTGAGTCACACGCATGGTGCCAATCTCGGCGCTCATGGCTGCCCCCACCCGGCCGGCTACCATCAAGCCAGTCAAAACCGGTCCTAATTCGCGAAACATCGAGAGCGCCACCACGGGACCCACGGCAGTTTCCATGTTCAGGCTGGCAAATTGAAAGTAAGCCTGCGCTGTGAATACGGCGCCGGTGAAAGCTCCCGTCACAATCACGACAAGCTGTGACCTGAAGCCAATTTCAGCCAGCTGTTGGACCACGAGCTTGGCTCGGATCCTTCCGCGCACGATGGAAAGAAGGGTTTCCCCCGCAAGCATCGCCACTTGACCCAGAAAAGTCAGAAAAGAGGCACTGGCTTTGGCGCAGACTCCAATCATTGGCGGGGAGGTTCGAGGCGCCGAGCGTTATTGAATCCGCTGGGTTTTTTTTCCAACAGTCGACTCCGGGGGCAGTTGCCCAACGAAGAGGGCTTTCAAACCGATTTTCGTGAAAATCGTCTCGAGCGAGGTTCCGGAGGGAACCGTAGAGTCAAATTCCATGTAAACGATGTCGTGGTTTGTGTCGACTTTGTATCTCAAATTTGGAATCACATCCAGCTCCAAAGCCAATCCGAGCATTTTTTCAGGCTGTCGAACACCGGCGGCGTAAATTTCCAATTCGCTCATCACCTTCATATTCTTCCTGTGACGCCGTATGGCAAGGTTGATTTTGAATTCCAAGACGTTCCTGATTCGGGTTGATATCCCCGAGAGGCTCGGCCATTGTGCCGTTCCCGACTCCGGCGTTACCAGAAATGATCTCCCGATTTTCCGCGATCTTCGCATTTGTTTTCATTCTCAGCAGTGGATTGGCGTTTTCAGGCGATCCCTCGGAATTTTTTGTCAAAGCTTTTCAGGACTATCAGGCTGGCGAGCAGTTGGAGCGTGATGGGCGGTTGAGGGATGCCATGAAAGCCTATGCGTCGACGGTATCCATCCTGGAGCAGATCCGGAAAGACGATCCTTCCTGGCAGGAGATCGTTGTGAACTTTCGCATGCGCAAGGCCAAGGAGAACATTGAGCGTTTGCGATCTATCGTGGCATCTGAGCCTGAAAAACTTCCTCCGACCGTGGATCCCTTGCCAACCCGAGGATTTGAAATTGACATCCCCGATCCAGCTCTCGGAGCCCGTCGTTCGCGGTCGCCTGCCTCCGCTGGACAGGCTGCGTCCGTCTCTGCCGCCACCCGCGAGCAGATCGCCAGCTTGGAACGCCAGCTCGCTGAATATCGCAAACTGAATGCCGAGGAAAAGAGGTCGCGTGAGAGACTGGAGGGCGAGATTGGCAGCGTCAAAATGGAGCTCGAGAAGACAAAGACGGAACTCGTCGCAACCACCTCCCGCTTGGCCCAGTCTGAGGATGCTGGCCGAAGGGCTTCAGCGGAGAGGGACGATCTCAGAAAAAAACTTGGTGAACCGCAGGACAAAAAAATCGAAAAGCTCTCGGAGCGCATTGCGCGGCTTGAGGCCGAAAACGACGTGGCCAGGGACGAGAACACCCGTCTCCTCGGCAAATTGGAACGGGCCGCAAGCTACATTGCAGCCAGCAAAAAAGTCCTGACAGCCACCGATGAGGACCGGCGCGATGTGGCTGCCCAGCGGGACAAGGCGCTCGCGCGGATCAAGCGACTGAAAGACAATGACGCCGAGCTGGCGAACATCAAAAAGGACAATGCCAGCCTTCAAACGCAGATCGCGTCCCAAAAAGACGAGATGGATCGGCTCGCCGAGGTGGATAGGGCAAATAAAGATCTCGCTCAAAAGCTCGCCGAATCGGAAAAAAAACTGGCCCAAGTTGCCGATGCGGGTGGCATTTCACGCCCCGAGGCGGAAGGTCTCCGGGAGGAGATCGTTCAACTTCAGGACCGCCTCTCCAGTGCTCGTCAGGAACTTGCCTCCCGCGACACAAAGGTCAAGACGCTCATGGCTCAGCTTGACGAGGCCACAGGGGAATTTGCGAAGCTCCGTCTGAATGCCGAGCCAAGCGAGGAGCAGAAGCGCCTTCTTGCCGAGAATCAGCTTTTGCGTGAAATTGTGACTCGCCAGATTCATGAACAGGGCGAGCGAAGGCAAATTGTGTCCGACCTTGAGAAAGAACTGGAGCGCCTTCAAGTCCAATCCGGCTCATTGGCCTCATCCATCGCTTCCCTCTCAAATCCCCCGCCGGTTCTGAAAGATGAAGAGCACGCCCTGTTCCGTGAACCGATTCCCGCGCTCCCAAAGCCTGAGGACGAGGGTGCCGGTCTCTCCTTGACGGCGGTTAAGCCTTCCAAGACATCCTCTGCGACGGAGTCATCCATCGAGGAATCAGGTGGTCTCGATGACGCCTCGAAGCAAGTTGCAGCCGAGGCGGCTTCGTTTTTCACCGCTCGTCGCTACGATGAAGCAGAGAAAAAATACCAGCGCATTGTAGATCTTTTCCCCAAAAGCCACTTTGCCCTTGCGAATCTCGGTGTCACACAAATCCAGACCGGCAAAATTTCCGCCGCCCAAGTAGCCCTGGAGAAAGCGCTCTCTCTCAAATCCGACGACGGTTTTACCTTGCTGAATCTTTCGAAGGTCTATTGCCGCCAAGGTCGCTTTGACGACGCGATTTCGCTCCTGAACCGTGCGCTGGCTGCTGATTCCCAAAATGCCGTCGCCCACAATTACCTCGCCATCGCTCTCGGGAACAAAGGTGAAACCGCCAAAGCCGAGGAATCCTTCCAGAAGAGTCTGGCCCTCGATCCCAAGTATGCCAGCGCCCATTTCAACCTCGCGGTTCTGTATGCCAACTCGACCCCCCCGGCCATGCAGCTTGCCCGCGAGCACTACGAGACCGCAAAGGCCCTCGGTGCCGAGCCTGACCCCGTTCTGGAGCGTCGCCTCGCTGTCCTGCAGCTCTCGAACTGACCGCACGGGTGCTGTCGACCTGCAGCCGGTTCTGAAAAAAATTGAGTCCTAAGTTGCCACGCGGATCGAACATTGTTACAAACATCCTATTCTATGGCTTACACTGTCACACGTCCGCGCCTCACTCTGGCCGAGAAGATTTATCTCCCTTCGATCGTTGCCGGCCTGCTGATCACATTCAAGCACATGCTGCGCCTCCTGACGGGCCAAACCAAAGTCACCATGCAGTATCCCGAGCAAAAGTGGGATGCACAGATGCCGGCATGGTATCGCGGCGCGCCGACCCTCGTGAGTGACGAGTTTGGACGCGACCGGTGCGTGAGCTGCCAACTCTGCGAGTTCATTTGCCCGCCCCGCGCTATCACTATTCAACCCGAGGAGATCCCCGAGGGAGAGCGTTGGAGCAAGGTCGAGAAGCGCCCAAAAACATTCGACATCGATATGATTCGCTGCATCTATTGCGGCCTCTGCGAAGAAGTCTGCCCGGAGCAGGCGATCTATCTTCGCAAGGACTATTCCATCACGGGTCTTTCCCGCAGCGAGATGGTTCACGACATCCACAAATTGCGCGAACTCGGCGGAGTGATGAATGGTCTTGTGAACAAGTGGAACGAAAAAAAGTAGAACAACCCGCCTTCGGCTGATAAAGCGTCACCCCAACACTCTCAATGCAACTTGCCCTTTTCTCATTCTTTTCCCTCCTCATGCTGGCCTTTGCTTTGGGGGTGATCTTGCTGAGAAATCCCGTCTCCTCCGCGATGTGCCTGGTCATGTCTTTTGTGTCACTGGCTGCCATTTTCGTGACGCTCGATGCCTACTTTATAGCCGTCGTCCAAGTGCTCGTGTATGCCGGCGCGGTGATGGTTCTATTTCTTTTCATCATCATGTTGCTCGACCTGCGTGAGGAGAAACGCCGCCGTGTCCGCCTCTCGGCCTGGGTCGGCGGCGGAATCGTGGTGGGGGGCTTTCTTGCCACGCTCACTCAAGTCATCACCGCTCTGCCCGCTTTGAATGTTGTGAAACCTGACGTGTCGCATCCTATGGCAAACGATGTGGCTCAGGTCGGGTTCGCCCTCTTTCGGAACTTCAATCTGCCTTTCCAAATCATTGGTGTCCTCCTTTTAGTTTCCACCGTGGGTGTTGTTCTCCTGAGCCGGAAAGAACTGAAGTGATTTTTTTGATTTCTCCATGCCAACTTTAGCGCATTATCTCATCGTCAGCGGACTCCTCTTCGCCATCGGCCTTGGCGGGGTTTTGCTACGTCGAAATATCCTGATCATCTTCATGGGACTCGAACTCATGCTGAACGCGGCCAATCTCTCTCTGGTCGCCTTTTCCCGATTCAATCTGCTCAATGATGGCATGCCGAATTACAACGCCCAAGTGCTTGTATTTTTCATCATTACGGTGGCGGCAGCAGAAGTAGCTGTCGGGCTGGCGATTATAGTCGCCCTTTTCCGCGCCAAGCAGACCACGCATGTTGAAGATTTGAATACGCTGAAGTTCTGATGAGCACGCAAACCGCGCCCTGGATTATCCTCTTCGCCCCGTTGGTCAGCGCCGCGCTGATCCTCCTCCTCGGGAAATTCTCAAAAACTCTCAGCGCCTCCCTTGCGATTCTGGCGGCTCTCACCGGTTGCGTCCTGAGTTGGTGGCTTTTCAATCAGTCCGTTGATGCCAAGATGCTCTCGCATACATGGTTGAGCCTTGGGCCGGAGCTGAACCTCACCATTGGCATCAGCCTCGACCACCTGAGTCAAGTCATGCTACTGGTGGTGACTTCGATTTCTGTTTTAGTTTTCATTTACTCCCTTGGCTACATGCGCGATGAGGAGGGCTATTCCCGGTTCTTCGCCGGTCTTTCCCTTTTCCTCTTCTCCATGCTCGGCATCGTTTTGGCAAATAATTTCATGATGTTGTTCATCTTCTGGGAACTCGTCGGCGTCAGTTCCTACATTCTCATCGGCCACTACTATTCCAAAGACTCCGCAGCCGATGCCGGCAAGCAGGCTTTCATTGTCAACCGGATTGGCGATTTCGGCCTCATGCTGGGTATTCTCCTGTTGTGGTTTGGAACGGGAACTGTGATTTTTGCCGAGTTGATCGAGTCGATTCCTGGCCTTGCGACGGCTCCGATTTTTCTGACCATCGCCTGCATTCTGATTTTCATGGGCACCATTGGCAAATCGGCTCAAATGCCGCTTCATGTGTGGCTGCCTAATTCGATGGAGGGTCCGACACCAGTGTCCTCCCTTCTCCATGCCGCCACGATGGTTGCGGCAGGAGTCTACATGCTGGCGCGCATCTTTCCGATTCTGCACGCCGTTCCTACCGCTTGCGAGATTATCGCCTGGGTTGGTGGCATCACCTGCTTCGCCGCCGCGCTCATGGCAACCCAACAGAGTGACATTAAACGCATTCTGGCTTACTCCACGATTTCCCAACTCGGCTATATGGTTCTCGGCATCGGTGTCGCTCCAACCTCCGATGTCGCGATGTTTCACCTCTTCACCCACGCCTGCTTCAAGTGCCTTCTCTTCTTGGCTGCTGGTTCTGTCATGATCGCCATGCACCACGAGGTGGACATGTGGCAGATGGGTGGACTTCGCAAGAAAACCCCGGTGACCATGCTCTGCTTTTTCGCAGGAATGCTGGCCCTTGCCGGGTGCCCATCCACGAGCGGTTATTTCAGCAAAGATCTCATTATCGAGTGGGCTGTCGTGAAAATTCCTTTTCTTGGATGGCTCGTTGCCGCCGCCGCTGGTCTCACAGCTTTTTACATTTTCCGCGAGTTCCTTGTGGTGTTTTTCGGTAAGGCACGGAGTGAACATGCGGAACACGCCAAGGAGCAACCCGTCACCATGCTGATCCCGATGCTCGTCCTCTCGGTGCTCGCTCTTTTGGCCGGGTTCCCCTTCATTCAAGACCATTTCTTTAAGCTGGCTCGCCCTGATCACGAACTCGTTCCCCATCTGCTCCACCCGCTCCTCTATGTCATGTTCTTTGGTGGTGCCGGGCTCGCGACGATGCTTTATTTCAAAGCCCAGAAGGATCCCATCTCCATCCCGCTTTTTGCAAACCGCCTCTACATCGACAACGTGTATTTCTGGTTTGTTCGCAACATTCAAGGAGGGGGTGCTGCCTTTCTTTCGTGGGCAGATCGGTGGGTGGTGGATCTTCTGGTCGTTCAAGTGCCCAGCAAATTGACTTGGGCCTGCGGGTTTGCCCTGCGCTTTCTTCAACTCGGTAATATTCAAGCCTACGCCTTTTTCTTCGGAGCCGGTGTGGTTGGTATCCTTTACATTCTGATTTTCAAATGAGTCCTGTCAGCCCGCTTCTCTTTCTCATTCTGGTGCCGATCTTTTCGGCCTTGCTCGTCATGGCCGGAGCCAACCCCAGGTTTACCGCCATCCTCGGCTCGGCTTTGAACGTTCTCTTCCTCCTAGCCGTAGCCTTCTTCTACAACCCGGCACAATCTGGTTTCCAGTTCGTTTCCAGTTTTCCGGTGGTCTCGCAATTGGGCATCGGTTTCACTTTGGGCGCGGATGGGTTGAGTCTGGTCATGCTGTTTCTCTCGGTGGTCGTGACCTTGGCCGCAGTTTGTGTGGCCCGTGCACCTCTCGAGAATCCCCGCTGGTTCTATGCCAGCATCCTCCTGATCTCGGCCGGAGTCGTCGGGGCTTTTGCTTCGGTGGATGTCTTCTTTTTCTACATGTTCCACGAGTTGGCCCTCATCCCGACCTTTCTCCTCATTGGCATCTGGGGATCCGGCGATCGTCAAGCCGCCGCATGGAAGGCTACCGTCTATCTGGCCACGGGGAGTTTCATTCTCCTCCTTGGGATTATCGGTCTCTATCTCATCCAACCCGAGGGGTCCCGCTCATTCGATCTGCGTCAGATTCTGTCCAGCGCCCAAGCCGGTCAAATTCCCGACTCGCCCGCCGTCTATCTGCTCCTTTTGATTGGGTTTGGTATTTTGGTTTCTCTGTTTCCTTTTCACACCTGGGCCCCGCAGGCCTACGCAAGTGCTCCGGCTCCCGCCTCCATGCTTCACGCCGGGGTTTTGAAAAAATTTGGCCTTTACGGTCTGATTCGCCTTACTGTTCCCATTCTTCCGGAATCCGTTCAGGCTTTTGCCCCGATCCTTTTGACTCTGCTCGCCTGTAACATTCTCTATGTGGGTTATTGCACGATCGCCCAGCGAAAACTGGACCTCATGCTCGGCTACTCCAGCGTCATGCACATGGGCTACATTTTTCTCGGGTTTGTTGCGTTGAATCAAGTGAGTCTGACAGGAGCCTCGCTGATGCTCCTCAGTCATGGACTGACGATCGCTCTTCTCTTCGCCCTCTGCGGGGAAATTCGCGAGCGCGTCGGCACTTTGGATTTCTCCGAACTCGGAGGAATTGCTCGCGCGACACCAAAACTCGGCCTCGCCTTCGGCTTCGCTGCCATGGCTTCGGTCGGTCTTCCTGGGTTTGTTGGATTTGCGGGTGAACTCCTTGTTTTCTTCGGATCTTTTGCCTCCGGTGCTCCTCAAATGGGTTTCCTCAATGGCAAAGAAGTCTTCGGCTTCAACGGCTACCAGATTGTTACCATTTGCGCGGTTTGGGGCATCGTGATTTCAGCCATCTACATGTTGCGCGCCTATCGTCGCGTTTTCATGGGACCGCTCCCTGACCGCTGGTCGCGCCTCAGTGATCTCTCGGGGTTCCCACACGCCGCCATCGTTCTTCTGATTGCAGTCATGTTGTTTTTCGGCTTCTTCCCGCAAATTCTCGTGAATCTTGTTACACCCGCTTTGCTCCTGCCATGATACCGCCCGTCGCATTGGAAATTTGTGTCGTCTGTTTGGGCATCTTCCTGCTCATGGCAGAATCCTTTAGCTTGAAATCTCACAAGGTCACAATTGCTCACGGAGCGATCTTTGGTCTCCTGTGCGTGCTGATTTTGAGTTTTTTTATCGAAGTCAATCCGACTGCCATGCAGGATTCTGGATTCTATGTCGTTGATGGCCTTTCACTTTTTTTCAAGCGATTTGCCCTCTTGGCGACGATTCTCACCCTTATTCTGGCGATTGACTACCTTCCCATCGTCCAACGCCTCGTGCCAGCCGAACGTCCGGAGGCAGGTTCGGGCGAGTTTTTCATTCTACCGGTCTTCACCTGCGCGGGGCTGATGTGGATGGCCTCCGCTGCCGACTTTATCATGATCTTCTGCGCCTTGGAGTTGGTGACAATCTCGCTTTACATCCAAGTCGCTTACATGCGCCGCAGCATGGCAAGTCTGGAAGCCGGCACGAAGTTTCTGGTTCTGGGAGCTCTCTCGACCGGATTCTTTGTCTATGGTGTGACATGGCTTTTCGGCACGGTTGGAGAAACCAACCTTTCGCTGATCCAAAAAAACCTCTCGATCGTTCCCGTGGCCAATCACCCGGCGATTCTTTTCGGTTTGGCGATGGTTCTCGTTGCGATCGGATTTAAAATAGCCGCTGCCCCATTTCAATTTTGGGTTCCTGACGTTTATCAAGGCGCGCCGACACCCATCACGGCTTTCCTGGCTGTGGCATCGAAGGCCGCTGGATTTGTCATTCTCATTCGTGTTCTACAGCCGTTTTACGTTTTGGACTCTTTCCAGCCAAAACTGATTTCTGTCCTCGTCATTCTAGCCGCCCTGACACTTCTCTTCGGCAATCTGGCTGCGATCCCGCAAACCAACTTGAAACGCCTTCTTGGCTATTCGAGCATAGCACACGCGGGTTATCTTCTCGTGGGTCTTGCTGCTATCGGGAATGCTTTTGCCGGTCGTGCTGTGGTGTTTTATCTGAGTGGATATTTTCTCATGACTTTCCTGGCCTTCCTCGTCATGGTTCCAGTCACGAAGGCCACAGGTGGTGACGATCTGTCGCATTTCAATGGCTTGGCCCGACGCGCCCCTGGTTTGGCTCTGGCCATGCTCATAGCCTCGGCTTCATTGGCCGGTGTACCCTTCACGGTCGGGTTCTTCGGGAAGTTTTTCATCTTCGAAGCAGCTATGAATCAAGGACTCTATCTCCTGATTCTGATTGGCGTTATCACGGTAGCCAGCGGTTTCTACTACTACTTCAAAGTCATTCGAGCCATGTATTGGCAACCGGTTCCAGAGGGGGCTGGTGCCATAGCCGTGTCACCACTTTCCAAGATTGCTATCACGGCTTGCGCCGTTTTGATCCTCGTTCTCGGATTCTACCCCCAGCTTCTGATTCGCCTCCTGCCTTAGTCATCGAAGCTCATGGATGATTTTTGGAATCAGTGGCAACCACGCGAGCGGGCCACACTGTGTTTCGTCATCACAGAAAGGCGGATCCTTTTGATCAGGAAAAAGCGAGGTCTTGGAGCGGGAAAAATCAATGCCCCAGGCGGGAGGATCGAAGTTGGCGAACAGCCTCACGACTGCGCGGTTCGGGAAACAGAAGAGGAGGTCGGAATCACTCCCATCGATCTCCGGCCTCGTGGGGAACTGCACTTTCAATTCAAGGACGGCTACAGCCTTCATTGCACGGTATTTACCGCTTCTTCTTATTCTGGAACCTTGGTCGAAACGGAGGAGGCTCTTCCGATCTGGACCGAGTTAGACGCCATTCCCTACGATGAAATGTGGGCCGACGATATCCACTGGCTTCCTGGCGTCATCGCCGGCCAATCCTTCCGAGCATGGTTTCATTTTGATGGCGACAACATGCTCTCAAAACATATCGATTGGAATTCATGCCTGAAAAATTCAAGGAATGAAAGTTAATTTGACCAATATACCGATCCAAGCAGAAGAAGAGGCTAAACAATTGCTCGCGGCTTTTCCTGACCAAGTTCCATTTTTGTTCGGGCTTCTGGAACGTCAACTCAATATCCTCCACCAACGCTCCCAAGTCGTTATAGGTTTCGCCGCCGTCGCCATCACAACCACCGGATTCTCCGGAAGGACGATCGCTGGAACAAGCACTTGCTCTCAGGTGCTGATCATCGTCGCAATGGCAATGATTCTGGTTTCTTGCCTGTGGATCTTTCTCCGTGTTCTTGCCGTCAAATGGGTTTTAACCCGGAGCATACAGCGCGAAATGCTTCGAACCCTCGCCATAATTATTGCCAGCAGGGATTCCAAGACTGCTGCTTACCGACTCGGCTCTATCGGTGTGTTTCTAGGGTTGGCCATCTACGCCGCCGCCATGGCCATCATGCTCTTAAACCCCACGCCGATGACCATCCCGGTGCGTTAGGATTCCCTATTTGATTTGCTCGGATTAGCTTAGCGATCATTTTTACTACAGTATAACACCGAAACAACTTTGATTTTATCATTGAAATCAAATTCAAAAAATTAGGATCGTAAATTCAATAGGTTAGACTTAAATGCTAACTTTTACAGAATAAAAATTGCGCCGACAGGTATGGAACCATTAGAATTCAGTAGGGAATCAGTTAAAACGGGGTTTTGAGCTAAGCTGCTCGTCCGACCAGCACCCAAGCCATACCCGCTGATTGGGCTGCTTCGACACCGATTGGGCTGTCCTCGAACACGAGGCAGTCTTCTGGCGGGACAGACATGAGTTTCGCAGCGAGAAGGAAGGGATCGGGGTTTGGTTTTCCCCGTTCGTAGTCTTCGGCGCAAACGATCGCTTTGAAGAGCTGGCGGATGCCAAGCACATCGAGAGTGGCTTCAACAAGTTCCCGATGGCCCCCAGATGCCACGGCGAGAGGCGCGGAGCTGTGCAGCGATGTGATGATATCCAAGACCTCAGGAACGGCCACGACTTCGGGGATGAGTTCCCTGTAGTATTTTTCCTTGCGGCGCACTGTTTCCTCAACATTCAGCGTCAGACCGTATTTCGTATTCAGCAGGCCGACGATGACCGCTGTGGGGCGTCCGCCCCACGCATAGAAGAGATCTTCGGGATACTCGCCGCCAAAATCTGCCATGGCCATGGACCATGCGCGATAGTGCAACGGCATGTTGTCGGCTATCGTCCCGTCGCAATCAAAGATGTATCCGCCAAAAGGCCTGTTCGGAATTTCGAGTTTCAAAAAATAGCTTCCTGTGGGTGTTGAGGATGTGTCCCCAGGTGGAGTCGAACCACCATCTGAGCTTTAGGAGAGCCCTGCTCTATCCACTTGAGCTATGAGGACGGTCTTGAAGATAAATCTATCGTGTCACCACTCTCGCCATAACTCAAGATATGCTTTGCGGCTTTCTGGGAAATCCTGATTTGTAACATCGCATCTCCACGCGTTAGGCTTGCTGCAGAGGAGGATACTCAAGGCGGGTTTCGATTCGTCTTTTCAGGTTCCCGGCTGCCTTCAAGGAAGTCTTGTTCCCATCAGACCCGTTGGCTGGACTTTGGTAAGGTAATTTCATAAACCGTCGCACCGCCTTTGCCAGCGCCTTCGTGCGCCTCAAGGCCCAATTGTTGGTAAGCGCGCTCGAGGGCATGAGGATCATCTCGCAACTCGGGGAATAATCGCTTCAAACGTAGTTTGACCCAGCGTTTCGCCATTTGACGCTCCAAGGGATGGATGGGAGGCTTGTCTTGGAGGCTTTGTCCTAGCAGATCCCCAAAGGAAAATTTCATAGGCTCCGCACGAAATGAAGGGTGTTTGCAGCGAGGAACAGCAGATTCAAAACGATCAACACGGCTAAGGCAGGCGACCAGCGGGAGAGTTTCAAGCCTGTGTCCTCCGGGTAGATTCGCGCCAAGAAGAAGCCCGCCAAAACAAGCGAAATGCTTCCCGAAATGGTGGCAAGCGGCGCCTGCGTCTCACCCCATGGATTCCATAGCCACCAGATACGGAATCTTGATAGGAAGCTGGCCGCATTGAGGATGGAGGCGGTGAAGACGGCGGCTACCGCGACTGCAAGCGCATTTGTGCCAAACTCGGGGCAGGCAACCGCCAAAGCCCGCTGAGAGAGGGTGAGCAAGGAAAATGCCATCAATGGTGGCAGCAGTGGGAACACGTTCCCCAAACGCAAAGCCGCAGGACCTGTGAAACGCAAAGGGCCCAATGGCCATCCGCACAGGGCCGTGAGGAGGACCATGCTTGCGAAAACCACCAGCACAACGCCAGCGCATAAGCGGGCCCGTGAAAGGCCTCCCACCATCACAAGGCTCACATGGGCCATGAGTGCCAGCAGTAGAACCCAGCCTGCATCCCACCAAGAGCAGGAACCGGCTTCCCGGAAGAGGAGAAAGGCACCTCCCGCTGTCCACAAGCCGCAGATCCAAGCGATAGCCGTGTTCATACCCTCTCATCCTCTTTGCGCGCCTCTCTGCGGCTTGCCCGGCTTTTGAAAACAGGAAGCATCACCGCATAGCTCAGCACCGCTGCGGGAGCCGACAGAAAAATCGACCCGACCAGCATCGGCAGACCAATACTCGAAAAGGTTGTCCACTTCATCAGGTCGCGGACATGGAAATCTGTCACCGAAACCGGATGCGAGGTCCCATCGAAAAAACTGACTATTCGCGAGCCCAACGCATATTCCAACTCCAAGAGAACAGGCCAAAAGGGCGCCACGACATCATGGAGGGAAACGGCAATCACAGCCGCTATCGGATTGCAGCGAAACAAATACGCCGCGCCCACGCAAAGGAGAGTCTTCAATCCAAAAAGCGGAGTGAATCCCATGAAAATCCCGATCGCCACACCTCCAGCGAGCGAGTGAGGTGCATCATGCAAATTTAACAGTTTGAAAACCAGCGACCGGAAATACCCCGCAATTTTTTTCAACACCTCTCTACACTAGCACCAATCCTCTCCAGACAGAAAATGGAAAACGAATCTCCGCCGCTGCGCCGTATCGAATCATCCAGCATTCCCTTGCCAATCTCACGTTGGAGCTCCAATTTTCAAATCGTGAGATCGTTTTTACTTGTCGCGGCGGTTTGGTTCGTTTCAGCGGTCGGTTCTTCCCAGGCTGCTCTCAACGTGGTTTGCACGACTGGTATGGTGGCTGACATGGTCCGGCAGGTTGCCGGTGAGCGGGCGAATGTGACGGCACTCATCGCCGACGGGGTGGACCCTCACCTTTACAAGCCCACGCGTGACGATGTGGCGAAGCTTCTGAAAGCGGATGTGATCTTTTACAGCGGACTTCATTTGGAGGGCCGCATGGAGGCGACCTTCGACAAGATGAGCCAGCACGGCAAGTGCGTCACGGCTGTGACCTCCACCATTCCAGAAGACCTCTTGCTTCGGCAGGCCGGCGCGGAAGACCCGCATGTGTGGATGGATCCCCTCGTCTGGGCGGGTTGCATCGAAGCTGTGGAACGGACCTTGGCACAGGCCGACCCCGGGGGAGCGACCGGCTTTCACGAGAACGGCAAGAGTTACAAATCCTCTTTGGAAGCCGTCTCGAGTTGGATTCTCTCCGCGACGGCCACCATTCCGCCCGAGAAAAAGGTCCTCATCACGGCACATGACGCGTTCCAATACTATGGTCGTGCCACTGGTCTTCAGGTGCTGGGATTGCAAGGCTTGAGCACGGAGTCCGAGGCCGGCGTCTCGGATATCAACCGCATCGTGGACGAGATCGTAAAACGCCAGATTCCCGCCGTGTTCTTTGAATCCACCCTTTCGGAAAAAAACATCCGTGCGGTGATCGAGGGGGCGGCGGCTCGCGGGCAGTCCGTCAAGACCGGTGGCATGCTCTACTCCGACTCGCTTGGTGCCGCAGGGACGCCGGAGGCCACCTGCGTTGGCATGCTCCAGGCGAACACCCGCACGATCACGAACGCCCTCGGAGGTCACGCGCCATGACTTCCCCTCCGCTCGAAGTCCGTTCCCTCAATGTCGCCTATCACCGCAAGATGGTCCTCTGGGATGCCGACTTGACGATCCTTCCCGGACGCTCCACGGCGATTGTTGGACCAAACGGCGCGGGCAAGAGCACGCTGCTCAAAGCCGCTCTGGGTCTTATTCCAGCGGCATCGGGCGAGGTTTTGTTTTATGGCAAGCCGCTCAAAAACGTTCGCTCGCGCGTGGCCTATGTGCCCCAACGCGAGAGCGTGGACTGGGATTTTCCGGTGAGTGCGCGGGATGTCGTGGCGATGGGACTCTATAAAAAAATCGGTTGGTTTCTTCCTGTTCGCGCCCGCCACCGCCGCATGGCCGACGAGGCGTTGGCGGATGTCGGTTTGGCCGATTTCGCCGGGCGCCAGATCAGCCAGCTTTCCGGGGGACAACAACAGCGGGTTTTTCTCGCTAGGGCGCTGGCACAGAAGGCCGATCTGCATCTCATGGACGAGCCTTTTGCCAGCGTGGATGCCGCCACAGAACAGGCCATCCTCACGCTGCTAAGAAAGCTCAAGGATCAAGGGGGCACGGTTGTCTGTGTGCATCACGACTTGGACACCGTGGCGGAGTATTTCGACGATGTGGTGCTGCTCAATATGCGGGTCGTAGCACAAGGTCCCGCGTCCGAGGTGCTCACTCCCGACAACCTGCGTAAAACCTACGGGGCAAGACTGACGCTCTTGGACGAGGCGGTGGTCGATCTTTCCCGACCTGGAGCACCCCGCGAATCCTGATGATGGAATCCCTCTGGCGCGTCCTTCTTCTTCAAGACCACAACACGCGAGTCGTTCTGGCCGGGGCCTGTCTGTTCGGAGCGGCGGCGGGGCTGGCCGGCACATTCCTGCTCCTACGCAAGCGCTCGCTGCTCGGCGACACACTTGGCCACGCCACTCTACCTGGGATCACGCTGGCCTTCCTGCTGGCCGGATCCTTGGGAGTTTCGCCCCGTTCGTTCCTCTGGCTCGCGCTCGGGGCCACTCTCTCCGGCACCGCGGGAATGGGAGCGGTTCTACTCATTCGCAAAACCAGCCACCTGAAGGATGATGCCGCCCTGGCCATCGTGCTCAGTGTTTTTTTTGGTGTCGGCATCGCGATGCTCAGCGCCATCCAACAACTCCCCGGCGGGCAGGCTGCGGGGTTGGAGCGTTTGATTTACGGAAACCCCGCGTCCATGACTGCTGGCGACGCGTGGTTCGTGCTTTTGGCCTCGCTCTTGGTTGCGCTTGTGTGCGCGGGTCTCTTCAAGGAATTCACCCTGCTTTGTTTCGACGAATCCTATGCCCACACCGCAGGCTGGCCCGTGAAGCCGCTGGATGCCCTTTTGATGGGATTGGTCGTTCTGGTGACAATTGTTGGGCTTCAGACTGTGGGCATCCTTCTGGTCGTCGCCTTGCTGGTGATTCCCCCTTCGGCAGCCCGTTTTTGGAGCGATGATTTGCGTGTCATGGCCCTGGCCGCAGCAGGTGTGGGGGTTCTGAGTTCGGTTGTCGGAGTGGTGGCCAGTGCCCTCCTGCCTGGACTTCCAACCGGTGCGCTCATCGTTCTGTCTGCCGCGCTTTTTTTTGGTGTGAGCCTTGTCGCTGGACGAAAGCGAGGTCTTCTCATCAGGTATCTCCTCGATCGCGAGGCGTCGAAGCGGCTGCGGAGAGAGCATGTCTTGCGAGCGATTTTCGAATGCGCTGAGGACTCCCAATCTGCCGTGCCCGTATCCCGGTTGGCGATGAAGCGCCCCTGGAAACGGAATGAGCTGGAGGGTGAAATTGCCCAATTGTCCGAGGAGGGCCTGATCACGACAGATCCCGCTGGAGCGAGTGTGCAGTTGAACGGACGGGGGGATAGTGAGGCGCGACGTCTGGTCCGCAACCACCGCCTTTGGGAGATTTATCTTTTGAACCATGCCGATGTCGCGCCGAGCCGGGTTGATCGCGATGCCGACCTCATCGAGCATGTCCTCGACCAGCGCCTGGTCGATGAGCTCGAGGATATTCTCGACAACAAGGCGCGTGAAAAACTCGTGCCGCGCAACCCGGAGCCGGAAATCTCATGAACTGGACCGACCTCGACACCTGGATTGTCCTCGCCGGCGCGTTGACCGCCATGGCGTGTGCTGTGCCGGGTGTTTTTCTGCTCCTCAACAAACAAAGTATGCTGGGAGACGCCATCAGCCATGCCGTTCTGCCCGGGTTGGCAATGGGATTCATCGTTTCAGGAACGCGAAATCCCCTCCCGATGCTGGCAGGAGCGGTTCTCGCCGGGCTTTTCACAGGTGTTGTAAGCAGCGTGATCGAGCGCCGCGGACGCGTGGAAACCGGAGCCTCGCTGGGCGTGGTTTTTTGCAGTTTATTCGCCTTGGGCCTTATTTTGATCCGGGTGGCCGCCGACCATGTGGATCTCGATCCGGGCTGCGTGTTGTATGGGGCCTTGGAACTCGCGGTCGTCGACTCGTCCCCTGTTCCTCGCATCGTCTGGCAATCCGGTGCGGTTCTGGTTTTGAACCTCGCTTTGGCAACTCTTTTTTTTAAGGAACTCCAGCTTGCGGCCTTCGACCCCCGTTTTGCGAAAGCGAGCGGGATTGCCTCGGGCTGGATTCAACAGGGATTAACAATCGTGACAGCGCTGACCACAGTCGTTGCCTTTGAAAGCGTGGGAAGCATTTTGGTCATTGCCATGCTGATTGTGCCGGGAGCCTCGGCGATGCTGCTGAGCCGAAGCGTTCCCGGAGTCCTCCTGTGGAGCCTTGTCGTGGCTCTCTGCAGTGCGGTCATGGGTCACCTCTTGGCGATCACCCTCGCCCCGGCCTGCCTGGGTTGGCTCACCGGCCATCACGATCTCGGCTCTTTGAACTCCGCCGGGATGATGGCTGCTTCTGCGGGCTTCATCTTTTTCACCCTGCTGGCAGGCTCACACCTGGTCCGCAACATTTCGACGGCAATTCGGAATCCGGAGGCTTCCTGATGGATCGAAGGCTTTTTCTTCCCCGCTCCCGCGTGTCGCATTAGAATCAAGATAAGATGATCAGCGTCGAAAAACTCACAAAACGCTTCGGTGGATTCACCGCTGTGGACGGGATCGACTTTGAAGTGCAAAAAGGTGAGATTGTGGGGTTTTTGGGGCCCAATGGAGCCGGTAAAAGCACGACCATGCGAATGCTTTCCGGATTTCTCCCTCCCACATCGGGGAGGGCGCAAGTGGCGGGTTTCGACGTCTTCGCGGATTCCCTGCGTGCGCGTGAGCACATCGGCTACATGCCGGAAAATGTTCCCCTCTACGCCGACATGCGTGTCCAGGAATTCCTCCGCTATCGCGCGGCTTTGAAGGGTGTTCCCGGCCGCCGTCTTAACGAGCGGGTGGGTGATGTGCTGGAGCTTTGCGGACTCAAGGATGTCGAAAAAAAACTCATCGGGAACCTCTCCAAAGGCTACCGGCAGCGCGTGGGTCTTGCAGATGCCATGAGCCATGAACCCGACCTCCTCATTCTCGATGAGCCGACCATTGGTCTGGATCCGAACCAAATCCGCCTCGTGCGCGACCTGATCCGGAATCTGCGCCGCCACCACACCATTCTGCTCTCCACGCACATCCTGCCCGAGGTGGAGATGCTGTGTTCGCGGGTTATTATCATCAACAAAGGCCGCATTGAGGCGCTCGACACTCCGCAAAATCTTCGGGCCCACCTGGGGCAAGCCGGGAGCATCTTCTTCGACGCCGTTGTGCCTGACGCTGCTGCAGCGGCCTCCGCCCTGCGATCACTCGAAACCGTGCAAAGCGTCTCACACCGCGCGGATGGAGACTGGACTATTTTTACCATCCAGCCCTCGCCTGGCTGTGATCCCAGGGAGTCGCTCTACCGGCATGCCGTCGAAAATAGCTGGCGGGTCCGCGAGATCAGTCGCCCACCCGTCTCCTTGGAGCAGGTTTTTGCAGAAGTCACCGGAGGGGAGGAGACCTGACCCATGAGAAAATTTTTCATCTTGTTCGGACGCGAAGTCTCGAGCGTATTTCACCAGTCACTGGCCTATGTCGTGCTGTTTTTTTTCCTCATCGTCACGGGTTTCAATTTCCAAGCCGGCGTGACACTGCTGAACGCCGGACCTGGAACGGTGACCATGGTTCAGGCGTTTTTTAACACAGTCTATTTCTGGTTCCCCTTCGTCTTGGTTTTCCCGCTCATCACCATGAGGGTCTTCGCCGAGGAGGCCAAAATGGGAACGATCGAGACACTGATGACCGCCCCCGTGCGGGATGCCCAGGTCGTCTTTGCCAAATACGCCGGGTGCTTGTTCTTTTACATCATCCTGTGGGCGCCGAGTCTGTTTTACTTTATTGTGTTCCAGGAGGTCACTGGCGTCAAAGCCGCCGGGGCTGTTGGAAGCTACGCGGGAGCGTATGGAATGCTGCTTATGATGGGGCTGCTGTTCACTGCCATTGGCTGCCTTGCCTCGACCCTCACGGACAACCAAATTGTCGCGGCCATCATTTCCTTCGCCGCGATTTTGGGGTTCTTTTTTCTGGGCCTGCTTTCCTTTCTGTTGCCCTCCACCGGGCCGTTTCTAAGGGAGTTGACTTATTATCTCTCGCCGGTGGAACACATGATGGACTTCTCACAGGGTCTCTTCGACACGCGGCCTGTGGTGTTTTACCTGAGTTCCACCTTGCTGGTGCTCTTCGCGACGTTTCACATTTTTCAATACCGCCGCTGGAAATCATGAAGCCACCGCGCACAGGAATCAAAATCAGCATCGGCCTTCAGATCATCGCTGTTCTGGTCATCTATGCCTTGGTGAATTACCTCGGCTTCGTCCACTACGAGCGCCGGGATTTTTCGCGATCGCAAAAATTCTCTCTGGCAGGCCAGACCCGTGCGGTTCTCAAAGAGTTTAAGAAACCGCTGGAGGTCATCATCGTGTCCTCGCCCACCTTTTTATCGCCTGTGAGCCAGATTTTCGGCGATTTGCGAAGCCTGATGAATGAGGTTCTTTTCAACAAGCGCCAAGGCTTGAGGGTCGAGTATGTCGACCCCACGCGGAATCTTTCGCGCATCCAGGACTTACAGGCGAAATACAAACTCACCACTTTGGACAACCTCATCATTCTCGACTACGAGGGCCGTCACCGTCTTTTGAACATCGCCGAAATGGGAGATTTCGACCTCTCTCCAATGGCCCAAGGCGGTCAACCCGTTCTTCTGGCATTCCGGGGCGAACAAGTCCTCACCAGCGCGCTCCTGGCCTTGATCAAGCCCGATTCCGAAACGGTTTACTTTCTCACTGGCCATGGAGAACCATCGCCCGACCGCGAGCTTTCGAACTTCTCCGAAGCCGTCAGCCAGCAGAATGCGGTCGTGAAAACTCTCTCTCTTTCTTCGAGCGACACCGTTCCTCCCGATGCCGCAGCGCTTGTCCTTGTCGCGCCGAAATCCGACCTCGACGAACGCGAGGCGGCTGTGATTGCCGCCTGGTTGCGCAAGGGCGGCAACATGCTCGTTCTGCTCGATCCCAACAGCCGCACGCCGCTCCTGCACTCACTGCTGGCGAATTCCGGCATTATTCCCAGGGACGACCGTGTGCTGCGTCTCATCCAACTCCCCTTGGCAACCGGCATCTTGCGCGATGTGACCGCCCACGTTTTGCCCAATGCCGAAGTGACCCGCCGCTTGGAAGGGATGAACATTCTCTTTCCAGGCGCCACCCAATCCCTCGCATTCGACCAACAGTTGGCGCAGCGCGAGAAAATCCGCATTCGACCCCTTGTCGAGGCCGCAGAGGAATTCTGGGGCGAGACGGCCTACCTTCCAAATCAACCCGGTGGCGTGGCCTATCAGGACGGAATAGACAACGGGCAACCAATCCACATCGCGGCATCGGCCGAGCGCGATGCGTTGGAAAATGACCGTGTCGGCGTGCAAAGTTCGCGCCTCATCGTCATCGCGTCCTCCCAATTCGCACACAATGCCGGCCTCAACCGCCCCGGACTCGACCTCTTGGTTGGCTGTATGAATTCACTGATCGACCGGGGTGGTCTGAGCGGCATCACTCCGAAAAATGCCACGCGATTTTCCATCCAGCTGACGGATATCCAGATGTCACGCCTCGCCTTGCTTGTCGTTGTCGGCATCCCCTCGCTGGCCGCGATTCTTGGCCTGCTCGTCTGGTTGAGACGCCGCGCATGAACCGCTTTTCCACCATTCTCCTGCTCCTTCTCGCCACCGGCCTGGCCATTTTCGTTGGCACCACGCACCGTTGGAGATTCTCCCCCGAGCGCACTTTGAAACCCGGCTCTCCGTTGTTCCAGTTTGATCCCGATGACATCTCGAGTATCAGCTTTAAAAATGGGGACCAATCCTTCCGCATTCAACGAAAAGGCGAGGATTGGAATCTCACCAGAGGCATGGAGGACACTGCGTCTCCAGAAGCCGTGGAAGCCCTCATGCGAACGGCCTTGGAAACGACGGTTCTTGACCGGATCGATGATGACGAAATCCGCGACGAGAAAAGCCTCGCCAGTTACGGTCTTCTGAAAAGCAGCTTGCAAATTGACTTCAAAGGCGACGCTCCCCCGTCGCTGCTGATTGGCAAGACAAGCCCGGACGGCACACGCCAGTATGTCGCGTTTGAAAACTCCAAGACGGTCTACCTGATCTCGTCCGAGCTCGTGCGCTTGATGACACAGCCCATTGAAAAATTCCGCGACCGTCGGCTTCTGCCCATCAGCACACGCCAGATCGAGCGCGTCGTTTTTCGCAAAAGGCATACCGCACTGGAATTGCAACGGAATGCGGGCGGTTGGGAAATCCTGCGGCCTTTGAAGACTCCTGCCGATGACTCCGCCGTCGAGGAGCTTCTTTCCAAAATCGAATCCCTGCGGCTTGATGACTTCCAGGCTGGAATCAACACAGACGCGGCAACTGATTCCAGCCAGAGCAACCCGGTAGAAGCGCAATTCTTCACTCATGCCGACGAGGCTTCCTATTTGATTCACCTGACGGTTGCTCATGGGGTGACCGCGCACTTGGAACCCAGAAAAATCAGCGGCACTGTCACTGCCAATGCCACCGAATTGCTCACACCTCGCCTGGAAAAGCTTCGCGACGGCGCTCTCCTCCGCATCAATCCAGATTATGTGGACGTTATCCGTATCGAAGCCGCAGGGAACCGTCGCGAGATCACTCGAACTCGGGAAGGTTGGTCGCAAGAGAGCCCAAAAGTTCGGGACCTCTCAAAAAACCTCGCCCTCATCAAGGTCGCTAAACGTCTGCCTGCCACGCCAACGGAGATTCAAAAATGCGGACTCGATGCCCCTCAGAGGCGCATCACTTTTCTTGCCAAGCTTTCCGAAAACACCCCCGAAGCAACCGCTGGCGAACAAACTGTAGCCAGCCTTGCCATCGGCAAGCCGCTTGAAGACGGATCCCTGCCCGCGATCGTTGAAGGCACATCGGAAATCCGTCTTGTTCCGGGCGACCTCTTGGAAGTGCTGCCTTAGGTCGGCAATTCCGCAGCCGCCGGGGCATCCGCCAGAAGGGTGGCATGGGTTTGCGTGATAGAGCCCGCTGGAATGCCTGCGTCGGCAGCAAGCAGGCGCGGCAACATGGGCGCCTTTTCCCCGCCGGTCACGACCCAGAGAATGTGACGACTGCGATTGAGAATAGGGTAGGTCAACGTCATGCGGTTCCGATTTTGATAGACGCCAGTGAGGGCCACTTCCGCATCTTGAACTTCGCACACGGGATCACCGGGTATGAGAGAGGCGGTGTGCCCATCAGGTCCCAAGCCGAGGTGAACAAGATCGATCACCGCAGGATTCCCGCAAAGACTGTTCAGCAAGGTGGTGTAGTCGTGGCAAGCCTGAGCCAGATCAGAGGCCTCCACCGGCATCGCGTGGATTTGATTCTCGGGAATCGGCGCATGGGAGAGCAGGCTCTCGCGGAGGTGCGTGAGATTCCGCTCGGCGTCACCTGCCGGAGCGATGCGTTCATCCACCTGAATCACATGCACGCCCGCCCAGGGCACATCCTCGTTGGCAAGTGCTCGAAGCATCTGCCACGGGGTTCGGCCTCCACTTACAGCCATCACGAAACGTCCACGGGCAGAAACAGCCGCGCGAGCATCGCCAGCGATGATTTGGGCGGCACGGACCGCGACTTCGTCAGCTGTATTCAGAATTTCATTTTTCATCGGTGCCTCCGGAAGATATCGGTTTTCGGAAAAACAACAACGCCCTCTCGAGTATTCTTCCCCGAGCTCCAGCCAGAAGCAAAAAATGGCCTATGAAAAAAATCTTGCCCACATCGCGCAGCAACTGTAGTTTGTTTAGCTCCAGACCCTATCGTCCAGCGGTTAGGACACCGCCCTTTCACGGCGGTAACACGGGTTCGAATCCCGTTAGGGTCGCCACTCCTTCAGCGTTCGCGGTAGATATCGCGCTTTGCAAGTTTCGCAGCATTTACGTGCCATGCTACCGGTAGCAGTCGGGGGGGCATCCTCGACCGGAAAGCACTATCTCGATAGCTTGGACAAAGTCGTCAACGGAGGAAAGCAAATGAAAGCGGTAATGGTGCGATATGCCGCGGACTTCGTTGTCCTCTGCCGGAAAGGGCAATCCGCGCGTCCTGTTCGATGAGGGGGAGTCCCCCAGGCGGTCGCCCTCCTGCCTCTCATCCCTTCCGGGTCTCCCTGCTCTACTTAGTCAGCCCTGAAAAACAACTCATTCCGTTTATGGTTAATGTTATAGGCA
>JBAWVX010000029.1:0-35630 GCA_037147075.1 bacterium
CACAAATATCAGCAATATCTTGTGAAGCGTGGGCTCCGCTGGCTCCCATCCTCATGGCAAGCAGCCTGACTTTGCTGCGTGCGTCTTTTTCCTGACGATAACGCTCCTCGAGTTCAGCGCTTAAATCAGGCCTTCCGAGTTTGAAATGTTGTTTTCTCACTCATTGAGTTTATCCAGCTAAATTTATTGTGTCCAGCTATTTTGTATACTTGGTATTACAGGAAAGGCTTTGGCTTTTGTTTGATATCGCAGAAATCATTTCAAACGCATCGCATCATAAACAGATCATCCTCTGTGTTCTCCGTGCGCTCTGTGGCTAATTCTGCTGAATTCGCGTTCAAGGGAAGTGGGGGCATTGTTGGGTCAGGGTTCACTTTCATTCAAAATCGCGCTCCTGAGCGGAGTGGGCTGGAAATTCGTTCAGATGCCGATGTCGGCGCTCTGGGCGTCAGTCGTAGCAGGAGCGGATTTTTTTGATGGCGTCGCAGAGGCTTCTGAAGATGTTCCGGAGCAGGCGTGGGAGGAAAACAAGGATCGTTGCACAGACGACAACGGAGGCCAGGAGGGCGACATAAGGGCTCCATGCGAGCAGGCCAAGGCCGCCAAGCACCCATCCATCCTCCGCGAGGCTCAGGGCGATATTGGTGAGGGGCTCGGGTGAGGTGTTGGCGGCGAGGCGGGTTCCTGCTTTGGCGGCGTGGGATGAGAAGGCCATGCCTCCGGCGAGCAGGGCCGCTGCGACTTCAAAGACCGGATGCGCGTTTCCCATGGCAGCGACGGCGAGGGCCGCAGCGCCGATGGGACGAATGAGCGTGTGCACGCCGTCCCAAACGGAATCGACCCAGGGAATCTTGTCGGCGCAGAACTCCACCATGTAGAGCGCGGCGGCGATACCGATCAGGACGGGGTGACTCAAGACCTCCAGGCCCGACAGCGCGGGGGGCAGAGTCACCCAGTCGAAATGGAGGGCGAGTCCCGTCACCAGCACGGTGAGGTAAAGATTCACACCCGCCAGCGAGCCCAGGCTGAGGGCGACGGCGAGAGTTTTGAGGACTTCCATGACTCAGGCCGGCGGCAGCTTGAGTCCGCTCAGCTTTTCATAGGCCTCGATGTATTTCGCGGAGGTCTTCTGCACGACATCCTCTGGCAGGGCGGGTGCGGGCGGTGTTTTATCCCAATCGAGAGTCTCCAGGTAATCGCGCACAAACTGCTTGTCGTAGCTCGGGGGATTCGTGCCCGGTTTCCAGGCATCCGCCGGCCAAAAGCGTGAGGAATCGGGCGTGAGGCATTCGTCGATGAGGATGAGTTCGCCGCCGACGATGCCGAATTCGAATTTCGTATCCGCGATGAGTAGCCCGGCCTTGGCGGCATGGGCGCATCCGTGCTCGTAGAGTTCGATCGTCTGGCGGCGCGCTTGCAGGGCGAGTTCATCGCCGAGGACCGAGCGGCATTGGCTCCATGTGATGTTTTCGTCATGCCCGGTGTCGGCTTTCGTGGCCGGGGTGAAAAGGGTTTCCGGAAGGCGTGAGGATTGCTGGAGGCCTGGGGGCAGGTCGAAACCGCAGGCCCTGCCCGTGGCGGTGTATTCCTTCCAGGCCGAGCCGGTGATGTAGCCGCGCGCCACGCATTCCACCGGCAGCGGGCTGGCCTTGCGGACGATCATCGAGCGCCCGCGCAGCTGCTCCTCGAAAGGTTGCAAAACCTCCGGATAGGCTTCAAAGCGGGCGGTGAGGAAGTGGTTCGGCACGAAATCGAGCACGCCATACCAGAAAAGCGTCATCTGTGTGAGCACCTCGCCTTTGCGCGGGATGCCTGTGGGCAGGATGCAGTCGAAAGCGGAGATGCGGTCTGTGGCCACGACGAGAAGGTTTTCTCCAAGATCAAACACCTCCCGCACCTTGCCGCTGCGCAGTTTTTTGATTCCGGGAAGGTGGCATTCGAGAAGTGTGGTCATGTCGTGGGATCAGGGTTCGGGATTCGCGTGGATGAAGTTTCGGAACCAGCGGCCGGCAGGTTCGAGGTTCAACATCATTTCTTTTTTATCGAAGCTGGTGAGTCCGAAATTCGCCGCGTAGCCCTCGGCCCATTCGTAGTTGTCGGTGAGCGTCCACGGGAAGTAGCCGCGAATATCCACGCCGTCCTCGAGGGCGCGGCGCATCTGGTTCACGTGCTCGCGGAAGTAGCGGATTTTTTTCTGTTCGCTCTGGGTGCCGATGCCGTTTTCGGAAATGATGATCGGCTTGCCGTAGCGCTTGGCGACGTCCATCAGCACGTCGTGCAGGCCCTCGGGATCGATGAGCCAGCCGTTCTGCGTGTAATGGGAGCTCTGTTCGCCCTTGGGTCGAATCAGAAAGCGGCGGGCGGAGGCGACTTGGGAGTAGTAGTAGTTCACACCGATCAAATCCATCGCGTCCGCCGTGCGGTCGAGGTGGTCGAAATTTTGGTGCTGCATCATGTTGTAGACCGCATAGGTCGGATCTTGGCCGAACTTGCGCGTCCAATGGGGGAGCGAGTAGATGCCCATGACAAGGGCCTTTGGATTTTCCTCTTTGATGATGGCAGCCGCATCCCGGAACATAGCCACGGAGGTGTTTGTGGCTTTTTTCAGTGAACCCGGAGTGGCGAGCAGTCCCGGCGGCCAGTGGCCTCCGAAGTAGCCGATGTAGAGCGCCCCGTTCGGTTCATTCTGCGGCACCCACACCTTCACATACGGCGATAGCGCCTTGACCATGCGGGTCACGTAGTCCTTCCAGCGGGATTCGACATCCGGATGCAGGAAGCCGGACCGGGATTTTTTCTTCGAGTCGTAGAGCCAGGCGGGGAAAGTGAAATGCCAAAGCGTCACGACCGGCTCGATCCCGGCGGCCTTGAGCTGGCGGGCCATCGAAACGTATTGGCGGATGGCCTCCTCGTTGAAGACGCCCGGTTGCGGCTCTACGCGGCCCCACTCGATGCCGAACCTGTAGTGGTTGACTCCGATTTTTTTGAGGGCGGCGAGGTCCTTGTCGAAACGGGTCCAAGAGAAGGTCGCCTCCTCTCCGCGTGGGGGAATGCGACCCTCCTCGGCGAAAATATCCCAGTCTGTCTTGAAAAAATTCGGAGACCCTGCTGCCACACCACGGTCCTCGTTTTGGAAGCTGGCCGTCGAGGTGCCCCACCAGAAGGCGCCTGTCTTTACTGGGGATGAGACTGCGGTGGTGGGTGGTTTTTGATACGGCTTGGGAGGCAGCACGCAGCCCGCCAGCGCTGTGCCGGAGAGGAGCGCCAACAGCGCGCGTTTCGAGTTGAGTGTCATCCGCGCAGGCTTATAGTTCGCGGCCATGCACTCATCAACGCTGAAATGGAGCGCCATTTTTTTGATCCTCTTGGCTCCCGTGTTTTTAAAAGGCCAAAACGAGGGCTATGCGGAACCCGACTCGGTTCTGCTCAAGGATGGTTCCACCGAGAGGGGCGTGATTGTGAAAAACACCGCCGACATGGTTTTCCTGCAGCAGCGCTACCGGATTGCCGAAATCCCGAAGTCCACCATCGTTCGCATTTTTGACGGAGTCGACACCGGCATGGAATTCACCGATGCGGGCAAAAAAGGCGACCTGCCCTCCTGGCGCGTCATGGTGAATGACATCCGCAACAACGATACGGTCAGGAGCCTCGAGGAAATTCCCCCAACCCTCATCGACAACGGCTACCTGAAGAATGTCCCCTACCTCTCGTTTCGCATCAATGATTACATCGAGATGAATGTCTATGGGAACCCCGACGACCCGGCTGCGATCGAGTTCGGGGTCTACGGGAAACTCTCCTCGAGCGACAAGCTGCGGCGCACCCTGCGGAGCTTCATGGCCGGTTTTTTGTCCTCGAGAAAGGAAGTCGCGGCGATTTACTCGATTCCCTTCAGTGGCGGCGAAAAAAATGCGGGGGACTTCCGCATCCGCATCACACCGCCTACCGCGCCGGATGCCTACCGTGGCTGGTGGATATGCCTCTACAATCCCAAGGCCCTTGAGTCTGCCCGCGTCAGTGATGAGGACTATGCCAAGGCCACGCTCCCTCCCGAATTGGTCGTGGATCGGTCGGGCAAGGTAAAGCCTGGCTTCGCGGGTCAGCGCGGTCTGCCGCACTCACTTCGCGTGCAGACGGGTGGCGACGGGGAATCCCTCTTCGCGCTGGGATTTTTTCGCGATCCCGTCGCTGGCTTACGTCTTCTGTTTCATGGCGGGCAATAAAAAATCGCCTGAAAATTCTGGAGTTTTGGCACGGATCTGGTTATGACCCATGGCAACTCGTATGCCTGCCGATTATCCCAAGAAAGAGCAAAGCCCCTATTTGAATTTGACCAGTGACGAGGATGGCGAGCTTGGCGACAAGGTCCAGCAGGTCCGCGCGGAACTGGAAAGCCTCAAGCAAAAGCAGGAGGAGATCGAGCGGGAGAAAGCCCGGCTCGAAGAGCTTAAAAGAAGGCAGGACAGCCTGGAGCAGGGGCGTTCCGACATGCTGGATAAACTCACCCGGGCCTTGGTCGTGGTGCAGCGTGAGACCGAGGAGTCCCAAAAACGTGTTGAGCAAATGCATGCGATCTACGCCTCCTTCAACCAGCACCTGCGTCAGCTTGAGGACATCAATGCGCGTTCCTGGAATCCCCAAGACCTGCCACGCGAGTTGAGCAAGGCCCTGAGCGCCGTCGAGGATGCCCGCGCCGATTATGTCAAATCCCAAGCCAAGCTGGCGGTGGACTCCTCATCGGAAATGTCGCCCGCGCCGCTGATGGAGAGCGAGTATCCGCTGGAGGACGATCGCTCGTTTACTTACTGGCTGCGGGCCGGTTTTGCCTTCACGCTCCCCCTTCAAGTCATCGCCGTTGTGTTCCTCCTCCTTCAGATCTGGTCAGCCACCACTGCGAAGTAAGCCATGCGCCTCAGGAAGCCCACGGAATCGACAAAACTCAGTGCCGAGGAGCAACGCCTCTCGAAAGAGCAGCAGGTCACCCTGCGCCGCATGGAAGAGCTGGAAAAGGAGCTGCAAAACTTTCCCAAGCGGATTGAGGAGAAAAAAGCCCGCGAGCGTGAAGCCGTGAAAATGCGGGCGGCACTGGCTCCCGCAGCCATGCCCATGGGTGGGGTCCGCGCTTCCCGCAGCGCCTACCAGGCAACCCGCAAGCCGAAAAAACTCCCCTCCCGGGAATTCCACAGCGCCCGCATCAAGTTCCTCGCTCTGTGTCTCATCCTCGCCACGATCATTTTCATGCTCTGGCGCTCGATTCCGTCCTAGGGTTCCGGCTGGTCCGCGTCCACCCTCTGCAGGACGGGAATTGCACTCGGGAGATACACCCACCCGGCTCCGAGTTTGGAGGCCACGTTCCGCCAACCGGCGTCTTGACGCAGCACTGATTGGAGTTTCGCGAGCGGCTCCCGATAAGGAAGACCGTGGCTCCAAAGATGGCCCTCATATCCACAGACGACGGGATAACCGAGCAGGATCACCGGATTGTTGAAGCGGGGCTCCACGGCGATTCGGCTTCCGGCGGGCACGTCGCGAAGGGCTTGGGCTGTGGCTGCCAGTTCGGACTTTTTGGCCAACTCATAACCGTGCCGACCATCTAGGCCTGCCATCAAAGACACCGCGCCTGAGAAAAAAAGTGCCACGCAGAGAGAAGCTCTGGCGATTGGCTTCAAAGGCTCAAGAATACGTGTCCAGAGAAAGGGCGCCGCAACGAGCCACGCCCAGATCAAGAGCTTCGTGTTGTCCCACTCCCATGGTGCGAAGGCCACAAGGAAGCAGAGGATGAAAACGCCGATCGATGCCGTGCAGAAGGCGCGGGATTCGATGTTCCCGCGGACAATGCCTTTCCAGACCAGCCAGATCAAAAGCGGAAGACTGATTCCGAAATTGACCACCCAGAATTTCCAACCCCCGTCGGCTTGCATCCAGCCGGGCAGCCAGCGCAGACCGGATGCGGCGGAGAAGCCGCCTGTGACGAACCACATAGCCGTCGAGGCGGGAACAACAGCCAGGAACACGAAGACAGCCAGAGGAAATCGGGACTTCGTTTGGAAGAGAAAAACCGCCGCCAGCGTGAGGCTCAGAAACAGGAACGCGTGCACGCTGAAAACCGGCATCGTGGTGTAGAGAAAAAATTGCACACTGCGAGGCAGGCCCGACCCATCACGAAAAAAATCGTCCCTCCACGCGCGGAGCAACATCAACCCGCACGGCAAGGCGTAGAGCAGTCCGCGCTGGGTCACCAGCATCGTGAGGAAAACGTTTTTCCATGCGAGCTCGGACTCGAAATCCTGTGCCTGGCCGGTGTGTAAAATCGCGAAGCCGGCGAGTCCGCCATTGAAAAGAAAGGCCGCCATCGCAAACGCTCCACCCCAGCGCCAAAGAGCCCAGGCGGCAAGGGCCGCTCCCGCGAGGCCGGTCCAGATCAGCCCGCGTTCCAGAGGCAGTCCGTGTAGGAGGAGGAGACTGTTCCACAAATCCGCGCCCAGCGGGTAACTCAGCGGCACCCCCGTCAGAATCGGACTCGCCGGCCAGAAATCCACGCCTGACGCCAGGTAGCGTATGAATTGGATGTGGAGCGAGATGTCTCCGAGATTGTAAGGCGAGAGGACACGCCATTCGTCGCCCACGGCATAGATCAACCAGAGAAATGCGCGCAACGAGGCGAGGGCGAAGAGGCTGAAGAGAAGGACATCCCAAGCCCCCGGGCGAATGGAGCGGGTCTCTTGGGTTTTCCAAAAGGTGAATCCCGCTCCGAGCAGGCTTGCAAGCAACGCGAAGCTTGCCAGCGTGGGCGTGAGGCCTCCGAGGGCCATCGCCAGGACAATTGCAGATGTCACGCCCGCACTCACAGCGGTGAGCAGTGCCGCTGCCAAACGGTCGCCGCTCACCGTTTTTCCTCCGCCACCGGATGGAAGTCCGGCTCGCCGGGCACGACGCCGGAGAACTTCCTTGCGGCAAGGTAGGCGACGCACTCCTCCTGCCCGCTCCGCAGGCGGAAGGGAATTTTGTAATACGAGTCGTGGAAGTTGGGTTCGACGCGGGCCGCATTCGAAGCCTCGATCAACACAAAATCCGCATCCCACCTCGCGGGCGGAGCCTCCTTTTTGAAATACCCCACGCGCGTGAAGTTGCCGAAAATCCAAGGCAGTGGATAGTAGCTGTCGAGCATGATGACGCCCTCCATCTGATATCCCTCGGGTTCACTTTTTGCGACAGCCAGCACGGGCTTCGTGAACCGCTCGATGTCCTTGTAGGTTTGAACGTAGACATACGGCTCGCTGTCATCGGTGAATCGGAAAAAATTCAGCCGCACCATCATGTAGCCCGAAACGGCCAGCAGAGGGACTGCCACAAGCCACACGCGGTCTCGGGCCGCGCGGCCGGCCCATTCCCGCACCACGCCGCCCAGCGTGATGTAGAATGGCCAGAGCATCGAAATCACACACCACGGTGTTTTGTAAGGAATGATCGAGTAGGCCAGCAGCGTGCCAGCACCAAGAATCGCGGTATAACGGTAGCGAGCGTCCGAAGGGAAAACATAGCGCAGGCAAGCCAGCGCCCCCGCCAACGCAGGCCATTCGTAGCGGGCCATGAGATGGACCCAATACCAATTCAGTGGCCCAACCATGTCGTAGGCCTTTTTTTCGTGTCCGCTGGATTGGACGCCGGTGGAGATCCATGCATGGAAGCTCTCATAGAGGCCGCTCAGCGCACGGAAGTCCCGAAAGGTGCCCGAATAGAAAAATACGATCAGCAATGCCGCGACCCCCGCTCCCAAAATGGCGTCGTCGCGCGTCCATTGCTGCCGTGCGATTGGCCACACCGGGCGGGAGGGCACGAGGATTTGGTAAATCCAGAGAGTGAGTGCCGCAAGGGCCATGCAGCCCATGTGGACCACATAGGTTTCCTTCGTGAGGATGAGGCCCACAGCACCTGCCAGCATGGTGAAAAAATGTCGGCGTGTGCCCGTTTGCCAGAGGCCCAGCAAGCCGTGGAGAAGCAGAATCGAAAACAACACCTGCCACGACTCGTGAATCGAGTATCGGCCATAGAAAACAAAGGCCGGCGAGAGTGTCATCGCCAATGCGGCCAAACGGGAGACCCCCAACCCGAAGAACTCGCGGAAGCGCAGCATCGCCCACACAGCCAGAATGCTGGCGATCATCGCCGGCAGCCTCAAAGCCCACACTTCCCGGCCAAAGAGCGTTTGGGAAAGAAAGACAGCATAGAAGTGCAGCGGTCCATGATAGTTCGTCGGGTCGTAGCGGTAGTAGCCGTTCGCAGTCATCTGGTCGGCAAACCACCCGTTGATGCCTTCATCGAAGTGCGGCGGTTTGATTTCGATGAGCCAGCAGCGCAGGAACACAGCCAAAACAAGAATGGCGATTTCAGGCAAAGGAGCTCTCAAGGCGCGCATAGGCATTCGCATGGCATAACGCCAGCATCCACCCGGTATCAAGCCTGCGGCACACCCGGACAACAGGAAGGCCGTGGCTCCCCGCAAAAAAGGCTAAACCCATCCTGCATGAACCCGAAAACGGACTTCTAGACCGAAGGACAGGATGGATAAGATTACCAGGAAAAGGCTTAGGCTTTTTATTGGATATCGCACAATTTGTTTCCAACGCATCGAATCATCAACAGATCATCCTCTCTGTCCTTTGACTCGTTCGATCCCGCTCACTCGTCCTGTGGGTCAACTTCTGGTCGCTCGTTCTCGCACCTGCCCCGGTGCTCGATTGTCGTCAATTTTGCGGGATTCAGGTTAAATTGGAATTTTGTGAGACTAAACATCGTTAGGCCTTATCGCATGAAGACGCTTGGTAAAACGCTGCTCCTGATGGCAGTCTTGCCCGCTCTGGCACCGGTCATGATCGTCGGCCGTGGCTCTCAACCGTCCACGCAAATCTACCAAGCCACTCGGTGAGGCTTCAAAATCTTGATTCGGCGCGCGACGACCTGATCAAGGGATTTTATTTCTACGAGAAGCAAGAGCCCGGATTGGGCGACTATTTTCTGGCGAGCCTCTACTCGGACATGGAGGCCCTGAAGCTCCCGTTTGGGATTCATCCAAACGGCGTATCGCAGTTTTCACCGAGCGCTTTCGAACAGATTTCCGTTCGCCATTTACTAGACACACGACAAGGAGACCGTTCTGATTCGCGCCGTGGCGGATTGCCGCCGCAAGCCGTCTTGGATTCGACGGCACCTTAAAAATGCCTAACGTTTAAGTGTGTAGCGGAGGCGAGGCACGAGCCCTCCGACCGCCAACGCTCCGCGATAGGTCACTGGGGTCGTTGAGAAATTCCAAACGCCACAATCCGAAAGGCACTTGAGGATTCCGAAAAAGGAATCAGTCTGACATCGTTCAACAGTGTCGATGAGCTTTTTGAACCCGAATCCGAGAGATTTAACCAGGGAGGAAATGGAGATCGCAGAGGATGAGTAATTTATGATTCGATGTGGTGAATTTTTTTTGCGATATCAAACAACAGCTACGGCTTTTTCTGTGAATTGACTCGCTCGCGCTCACCTGGTGGGCTGCCTTCGGCAGTCTTTCTCCGCTGCGCTCCGATTCTTTCCATCCTGTCCTCCGGCCGAAAATCCGTTTTGGGGGTGAAAGCTGGGATAAGTGAAAACCATTTTTGAGACCAGTCAGTTCAGGAAAGACCTCAAAAAAATCAAAAAGAGGGGCAAGGATCGCTCAGGCGGCATCTAAAGATCAAGGCCGTGGGGCACGGCTTTGAATGGTTCCCATGGCGTTTTCGAGTTCCTTGCGTTGCTTGGGAGTCAGGTCGCCTTTCAGGGCGGCTTGATAGTTCTCGAGGGCTTGGGCGGCGAATCCGCGTTTCGCCCAGGCTTGGGCGAGGTGGATGTGGATGAGGGTGGGGGGCTCATTTTGTTTTTTTGCCAAGACGAGGAGTTTTTCCAAGGCGGCGATTTCGGTTGTGGGGTCATTGGCTTCGCGGGAGATGCGGGCGGTGAGCCAGAGCACGGAGGGGTCGTTGGAGTGCTGCGAGGAGAGGGTCTCGGCCTCGCGCGCCGCGCCGGGGATGTTTCCCGTCTCCAGCAGCGCGAGGGCCAGGAGATAGCGGGCTTGGATCGAGGAGGAATCCTTTCGCAAAGCCGCCTCGGCGTCTTTTTTGGCGGTTGGCCATTGATTCAGCGCCGCCGCGAGTGTGGCTGATTGGGTGAGCACGATGGAATCCTCCGGCGCGGTGTGGCGGGCCAATTCCATGAGGTCGCGGGCGTTTTTGTTTTTCCCCAGGAAGTGCATGACCATGGCGGCCTGCGCATCGTGAATGGCGGAGTCCCGCTTGGTCGAAAACATTTGCTGGGCGGGCAGGGTTTTCGCCTCGGATGCATCGCGCCGATAGAGCAGGCCCTGGTTGTCGATCCGCACGAGGTGCCAATCGGGGGATGACGCGAGCATTTCGACAAGTTGGCGAGAGCCATCCAGGGGCGTGGCGAGAAGGATGGCGGTGAAGGGCGACTGCCGGTGGGCCTCGCGCCAGCGCACGGGAGAAGTCGTGAGCACTGCGATCTCTGCGGCGTCAGGCGCCCGCGAGTCAAGACGGGGCGCGAGGAGGCGTGCCGCCGGGAGGGCGGGGGAGTTCAGAAAAACCCGCCCCTCGCCGTTGTCGGCGGCCTGCAACAACTCGACTGGCGCGAGAAGACGGATGTCGCGGATGTCCCGCTGCCAGGCTTGAACAGACGCAAAGACGCCGAATCCGATCACGAACAAAGCGGCAACGCCAAGGCCCCAGCTGGCGCGCTTTTCGAAGTCGGGCGGGAACTTTCGCGCGATCCATGAGAACGCCAAAAATGCGGCGAGAACCGGAGCGGCGACACTGGCGGCCCGAACCACATCCGCGCCCGGCAGTCCGACGGCCGCATAGCCTGCGGCGGCGAGCCGGTCGATCCAGTTTGCGCCACTCGAAGCGCCCCGCACGGCGGCGGCGAGGCTTTCGGGTCTGGAAAAAAAGCAGGGAGCCGCAGCGGCGGCGGCTGCCAGAATGCCTGAAACGATTGTGAGTTTGGTTGGGCTTTTCACCGGCGAATGATCGTTTGCCATGCGGAATTGCGCCGATACAGTTTAGGCCATGCACGGCAAGACAACCCTCGTTGCAATCATCACTATGAGTCTTTTTGGATTTGGCAGCAAAGTAAAAGCCCTGGAAGTCGGAGCGCCCGCCCCGGTTCCAGCAGCGGTGGATCAGGACGGCAAGGCCTTCGCGTTTGCGGACGTGTATGCCAAGGGCATCACGCTGGTTTATTTTTATCCCAAGGCGGACACTCCCGGTTGCACGGCGCAGGCCTGCTCGCTGCGGGATTCCTTCGAGTCGCTGAAGGCGGAGAATCTGCAAATCGTGGGGGTGAGCCGCGACACGCCCGACTCGCAGAAAAAATTCCAGGAAAAATACCATCTCCCGTTCGCTCTCGTGGCGGATGTGGACGGCAAGGTCTCCGAGGCGTTCAGCGTGGGCGGCGTGATGGGTCTGCCCGTAAGCAAGCGGCAATCGTTCCTGATCAAGGACGGCAAGGTCGTTTGGATCTCGCTCTCGGCGAAAACCGGGGAACATGCGGCGGAGGTGCAAGCCGCATTGGATGCTCTGAAGTAGCGGCCCTGTTTAGCGTGGGCCGCCTTTGACGAGGGCGCGCACGCCCGCCTCTTTGCCTTGGAAGACGACGAGGAAGCACATCTCCTTCTCGCGGCTCAACGCGACGGCGTATTCCGAATCGATGGGAGCCGTGCGCCACTCTCCCTCGGGCATCACGATATTCCACTGCGCGGCGTTGAAAACAGCCAACTGGGCTTTGAGATCCGGCAAGCCCACCACCGCGAGGGGTTGTTTTTCAAACTCCAGCACCCCGGCGGAATCCACCTTGCCTCCGCGCAGGAAGCCCGGTGTGCGGAAACCGTCAAAGCCTTTTAACACAAACCAGTCCTCAAGCTCTTCGACGGGAACAGACACCTGCTGAAAGGCCGAGTTTTCGGCGTTCAAAATGGCCTCTGCGATTTCAAGGCCATCTGGAGGAAATGAAGCCGGGCGCCCGAGAAAGTCCCATGTGAGCACAAAAACCAACAGGACAAAACCGATGATGACGGAAATAATCGCCGGGTCGCGCGGATTGAAATGACGTGTGGGAATCGCCGCCACTTCGGTGGCAAAGCGGTTCAGGGCCTCATCCGGCACCTCGGCGTCTTTGAATGCCGCTCGCAGTCTGGAGTCGATGAGCGATTGCTTTTCGTAGTCCGCCTGAAGATCCGGTGATTTCGCCAGCACTTTGAGGGCGTTTTGCATGACGTGAGGAGCATCGCCTTTCGGGTCGTCCACATGGCAGGCCAGTATGCGGCGCGCGGTGTCAGGTTTCATGGCATGGCGGTCTCGATTTTGGAAAATTCCTCCCGCGCCGCGGTGAGGATGGCGGGAAGTTCCTTCTCGGTTTTGCCGATGATGACGGCGATTTGATCGGGATCAAACAGCCGGAGGTGAAGCAGGGCCAGGGCGCTGCGGCCTGGTTCCTGAAGCCTGTGCAGCCTGGCAAGGGGAAGATTTTTCGACTCCGCATCCAGGGATTGAGGGGGAATTTTTTGTCCCTCCCGGAAGAGCATGGCAAAAAATAAACGTCGGCGGCGCCGGGAGGAAACAAGGTCGTTCCGTTTGGCCACTTCCTGCAGGGCTTTCGAGACCATCCCGCTTGCAGCCGACTCCTGGCCGGCCAGCACATAGGCGTAAATCCAGCCAGACCGCAGGAATCGCCACTCTTTAGGGAGATGCATCATTTGAATCTCTTGTAGGGAGTGGGTCCGCCAATCTCAAGCCAGCAATCTCCAGCCCATTCAAAAGTTGGCTGCCCCGCATGGACTCGAACCATGAATAATGCCTCCAAAGGGCACTGTGTTACCATTACACCACAGGGCAAACAGGAATTAGATATTGCCCGCAGAGCATCGGGGACGCAAATCTTTTCCATGAACAAAAAAACGCGCAACCGTCTTTTGGCGCTCGGATGCCTCCTCGTGTTTCTGGCTCTCGGGGCTCTCTTCTATATCAACTGGGTCGTCCAACGCCCTTTCGCGGTGATTGTTTTTTTGGTGGACAACCTGACGCCATCGGTTCTGACACCGGCCCGGAATTATCAAGGCGGGGCGGACCATCGCTTGCAGATCGAGAAGTTTCCCAACACCGCTCTTCTCACGACCCATGCCAATGACTTCGCGGTGCCGGATGCGGCAGCGGCGGCCAGCTCAATGGCGACCGGTCAGAAAGGCAACAACGGCGTTCTTGGTGTGAATCAAGGCAAGGGGGCACTGCCGACGCTTGTGCAGATGGCCCGCCAGCGTGGACGAGCGACCGGCATTGTTTCGAACGCCTCGATCACCGATGCCACTGCGGCTGCATTTTATTCCGGCACCAATGACCCGCTCGATTATCCGGTGATCGCACGTCAATTGGTGGAGTCCCAGGGAGTCGATGTCATCTTGGGCGGTGGGGCGGCGGATTTTTTACCCGAGGCTCAAGGCGGGCGTCGCAGTGATGCGAGGGATCTGACCCAGGAGCTGCGCGAAAAAGGCTATGATGTGGTGAGGACCGAGATCGAACTCGAAGGCACGCCGTCGTGGAGAAGTCCGAAAACACTAGGGCTTTTCAGCATGGGGAATCTGAATTTCGCCGATGAATTTGCCGCGGGAGCGGGGCAGCCCACGCTGGCTACCATGGTCCGGAATGCCATTCGCCTGCTCCAATACAATGCCCGTGGGTATCTTTTGATCGTCGATGCCGGATTGGCTGGAAAATCGGCTGCACAAAACGAAGGGGAAAGAACCTTGAGGGAAATCCTCGCCCTCGACGATGCAGTGGCCGAGGCCTCGCGCTACGCGGGGCCGAAGGCCCTGATCCTTGTGGCGGGCAAACGCAACGTGGGTGGTCTTCGGCTGAACGGCTATCCCTTCCGCAACGATAAAGGCGCAGGGCTTCTCGGCATCAATGCCCAAGGCGCGCCATCCATTACATGGTCCACCGGCCCAGAGTCAGGCACTCGCACAAGCCCCGAGGGGCCGGTCTCCACGGAGCCGGCTGCGAGCAAGCGGGCGGCCGCCATCGGAGCCGCGGAGGATGCGATTGCTGTTGGCAGCGGCCCTGGTTCCGAAGCCTTGAAGGGTTTTCAGGATAATACCGAGATATTTCGCATCGTTCAGAAACAGCTTTGAGGCCTTTCAGCAGGAAGCAATTTTTCGAGCTTGAGGCGTGTTCCCCGTGGCTGCGGTGTGTATTCAACGACATCAAACACCTCGTTGATAATGAAGAGGCCATAGCCAACAGGGCGGATGTTTTTCAGATTTCGGGCTTCGACGGATGTGGGTTTGAAAGGCTTGCCGTAATCCCGCAGAACGAAGCGCACCCGGTCGTGCAGGAGTTTCATTTCGAGCCGCACGGGTTTGATCAAACCGTCAGAGGCATGGCGGATCGCATTTGAGCAGGCCTCGTCGACCGCCATGACGAGCCGGGCCCTTTCCTCCTCGTGGAATTCCGAGGATTTCAAAAACCTTCTTACCCTCTCCCGCACGCCTGCCAGGCTCATGGCCTCACCGGGGAAAACGATTTTTCCGAGCGTCTCCATTTTTCCACGGTTGTTTAATTTTCACCCGCGCGGGGTTTCCTTGCTGGATGCCCCGCCTGACGGATTCTTCGGCTGGCCCCCAGGCTTCGTGTGGTCCATGTCCACAAAAGCAGTGTGATCGGATATGTCGCTGCCGCCAGAATCAGCCCGGCGGGAACGACGCCGGCGAGAAAAGGCACGGGGGCGTCCGAGAGTGAGGACAGGAAGTCGGGGTCCTGAAAATGCATCGGCTCACGTCCGGTCAGGAAGCATCCCAGTCGATATTGAAAATAGATGCAGAGTGGAAAGGTCAACGGATTGCTGATCCATGTGCCCGCTATAGCCGCCGGGATGTTGACCCTCAGCAAAAAAGCGGCAACGGCTGCCGCGATCATTTGCACGGGAAGTGGCACGAGCGCAAAGAACGCTCCTATGGCCATGCCAGCCGCAAATTTTTGGCCCGTGGGATGCCAAAGCTCATTCGCGAACAAGCGGTCGCCGAATATGCGGTGAATCCAGGTGCCGCGAATCTGTTTAGCCCTAGGCAGGTGGCGCAGATACTTGCCAAGTCTTGTGCGCCGCCATTTTGTGGGTTTCATTTTTCGAGTGGTCGTCCTGTGATTGATGCTTGTCAAAGAAGATGGCTTTTGATTCCGTTCGCACAATATGAAAAAGCTAGAAGCCATCATCAAGCCCTTCAAAATGGAGGATGTCAAAGAAGCGCTTGCCGAAGTCGGGATCGAGGGAATGACTGTGAGCGAAGTCAAGGGATTCGGTCGCCAGAAAGGTCATACGGAAATCTATCGCGGCAGCGAATACACAGTTGACTTCCTGCCCAAGGTCAAAATCGAGCTCGTCCTGAGCGATGCCATGGTTCCCAAAGCCATCCAAGCGATCACGACGGCGGCTAAGACTGGCAAGATCGGTGACGGCAAAATTTTCATCCTCCCGATCGAGAACGCGGTGCGTATCCGCACTGAGGAAACCGGCGATTGCGCCATTTAACGAAGGCTGATTTCCTTGGCACTTCCTGAATGGCTCATCGTTGCGATCCTTGGCCTAGTCGAGGGGGCCACGGAATTCATACCCGTTTCCTCGACCGGGCATTTGCTGATCTTTCAAGAGTGGTTGGATTACCGGCAAAGCGATCTTTTTAACGTCGTGATCCAGAGTGGGGCCGTGCTCGCGGTTCTCCCGCTCTTTCAAGACCGGCTTCGCATGATGGCCGATTGGCGGAGTCCGCACAGCATGGATTTCAATCTGAAGTTGCTCGCAGGTTTCATGCTGACCGTCGTCGGCGGCTTGGCGCTCGATAAATTTGGAATCAAACTCCCTGAGTCCACGTTACCTGTGGCACTGGCCCTGATCGTCGGGGGGGTGGTTTTTATCGCAGTGGAGAAAAAATTGAGCGGGGTTCCTCTTTCCAGCACGATCACCTGGCCGGTTGTTCTGATGGTCGCTTCGGCTCAGATCCTGGCGGCCGTGTTCCCGGGCACCTCACGATCGGGGGCGACCATTATTTTCGCCATGCTGTGTGGATTGAACCGCGTTGTGGCCACGGAATTCTCTTTTTTGATCGGTATTCCGACTCTGCTTGCGGCAGGGGCTTACAAAATTCTCAAAGCCCTCAATGGCGGCGCCGCCGAGCATTGGGGCCTTCTTTTTTTGGGAACCATCGCTTCGGCGCTTGTCTCATTCGTTGCTGTGAAGTGGCTGCTCCGCTATGTCCAGACGCACACATTTATCGGTTTCGGCGTCTATCGCATTATCCTGGGACTCGTGCTGGTGTGGATGTTTTTTTCGCATTGATTCCTCGGAGTGCCACTGGTTGACCCGGGCTGGATGAATCCCTATAATATCACTTCTTTCTATTGCCCTCGTGTCCCAGACGAACGACTACATTGTTGATGCACTCCGCGACTTGGGTCTCCTGACCAAGGCGCAGGTTGAAGCCGCACGCGCGGCAAGCAATTCCGACGGTGTTCTTCATACGCTGCTTAAGAGCGGTGATGTCACCCAAGAGGATGTGAGCCGGGCTCTCGCCTCACTCAACAGCATGGAATTCGTCGACCTCTCGCACATGACGGTCGATCGAAAGGTGGCCGAGCTTTTGCAGGCCGAGGACGCGAGACGCTATCAGGCTATACCCATCGACATTCGCGATGGCATTCCCACCATCGCCCTCGCCGACCCGATGGCTATGCAGACGATGGACGACATCACCTACAAAATGGGTCGCGAGTTGGAATTCGTCTGCGCCACGCCCGACGCGATCCACAAGCTGATCGTCAAGTTTTTTGGGGACGCTGATGATGCCACTTCGGATTTGCTCAAATCCATGGGCGACGTCGAAGGACGTGACGTCGTCGGCGAAGACGAAGAGGGTGACACCGGAGAAGGCGATGCGCCTGTCATTAAACTCGTCTCCATGCTTCTTCTGGAAGCCTACACAAACCGGGCGAGTGATATTCATATCGAGCCTTTGGAAAAACGGCTTCGACTACGGTTTCGGATCGATGGCGTTCTTCAGGAAATGCAATCCCCGCCGAAGCGCTTGCATGGGGCAATCGTGAGTCGTCTAAAAATCATGTCCCGCACGATGAGTATTGCCGAGAAACGGCTTCCTCAGGACGGACGGATTCAAGTTCGGGTCGGCGAAAAATCTGTGGATCTTCGTGTTTCAACCATACCCACTGTTCATGGCGAGAGCGTTGTCATGCGTATCTTGGACAAAACATCGCTCATGCTCGGTCTACCTGATTTGGGCTTCCTCTCTGATGATCAAGCCAAGTTCGAGCAGTGCATCAATCTGCCAGACGGGATTATCCTTGTCACTGGCCCCACAGGGTCAGGAAAAACGACCACTCTTTACGGCTGCTTGAATTACATGAACAAGCCCGACCGCAAGCTCATCACGGTGGAGGATCCTGTCGAATATCAGATGAACGGCATCAACCAAGTGCCCGTGAACGCCAGCATCGGAATGACATTTCCAGCGGCCCTGCGTTCGATCCTGCGTCAGGCCCCGAATATCATCATGATCGGTGAGATTCGCGACAACGAGACCGCCAGCATCGCCGTCAATGCGTCATTAACCGGCCACTTGGTGCTCTCAACGCTCCACACAAACGACGCCCCCAGCGCGATTGCACGTCTCGTGGATATCGGAGTGAAGCCATTTCTCGTCTCCAGCTCCGTGCGGGCGGTGGTTGCCCAGCGTCTCGTGAGAAGGCTTTGTCCGTCCTGCAAGCAACCCGGCGAGCTCTCTGAATATGAAATGACCGCACTTCAGATCGAGCCAGGCATGCTTTCCCATGCTCGCGTCATGCAACCAACCGGCTGCGACGCCTGTCGCGGCAAGGGTTTCAAGGGCCGCATGGGCATTTTTGAAATTTTTGTTGTCGATGACGAAGTCAGAAACATGGTCAACAATAACGCTTCGACTATCGCCCTGCGCCAGCGCGCACGCGAACTCGGCATGAGGACCCTCCGCGAGGATGGGGTTCGCAAAGTGCTTGCCGGACTCACCACTGCTGATGAGGTCATCAGCTCCACCATGGCCGATCTGGATTAAAAGAAATGGATTCCCGTCAAGTCACCGAACTTTTTTTGGAGAGGGGTTATCTGGCCCCGGAACAAGCCGAGGCATTCATTCACGCGACCCAGGCGGGTTCGAAGTCCATCGAGGAGGTCTTCATTGAATCCGGTTTTGTCGATGTGCAGGGTTTTGAGCATGTTCTTGCCGAGTCGGTCGGAGCCGAGACTTATAGCTTGGAAGGTTTTGCGCCGGATGCCGCCACCCTTGGTCTCATTCCATCCGGACTCGCGCGTCTTCACGGCGTCTTGCCGGTCGGGGCTTCTGGAAACACGATTTTCGTGGCCTTGGCCGACCCCTTGAATTCCCACGCTCTTGAGGACATTCGCTTTGCGCTGGGCCGCGAGATTGTTCAGGTCGTTTCTTATCCTCCCTTCGTCCGCAAACTGATCAGCGAGCATTACGGCTCCGAGGATTCCAACATTCAGGAAATCCTGGCCCAACTCGGCGGAGGCGATATCACGGTGGATGAGGGACCGGAGGACAGGTTCAATTTGCAAGCTGTCACCGCCGAGGCGAATGCCGCACCGGTTGTGAAATATGTGGATTTGATCCTCGACAAGGCCGTGTCGGCACGGGCGAGTGACATCCATTTCGAGCCGTTCGAGACGGAATTCAAAATCCGCTACCGCGTGGATGGCGCCCTCTACGAACTCGATCCTCCGCCTTTCAAACTCGCGTTGCCGGTCATTTCGCGCGTCAAAGTGATGTCGAATCTCAACATTGCCGAGCGTCGATTGCCGCAGGATGGCCGTATTCAGCGCATGGTCAATGGTCGTCAGGTGGATTTGCGTGTGTCCACCCTGCCCACTGCTTTCGGTGAAAGTGTCGTGCTGCGCGTGCTCGACCGCTCGAGCGTGAATTTGGAACTCGAGACGCTCGGCATGCCGCCGGACATCATGGCCTACGTTTTGGAGGTCATCGAAAAACCCAACGGTATCTTCATCGTTACCGGTCCCACCGGCTCTGGAAAAACGACCACGCTTTATTCCTGCCTGCGCAAGATCAATACCATCGATTCCAAGCTCCTCACGGCCGAGGATCCGGTGGAATACGAAATTGACGGCATCATCCAGGTGCCGATCAATGAAGCCGTCGGACTCACATTCTCACGGGTGCTTCGAGCGTTCCTCCGTCAGGATCCCGACCGCATTCTTGTGGGTGAAACGCGCGATGCCGAGACCGCGCAGATCGCGATTCAGGCCTCACTCACCGGCCACTTGGTCTTCACTACGCTCCACACGAACGACTCGACCGGCGCGGTGACACGTCTCATGGATATGGGCATCGAGCCGTTCCTCATTTCCGCCTCGCTCGAGTGCGTGCTTGCCCAACGTCTCATCCGTAAAATCTGCACCTCGTGTCGCACGGCTTACGAACCCAGTGAGCAGGTTCTCGCCTCCCTCGGACTCAGTATTCACGACATCGGCGACAAGAATTTCTACTTCGGGAAAGGCTGTGAGGCGTGCAACCACACCGGCTACAAGGGCCGCAAAGGCATCTACGAACTCCTCAAAATTTCGGATCCCATCCGCGAGATGATCAATGACCGTGCCCCAGGCATCCTGATTCGCCAAAAAGCCATCGAGCTCGGCATGACCACGCTCCGCGAAGACGGCTTGCGCTCGATCTATGATGGCCTGACCACGATCGAAGAGGTCGTCAAATACACCTGAGGCGCTCTTGGGGTCTTCACCTAACCTTGCTGGATTTTTGGAATATCGGGATAAGTTTTCAGCATGAATCCGCCACTCACGCTCGTTGAAGAAATGGTTTTGCTTTCGCTGGATGATACGACCGGCGCCCATCTGCCTCTCATGCCCCAGGCGATTGGCTATGGATTGGCAGGTGCCGTTTTGGCGGATTTGGAAATGGCCGGACGCATTGCGACGCGGACAAAGTGCGTTGAAATCCTTCATGCCGTTCCCACGGGGAATCCGCTTCTCGATCCGTGGCTTCATCGGATCGCCTCTGACGCAAGATGCCATCCCATCGCGTATTGGCTTTCGGTTTTATCCGATGAGAAGCGCGAGATTGAAAACGAGGCACTGAACCACCTCATCGAGCGTGGCATTTTGAAAAGGCAGGACAAAAAAATCCTCTGGGTCATCGGCCTGCGGCGGTATCCCACGGTTCACAACGAAGAACGGGTCGAGGTGAAAACGCGATTGGCCCGGTTGATTCAGGGCGAAGAAATGCCATCCCATTTTGATGCCACGCTCATCAGCCTGCTCCAGGGTTGTTGTTTGATCTCGGAGGTTTTCGGAGCCGACCTTTTAGATGGGCGCTCCACACGTCTTGCTTCGATAGCCGATGCCGATCCCGTGGGACGCGAAGTCGCTGCCGCAACGCGCGAGGCGATTGAAGCCCTCATGCTGGCCCAATCCTCGACCGCCACGCCCTTTTGATTTGGGCTTCCCACAAGGCGGGCGGGGGTGTTGAGTTTGCGGGCATCCATGATCGCCGCCGCCGATGTCATTTCCCTAACCAACGAACGATTTCCAAAAACCGGAAACGGCGATGCAGCGGTGACTCCGCTCGAAAAAGGTGGATCCGAGCGGAATTTCTACCGCATTCGATTCGGTGACGAGTCGATGATCTTTGTCAAATACTCCGGCCATAAAGAAGAAAACCGCCACTATGTAGATATAGCCGGCTTTCTCAATGGCGCCGGGGTGCCGGTGCCTGAAATCTACCGCCACGATCCGGAAGATGGGCTCATCTGGATGCAGGATCTCGGCGAGCAGGATCTCTGGAGCTTCCGAACAGTAGATTGGACTCCCCGCCGCGCGCTTTACGAGTCCACACTCGATGGCGTCTTGCGCATGCACGCGCAGGCTACCGAACTGGCTTCTGGTGAGGATTTGCGCTTGGAGCGCGTCTTCGATGCCGGCCTCTATCTCTGGGAACAGGGGTATTTTTTTGAGAATTGCTTGGGAAGTTATTTCCAAACAGCCGAGTCCGAAGTCGCCGAGTTGGCGGCTCTTCCTGCCTTGCGCAGCGCCGCCGAAGCGCTTGCCGCCCGTCCGCGCGTGCTCGTGCACCGCGATTTCCAGTCGCAGAATGTCATGATCCACGAAGGCGTGGCCTGGCTCATCGATTTCCAAGGCATGCGCTACGGGCTCGCCCAATACGACCTCGCTTCCCTCCTCTACGATCCCTATGTGGCCCTCACCTCTGACGAGCGCTGCGAGCTTCTGGCCTACTACAAAAAGCGCCTTGAGCAAAATGGCATCCGCGTCGACTCCGATTTTGACGAGGTCTTCCGCTGGTGCGCCTTGCAGCGCCTCATGCAAGCCCTCGGCGCCTACGGATTCCTCGGACTCAAAAAAAACCGCCCCGATTTCCTCTCCCACACACCCGCCGCCCTGCGCTCCCTCCTCGAAGTCGCCTCCACACTTGATGGACTCGCTCCGTTGGTTCAAAAACTCAATTCCCTGTCATGACAAAAAGCCCTGAAACAGACGTGACCGAGTCTTCTATTGACACGGCATCTGTGACAGGGAAGGTTTCATCCACAAATGAAGGCACAAGCGGGATTTCATGTGATAGTTGGACCGGAAACCAAACGGATCAAACGCGTCCTTTCCTCGATGCAGCCTCACAGATCAACTCCGGAGGAAGCCAAGAAGGAGACAGAGATGCATCGCGAATCCGCGAGACGGAATCTCTTGGCAGCTGGGCTCGAGCCAACGCCTGCCTGATTGATTCCAAGGAAGTCGATGACCTTCCGTTGGTGTCGAATTCCACGAGTGAACATGAGGTTCACTACAGGCAGTCTGATGGTCGAGCTGTCAAAAGAACCTGGCCAGGTGTCTATGGTCAGGTGCCCATCCCAAACAATGGACGACTCGATCGGGCAAACGCGATCCCTTCAGAATATCTGATCAGGCAGGCCTTGCAGGTGGCTGTCTTCGGGAGCGATATTCGCTTGGAGGGAGTTTCCATATCGGACAAGCCGAGCATGGTTCTCTTTGAGCCTCCAGGGCAGCCGTCCTTCGTAATTTCTCAAGAGTGGTTCGAAGGTGGAAAAGCCCCCACAATGGATGAAATTGCAGAGCGTCTCGGGGCGGATGGTTTCTTTTCGGCTCCGCATTCCTATTTTGGTTGGTATCGCCCGTTAGATGGAGTCGTCATTGTCGATGCCAAGCCTGACAATTTTGTTAAAACACCGGCTGGCGTGGTGCCGATTGATCTTCAGATGGCTGTTTTCACGAAAGAGCAGCTCAAACAAGCCGGTCTTGCCGATCCGAAGCCGTTAGTTCAAAAACTCAATTCCCTGTCATGACAAAAAGCCCTGAAACAGTCGTCATTCGACGCATCACTCCCTCATTGGACAATGCCCATTTTGCGATCAAGCGCCCGCTGGGCGGCGAGATCACGGTCGAGGCGGATATTTTCAAGGAGGGGCACGACGAGGTGGCGGCGCTCCTGAAGTGGCGCCGCGTGGGCGACAAGGTGTGGAACGAAACATCGATGCGCCCGCTGCCGAACGACCGGTGGACGGCCACTCTTTGCGTCACCGCCGAGGGCGCGTGGGAATACACCATCGAGGCTTGGGGCGATGTGTTCTTTTCCTGGCAGCATGAGTTGGAGAAAAAATTCGGCGCCGGGCTCCGTGATCTTCAGAGCGAGATTCTGGAAGGAGCAGCCTTCATCGAATCGGCAGCCGCCCGTGCTGGAAAGACTCCCGACGGCGAGGCTTTGAAAAAATCCGGAGCTGCCATGCGGGTTGCCGATGCACAGCAGGCCCATGACCTCGCGCATGATCCCTCGCTCTGTGCCCTGATGCGTGTCTATGCGGACCGGTCGCTTGCCACAGTGGCCGAGCCGCTCCATCCCGTCTGGGTCGATCGCGAGAGGGCCGCCTTTGCGGCGTGGTATGAGTTTTTCCCCCGCTCTGCTGAGGGCAAGGCGGACTCGGGCTCGACATTCCGCCAGTGCCTGCCTCGTGTCGATGACGCCAAAGCGATGGGCTTCGATGTGATTTATTTCCCGCCGATCCATCCCATCGGCACCAGCAACCGCAAAGGGCGGAACAACTCGCTCAAATGCGAACCCGGCGAACCTGGCGTGCCTTACGCCATCGGCAACAACAAGCAGGGTGTGAATGGCGGGGGACACAAGGATGTTGCGCCCGAGCTCGGCACGCTCGAGGACTTCGATTGGCTTGTGGGGGAAATCCGCAAGCGCGGCCTAGAGATCGCCTTGGATTTTGCCATCAATTGCTCACCCGACCATCCCTATGTGCACGCGCATCCCGAGTGGTTTTTCAAGCGGCCCGACGGCTCGATCAAGTATGCCGAAAACCCGCCCAAGAAATACGAGGATGTCTATCCGCTGAATTTCTACAACGCGAACTGGCGCGAGCTCTGGGACGAGCTCCGTGATGTCATTCTCTTCTGGTGCGAACATGGCGTGGGCATTTTCCGCGTCGATAATCCCCACACAAAGCCTGTTGCCTTTTGGGAATGGGTCATCGCCGAGGTGAAGGCAAAATTCCCCGGCACGGTCTTCCTCAGCGAGGCATTCACCCGCCCGAAAATGATGCAGGAGCTGGCCAAGGTCGGCTTCACGCAGAGCTACACTTATTTCACTTGGCGAAATACCAAGCACGAGCTGGCGGAGTATCTGACCGAGCTGACCACGCCGCCGATGTGCGACTTTTTCCGCGCGAACTTCTTTGCCAATACGCCCGACATCCTGCCGGAGTATCTTCAGCATGGAGGTCGGCCCGCCTTTCTAATCCGAGCCGTTCTGGCCTCGATGACGATGCCTGTTTATGGCATCTACAGTGGATTTGAACTCTGCGAAAACGCGCCGGTTCCGGGCAAGGAGGAGTATATCGACTCCGAGAAATACCAGTTCAAAGGTCGCGATTGGAACGCGCCAGGGAACATCAAGGACTACGTAACCCGGCTGAACACGATCCGCCGCGACAACCGCGCCCTGCGGGAATACGACAACCTCCGCATCCACACGGCTGAGAACGACCAGATCCTCTGCTTTAGCAAATCCACCGCCGCCCTCGACAACCTCCTCCTCGTTGTGGTGACTGTCGATGCTTGGAATCCGCAGAGCGCCTTCGTTCATGTGCCGCTTGATGAATTCGGCATCGGCGCGGATGAGGAATACGTGATGGAGGATCTCCTCACAGGCGAAAAATTCCACTGGCGGGGCGCCCGCAATTTCATCGCGCTTGACCCGCACCATCGTCCGGCGCATATCTTCCGCGTGCGGCGCGCTATCGGTCGCGAGGCAGGCGAGGCCGTTTATCATTGATGCTGCATCGGGGCCGGGCTTGACTTGTCTGCCCTCGAGCTCAGAAAATAACATCCTCATGACTGCGACAGAAATTTTTGGCCGTTTGAACGGCTCGCAAGCCGGTGAGGTTTTGAACTGGCTCGCTGAAAACGACCGCAACGCCTACAAGAGTGCTGCCGGAATGCTGGCCACGCGTCGCAAGCTCCGTCCCGTTTTTGTCGAGCGCAAGCCGAAGGATGAGCGAAACCAGTGGATCAAAGACTCCCTCGCCCGTCCTGCGAATGCGGATCTCGCGCTGGAGATCCTGCAAGTATGGACCCTCGGCTGCAACGAGCGGATGGTTTGCGATTTTCTAGATGCCCTTGAGATTCCTCACAATGGCAAAGGTCTCATTGACGAATTGCCCTCCGAGCCCGACGCCGCGCAGGTCTCCACCGCAGTCGATTCTCTGATTTCCAAATATCCCAAGCACTCGGTTTTTGTGTATCTCCATCTATTCATCGGCATGGATTCCGAGGGCTGGCCGACTTTGAGAGGCCTGCTCGAGACGCGCCCCGAGCTCACCGTTGAGAAAGCCCTTTCCCCTTCATGAGCCCATTTATCCAGTCTCTCGACGGTGCTCTGGAAACGTTTCAGTCCCTCCGGCTGCTGGAGCCGAAGATTACCGAAGCCGCCGAACTCGTGCTCGCTTGCCTGAGGTCCGGCGGCAAACTGCTCATTTGCGGCAACGGCGGCAGCGCGGCGGATAGCGCCCACATCGCCACCGAGTTCACTTGCCGCTTCCAAGGCGACCGCCGACCCTATCCGGCCATCGCCCTCAATTCCGACGGCGGCCTCCTGACGGCCATTGGGAATGACTATTCTTTTCAGGACATCTTTGCCCGCCAAGTCCGCGCCTTTGGCAAGGCGGGGGATGTTTTCATTGGTCTCTCCACCAGCGGCAAGTCCCGCAATGTCCTCTCGGCTATCGAAGAGGCAAAGCGCGTCGGCGTGAGGAGCATCGTCCTTCTTGGAAAAGGTGGAGGCTTCACCAAAGGTGCCGCCGACATCGAAATTCATGTTGCCGGCACCGTCACCGCCCGCATCCAAGAAGCCCACAAATTTCTCCTCCATGCTATCTGCGAACTCGTGGAACCGGGTCTCGAAAAGGAGTAACCTCGCAGCGAGGAGACTCCTTCGCGATCTCGATCAATCCTCTGCCTAACCGCACCACTCGGATTCAAGCTTCACCATGATCCCCACAGCGCCCCGTCCACTGCTTGTCTCCACCCGCAATGCGCACAAGATCCGCGAAATTCGCGAAATTTTAGGCCCTCGTTTCGAGGTTTGCGACCTTTCGATCCTCTCCGGGTTGGCAGAGGTGGAGGAAACCGGTTCGACTTTTGAAGAAAATGCCACGCTGAAAGCTCTTGCTGTCTCCTCAGATTTCGATGGATGGGTGATTGCCGACGACTCCGGTCTCGAGGTCGATGCGCTCGGGGGGGCGCCAGGTGTGTGGTCGGCGCGGTTTGCGGGCGAGGGGGCGACAGACGCCTCGAACAGAAATCTGCTCCTTGAAAAACTCCAAGGTGTGCGCAGCGAGGAACGTTCGGCGCGGTTTCGATGTGCGATCGTGCTGGCAAAAGGCGGGCGCAAGCTCGCTGCGTTCTGCGGGTTGGTGCAAGGCCGGATTCTTGACGGGGAAAAAGGCGCTGGAGGCTTCGGCTACGACCCGCTTTTTGTTCCGGAAGGTTTTCAACAATCATTTGCCGAAATCGGCGAGGACGTTAAAAACTCACTGAGCCATCGTGCCCGGGCCCTTGAGGCATTGCTTGTTTGGAAAGGGTGGGTGGAGTGAACCTCTGCACGCTTGTCCTCGCGAGGGGGCAGGAGTATTGATTTCATTTTCCGCTATGCACCAAGGTTCCCTTGCCATCCTCCTTCATGCCCACCTGCCTTGGGTCAGGCACCCTGAGCATGAGGAGTTTCTTGAGGAGGACTGGCTTTTTGAAGCCATCGTCGAAAGCTACATTCCTCTCTTAAAAAACTTGCGACGTTTGGTGAGCGACAAGGCTCCGGTCAAGCTCACCTTCACCCTCACGCCACCTCTGTGTGCGATGTTGAGGGATTCCCTTCTCCAAAGCCGAGCCGAACGTTACCTCGCCCGTGGAGTCGAACTCGCCGCGATGGAAATCGACCGCACGGCAAATGACGCTGCCGCCCGGGATATCGCCCGCCATTATCACGCTCGCCTCACCGAAGCTTTTGACTTCTACACGAAGGAAATCCATCGCGACATCGTGGGAGCCTTTGCCCAATTGCAGGCGGACGGGATGATCGAGATCATCACTTGCGCGGCAACGCATGGATTTTTGCCTCTCATGGAGATCGTGCCCGAGGCCATGCGTGCGCAAATTCTCATTGGCTGCGATTACCACCGCGAGTGCTTCGGTCGCCCTCCAGAGGGGATTTGGCTTCCCGAGTGTGGCTATGTGCCCCGGGTGGACAGCCTCCTTCAAGAGGCGAATCTGCGTTGGTTCGTGGTGGACGCCCACGGGCTCATGTATGGCGAGCCGAGGCCCCGTTTTGCGATCTATGCGCCCTATTTCACGCCCGCCGGGCCGGCCGTGTTCGGACGCGACCGCGAGTCGAGCAAACAGGTCTGGAGCGCCAGAGAGGGATATCCAGGCGATCCGGCCTACCGCGACTTCTACCGTGATATCGGCATGGAGCTGCCCGAGGACTATCTGCGCACCGTGCTGCCCGATACAGGCTGCCGACGCAATACCGGTCTCAAATACCACCGCATCACAGGCTCCCCGGACAAGCAGCTTTACAACCGCGCCTGGGCCATGGCCGCAGCCGACCACCATGCCGGGGATTTTCTGAACGCCCGCATCCGGCAGTTTGAGCATTTGAAGTCGGTCCTTCCCATCGATCCTATTATACTGAGTCCTTTCGATGCCGAGCTCTTTGGCCACTGGTGGTATGAGGGGCCCGAGTTTCTCGACCTCTTCCTTCGCAAAGCCGCATACGACCAGCAGACTTTCCGTCTCTCCACTCCCGGGGAGTATCTCAAGGAAAACCCGACGCAGCAGATGGTGTGCCCCTCGCCGTCGAGTTGGGGCAACAAAGGCTATTGGGAGGTTTGGCTCGACCGCTGCAATTCTTGGATCTACCCGCATCTTCACGCCGCCGCGCGGCACATGACGGCCGCCGCGCGTCAGTATCAGGGCACGCATTCCCCTTTCACTCGCCGCCTTCTTTCCCAGCTCGCCCGCGAACTTCTACTTGCCCAATCCAGCGACTGGGCGTTTCTCATGAAAACCGGGACGGCGGTTGACTATGCCACCCGCCGCACAAAGGACCACATTCTGCGATTTAACAAGCTCCACGAAATGCTGAAAACCGGCGAGTGCAATGAGGCGGTCCTGTCAGCCTGCGAGGAGCGCGACAACATTTTTCCGAACCTCGACTGGAAACACTACATTTAACCCCGCACGCCAGCCGTTCATCGGCGATTTCCAAAATGCCACTCTGTTCCATCCTGCTGGTCCTTCTGGCCTTCGTTTCTCCTCCCGGGGCCTTCGCGAGTGATTCCCAAGAGATCGCGTTCGCTGTGCCCGGAACAGGCCTCATCAGCCTGGGAGTCTTCAATAAATCCGGGAAGCTTGTTCGCACTCTCCATGCTCTCGATGGCCAAGAGGCTTTCCGCATCGGTTTGAACGGATACATCACTCAGTGGGATGGACGTGATGATTCCGGGCAAAAAGTTCCATCCGGCCGTTATTTTCTTCGGGGCTACCTCGTTGGAGACGTCTCGGTGGAGGGAGAGGCTTTTCACTTCAACGACTGGGTTTCTTCTGAAGAGTCGATCACACCTCGCCGTGTTCTCGACTTGGCCATGTTGGATGGCGGTGATGTTTTAGTCGGTGGTGAGACGGCTGCGGGGCAGGTTTTTTGTGGACGCTACTCGTCAGAAAAAGGATTCGTCTGGTGCCACGAGCTTCCTGCATCTTCTTCGGGGCTCTTGCTGGCCGCAAACAATCTTTGCGGAGTGATTTATTGCTCTGATGGCTGGAAAGTCTTTTCGCTTCGGGATGGAGAGGATCTGCCCGTGCGGGGACTTCCGGGCGGTTTCAAGCCAAATGCCTTGGCTGCCGCCGACGAGAGCATTTATCTAGCCGGGATGGGCGGTATCCAGTGTATCGCGCCTGGCGCAGAGACCACCCGTCGCGAGGCGCCAGTTTCTTTTAGTGCTCTCGCCGCCTCGGCCTACACACTGGCCGGAATCTCCAGTGGTTCTGTCTGGGCCTCGAACGCAGCGGGGCATTTTGAAAAAGTGTCCATCCCCGCCAGCGTCGAGTCCATCTCAGCCGGCGAGGGACGGACCCTTTGGTTATCCGGGCGATCGATGGACCCCGATGCCACACCCGTGGTGGCGCAGGTGAACCTTGAGGGCGTCATCCTGCGCGCGCTTGTCCCTGATCCCCATGACCCGCAACCGGTGCTGGTTCGAGCCTCGCGAACCAGCGACGTTTTCGCCGTGCTTGAGGAATCTGCCGGGCTTCAGCGACTGCGTGTTCTTTCGAGAAACCCTGAGGGTGGTTGGACGATTGAGTGGGAGCGATCGATTCTGGATGCGCCGGAATTCGGTTTCGTTGAGGGAATCGTCCAGCCGCGCGCGCCCTCGAAACAGCCAACATCTCCATTAAGAATCCGCCTCGAGGAAACCCCTCTCGCCATCGGACATCAGGAGATCGCGATTCAGGCAGTGAGCGGGCCCCAAGGCGTCAGCCTTGCCACCCCCGATGGATTGCTATTGTTGGAGGTCAGCCACAGACCAGACGTTGCTCGAGTCGTCATGGAACGCGGGGCGCAGCCAGACAGCCTGCGAATCCTTCAAGGAAATGGCGCTGTTGTGGAAGAATACCTTGTTCAGAACCTTCGGCGCATTGCGCCGCTGGTTGTGGGCCAGTTTGAGATTCCTTGATCGAAGCCTGATGGTCAACCGATTCACAAACTTCTTTTATCCTTGGAATTTGCCTTGCCAGAGGGTCGCAAGGGAACTTAAGGATAATCAAAAATCAGACAGAGTCTCATGAAAATCCCTCACGTTCCTAGCCATACATTCCAACTCTTGGTGGGGTTCTGCTCCCTGATGGCTTTTTTCTCGCACGTTAAGGCGCAGGTGCAATCCTCCGCCCAAATGAAAAGTGGCATCATCGTTCTGACTGCTTTTGAGGGTGATGTAAAAATTTCCACGAGTTCAAGCGATCAGTCAGTTTCAGCGGCGAAAGGCACTATTCTGAAACCAGGCCATATTCTGATTACCGGTTCGAATTCAAAAGCGTCTCTCGCCTTTGAAAACGGCATTGTGATGGAGGTGGCTCCGTCATCCAAATTCGTCATCCAAGAGTTCCAGCAGGCTCCTTGGGATTATTCGGCTGAAAAGCTTGCTGAGATGAAAACAGAACCCTCGAAATCCAAGACCACAGGGTTTTTGGAATACGGCGAAGTGATTACAGGAGTTAAAACTTTAAACCTGGGATCAACCCTGGACGTGAGCACGCCACTCGGCTCGGCACAAATATGTGGCACCGACTTCAAGACGGGCGCTGCGAGAAATTCCGATGGCAGTCCCAAGTCCTTCACCGTGGGTGTTGCCTCGGGCGTAGTGCAAGTTCAATCTGCTGGTGGCGGTCAAACCGTCTCAGTTCCAGCTGGAACATCGAGCACTGTTTCAGTTGGAACCTCCCAGTCTGGACAACCCAATGGAATCTCCCAACCAACGACGAATCAGCTCTCTTCGCAAGATGGTGGCCGAATTCTCTCCACTGTCTCATTTCAAAGATCTGAGGGACAGCCGGTGTTTGCACAGGCACTGGCTAGAGCCGCCTCAAGTAGCCAATCCGTGCTCTCGAACCTCTCTCCCGACCAGCAAAAAGCTCTGACGGATGCCGCAGCCAAAGGCGCTCCTGATATCCTAGGTGCTGTGAATGAGCTTGTCACTCAAGTGCCTCTAGCCGCGCCCGACATCGCTGCTGCCGCCACGGAACTCTTTCCCTCCGTGGCTTCGGAAATAGCCTACGCTGCGTCTTTCATTAACCCTTCCATGGCTCCGGAAATTGCAGCCGCAGTGGCCACCATCGTTCCTTCCTCGGCCCCATCCATCGCCTCGGTTGTTACCCAAGCTGTCCCATCCGCTGCCGCAGCCATTGCCGGTTCTGTGGCAAAAGTCGCTCCAAGCCTCGCACCGCAAATTGGGGTGGCGGTAGCCACTGTCGTCCCGGAGGCCGCCGCAGAGATCGCCCAAAGCGTGTCCAAGGTCCAACCACAACAAGCCAATCTCATCGCCAACAGGATTATCGAAGAAGTTGCAGGCGTTGATCGGCAAGCCGTAGGCGATGCTTCCCGCTCAGGGGCTCAACAAGCGGGCTCCACCGGCTCCACAATCCAACCCCCACCTCCGCCCAGCTTAAACAGCAACAACCAGCAAATCCCCCCGACAACCTCCACATCCAATTCAACGCTCACAACCTCCTCTCCAACACCCCCGCCGGTTACCAGTCCACAGTGAGATTCCGCCTCGCTCTCGCATTCTTTGTCGCTTCCGCTCTCGCCCTAGCGGCAGATCCCTTGGAGTTTCAGATCGGAGCTTTCACGTTTGAGCGTCCTGCTGGTTGGAAATGGATAACCCCCTCGGGCCCCATGAGGCGTGCCCAACTGGAGGTTCCCGGCACGGACAATGAGAAAGCCGACGTCACATTTTTTCACTTCGGCTCCGGACAGGGTGGGGGAATCGAGGCCAATATCGATCGCTGGCTCGGACAGTTCCAAGGTGGCTCCAGCTCACGGAGCGAGTCGGCCCAAGGCCGCACGAGGATTTATTTTGTCCAAGCCTCTGGCACCTTCCAGAGCGGCATGCCGGGTGGTCCCACGACACCGTTGGAAAACCAGGCTTTGTTCGGCGCCATCATCGCCGACGCGGAGTCCGGTGATGTCTTTGTCAAAATGACCGGTCCGAAGGCGCTTGTGGATTCGGCCTCTGTTCTTTTCAAGGAAATGACCACCCGGGCTGCCGCCACAAGGAGCGAGCCGTCGCATTCACCCTCAAGTAACCCGTGAATTCCGATCTTTACTAAATCTTCGCTTCGTTTAGGCTCGTTAATTCTTCTATGTCCATTATTTTGACACTTCTTGTCGCTTTGCATGTTCTGGTGTGTGCGTTGATGATTCTGGTCGTTTTAATGCAGCGTCCCCGTAGCGAGGGCCTCGGATCGGCCTTCGGTGGCGGTCTAACTGATAATGTTTTCGGGTCTCAAACCACTAACGTTCTGGCCCGTTTCACCACTTGGATGGGAATTGCCTTTTTTGCGATCACGCTTCTCCTCTCTATTTTAACTGCCAAGGCAAATTCCGGAAAAACGGCCGTTCAAAAGAAACTTTTGAGCGAACCGGTGCCGGCAGCAGCATCCGCGACACCTGCCGCCACTCCTGAAGGAACGCCGTCAGCAACTCCGGATGCAAAATCAACTCCTGTTGAAAGCACTCCTCCGCCTGACAATTCGGCCCCAACGCCAGGTCCAAGTGCTGAAGGCGGTGCACCAGTTGAAAACTGAACAAGCCATCCTTGCCTGACGCCTGCCTGGTTTCCAGCCAGTCTGGAACTGCGGCAGGAAAGCTGGTTCGCACAAAAAAACGACGAGGGAAAAAGAAGCACTCATGAAGTCCTTGAAGACGATTGCTGCGGCCCGGCGGTGGCGTAAAGGTCTGAATGGCCAAGTCGTCTTGGTCCCCACCATGGGAGCCCTCCACAGTGGACACGAGGCGCTCATCAAGCACGCCCGCAAAATAGCCGGTCCCGCAGGATTCGTTGTCGTCTCCATCTTCGTGAATCCCACTCAGTTTGGTCCGAAAGAGGATTTCAAAGCGTATCCCCGTCCGCTATCGGAGGACCTCTCGACTTGTCGGCGAGCGGGAGCCGATGCTGTTCTCCTGCCCACTCCCGAAGAAATGTATGCGTCGGATGCGAGCGTATGCGTGACGGAATCCCGTCTCTCCTCGACGCTCTGCGGACGCAGTCGACCTGGCCACTTCAGTGGAGTGTGCACCGTTGTTGCCAAGTTTTTTTTGATCATACGGCCGACCCATGCTGTTTTTGGCGAGAAGGATTGGCAGCAGCTCGCGGTAATCCGCCGCATGGTTCGCGACTTGAATTTTCCGATCATCATCGAGCCATTCCCAACATTCCGCGAGGTCGATGGACTCGCTGCCAGCTCCCGCAATACCTATCTCACCCGTTCCGAGCGCGCATTGGCACCGCGCATCCACGCCGCCATGCTCGCGGCTTCGGAATGGAAATCCCCAACCTCCATCATCAAATGTTGCACCGACGCCATCGCCCGGATTCCCGGAGCGCGAGTCGATTACATTGAGGCTGTGGATGCCTCCACGCTCGAGACCCTGCGGAACCGCAAAAAAGAGGGACGGCTGGCGGTGGCGGTTTTTCTCGGCAAGGCCCGACTCATCGACAACATTCCGCTACCTCTGCTGCCATGAAGGAATACGACTTCATCGTCCTCGGCAGCGGCATAGCTGGACTTTCCTTTGCCTTGAAGGCGGCGGAAAAAGGCCGGGTGGCCCTCATCACCAAGCGGGGGCTTGCCGACTCAAACACCGCGTGGGCACAAGGTGGCGTCGCCTGTGTGATGAGCGACGAGGATTCCTTTGAACTTCACATCCGCGACACACTCGAAGCAGGCGCTGGCCTTTGCCACGAAGAGGCTGTGCGGAAAATCATCACGGAAGGCCCCGAGCGTATCTCTGAACTCATCAAACTCGGGGTCCACTTTGACCAGCGCGAGAATGGGAATGGCCACCACGAACTCGACCTCGGACGCGAGGGTGGCCACTCCAAGCGCCGCATTCTCCATTTTCGTGATACCACCGGTCGCGAGATCGAAAGCACACTCGTTGCCCGGATTTCATCGCACCCCGAAATCGAGGTCATGGAAAACCATATGGCGGTTGATTTCATCACCACTGGAAAACTCGGCTATGCGATGGAGAACAGCTGTGTCGGGGTCTATGTGCTGAACGAATCCACTGGTGCCGTGGAGACCCTGCGCAGTGATGTCACCGTCCTGGCAACCGGTGGATGCGGAAAAATCTATCTCTACACAACAAACCCCGATATCGCCACAGGGGATGGTGTTGCCATGGCGTGGCGCGCGGGGGCGGTAATCGCGAACATGGAATTCATCCAATTCCACCCGACTTGCCTCTACCATCCGGCCATTAAATCATTCCTGATTTCCGAGGCCGTGCGCGGCGAAGGGGGGGGCCTTGTGAATGCGCGGGGACGCCGCTTCATGGAGGGCCAAACTCCCCAGAGGGAACTTGCCCCGCGCGACATCGTCGCCCGTGCGATTGATGCCGAGATGAAACGCACCGGTGCCAAATGCGTCTACCTTGACATTACCTCCAAGCCTGCGGACTTCATTAAATCCCGATTCCCGTCGATTTACGAAACCTGCCTCCGGGCTGGTCTGGACATGACGCGAGAGCCAATTCCTGTGGTGCCGGCAGCCCACTACCAATGTGGTGGTGTGAAAACCGATCTCCACGGTGAAACGTCTCTTCGCGGACTCTATGCCATCGGCGAGGCCGCCTGCACAGGGCTGCACGGCGCCAATCGTCTCGCCAGCAACTCTCTCCTGGAGGGGGTGGTCATGGCTCACAGCGCATTTGAGAAATCCACACGCCGCCAGCGGAACCCGGTTTCAATCGACTTGCCCGAGTGGCGTTCCGGGAGTGTGCAGGATGTCGACGAGATGGTTGTGATCTCCCACAACTGGGAAGAGATCCGCCGCCTCATGTGGGATTATGTTGGCATTGTTCGCACCGATAAGCGTCTGCAACGCGCGGCCACACGCCTCCGCAACCTCCATGCGGAAGTCCAGGAGTTTTACTGGAATTTTAAAATCACCACGGATCTGCTTGAACTCCGCAATCTTGTCACTGTGGCTTCCCTCGTCGTCGACTGTGCATTGAGCCGGAAAGAAAGCCGCGGGCTGCACTACACGCTCGACTACCCCGATAGAGATGACGCCCGATTCCAGCGCGATACCGTGATGAGGCGCATTTAGCCGGAGAGGTTCTCTTCAGCGTCTTCGCGTCGGCGTTTTGTTTCGTTGCCACACGACTAGATGGTTGCATCCAACCAGTCAGCGAGTAGCTTCCCTGCCTATGAAAAAAGCGATCATTCTTTTTCTTGCTGCCTCGACTTGGCTTCATGCCGATGCCGAAATCGGCAAGCTGGCTCCGGATTTTACTCTTCCCAGCTGCGAGTCCCAAAACGTTTCCCTCTCCGACTACAAAGGAAAAATCGTCGTTTTGGAATGGACCAACCACGGGTGTCCCTTCGTCGCGAAACACTACAACTCCGGGAATATGCAGAAACTCCAGACCGATGCGACCGCGAAAGGGGTCATCTGGCTTTCCATTTGCTCATCGGCACCAGGCAAACAGGGCCATGCCACGCCATCGGAAGCTCAAAAATCCTGCGTCGAAAACAAATCCGCTGCCACGGCTTATCTCATTGACGAGTCGGGTGTAACCGGGCGGGCTTATGGAGCCAAGCGGACGCCGGAAATGTTCGTCATCAATGCAGATGGAATCGTTGTCTACCATGGCGCTATTGATGACATCAAATCCGTTGACCCTGCTGATATCGCGAAGGCCAAAAACTTCATCGCCGTTGCAATTCAGGAGACTCTGGATGGAAAGCCCGTTACCGTCCCTGAGACAGAGGCCTATGGTTGTTCGATCAAATACGGCCAATAAGCCTTCGCCAGGCCAGCTTGCTTTGAGACTTTGAAACTTGTTTTCACGGCAGATCCTCCCGGGGAGCGCGCTCGCTCTCCGAAAAAATTTTCCGTTCAAACTCTTTTTAAAGTCTAAGAGCAAGCTGACTTTGGTATAAGTCCTGATTCACCGGCGAGCTGCATGAGTAGCGGGTTTACCCGCGAAACGATTTCGGGGTGGTTGCATGTGACGCCCAACGCACTTCGCGGCTGAAGCCGCTACTCATGCGGTTTGGCTGAACTCATACCAATAGCTGATAGGTTGTAAGCGTTGCGCCGAGCACCACCTGCCGTAGGTAGTGAAGGTGTCGTAGTCT
>JBAWVX010000030.1:0-35479 GCA_037147075.1 bacterium
CCATAAACCCGATTAACAAAAAAGCCCCTCCACACTTTTTCGAGGGAAGATCACTACTCCTACGGGGGCGTGTTTCGAAACGGGTCGCTTGGGGAGGCTGCGGCGTTATGAGTAGCGGGTTTACCCGCGAAGTGCTTTTGGTGGCTGTGCAAGGCGAGCGCATCGCGCTTCGCGGCTGAAGCCGCTACTCCTGCGGGGGCGTGTTTTGACATGGGTCGCTGGGGGGGGGCTCCGGCGTAAGAGTAGCGGGTTTACCCGCGAAGTGCTTTCGGTAGGTGTGCAAGGAAAGCGCAACGCTCTTCGCGGCTGAAGCCGCTACTCTTGCGGGATTATTTTTGAACGCGGAAGGAGCTGGTTTGTTTTTCGGGGTGGGTTTCCTTCATGTGGAAAGGAATGCCTTTGAGCCACAGGCGGAGGGCTTCCCAGTGGATGAGGAGGATGATTTTGAGCGTGACGAGAGGAAAGGCGAGGGTAAGTCGGGCGAGATTCCAGGTCGTGAGTTCCTGCCGTTCGCCGGTGAGTGTGCTGAGGAGGATTTTTTCATCGCCACGATAGTCGTCGATGGCGATGCGCAGGCGCTGGCCGGGGAGGTCGAAGCGAAAGTCGAAGGCGAGGTCCAGCGGGGAAAACGGCGAGACATAGTAGTTTTTCGGCACGCGGATGTGGAAGCCCCGGCCGGACTCGTCGAGAGGGACGAGGTAGGGCTTGAGTTCGCCAAAGGTGTTGCCGACTTGCACGACGGAGGTCAGGGGACGGTTTTCTTTGTCGAAGCAGAAAAAAATCGAAATTGGATTGAAGGTGTAGCCGAGCATTCGGGGAAGCGTGAGGAGGCGAATGCGGGCCGGGCGCGCGGTGATGTTTTGGGTTCGGAGAAATGTTTCGAGATTTTCGCGAAGGCCGCGCGAGTGGAATTGGAAATAGTCTTCGTCGCGAAGCGAGTAGAGGTTCGGCTCTCCCGCGCTGAAGATCGGCACATCGCGGGTTAGCGTGGGGATTTCATCGAGGTCGAGGAGGAAGAGGAAAATCCGGTAAACAAACTCGTGGCGCTTGGGCTGCAATCGCCGGTGCATGACAACGCACTCGTAGAGGCAGGATGCCCGAGGATTCATCGGCTGAGGAGCGGTCGCAGAACGGCGGCAAGATCCACGGCGGAGCTGTAGGCGTCCTCATGAAAGCCGTGCCGGAAATAGCTTCCGCAAAAGAAAATTCTTTGCTGCGGCGAGCGGGTGTTGAGCGAGGGAAGTTCACGCTGCGCTTCCATGGCCCGAAGGGTGTAAACTGGGTGCTCGTAGGCGGTCTGGTAAAGGATGGTCTCGGGCCGGATTTTATCAGCTCCGTTCACCGACACGAAGTAGTTCCGCTTTTTGCTGACGCCTTGGAGGGCGTTCATCCAGTAGTGCGTGGTGGCTTCGCGGTCGCCATCGGCATTCTGCTCGACGCGGTAGTTCCATGAGGCCCAAGCGCGGCGGATGCTTGGCATGACGGAATTGTCCGTGTGCAGTGTGGCGATGTTTTTTTGATATCCGAAAGCGCCCAGAAGTCGTCTCTGTTCCTCGTCCGGCGAGCCGAGCATGGCAAGCGCCTCGTCGGCGTGTGCGGCGATGATGACACGGTCGAACTCGCGCACCGTGCTGTCCTCGAGGCGCACGGTGGCGGAGGAGGTGGACTCGCGCACCTCGACGGCTTTGGCGGGCAGTTGGACTGGCTGGAGGTGGGACAAGAGTTTGTCCCTGTAGCTCCGGGAGCCTCCACTCACCGTGAACCACGGATGATGAGTCGTCACGCCGAGGAAGCCGTGGTTCTGAAAAAAACGGATGAGGCTCAATGCCGGAAAATCAAACATCTGCCGGGGATCGGTGGACCACACGGCCGAGCTCATGGGAATGAGGTAGAGATTCAAAAAATCAGCCCCCAAGGCGTTTCGTTGCACGAACTCGGCAACCGTGCAGTTCAGCGAATCCGGCTTCTCCAGAAGCGCGCGGGCCACTCGAAAGAAGCGGAGGATTTGATAGACCAAGGCGTGGAAGCGCGGGTTGAGGATGTTTCGACGCTGGGCAAAAAGTTTGTCGAGGCCCATGCCGTTGTATTCGAGGCCGGATGGCAGGTGCTGGACGCTGAACGACATTTCCGAGGGCTTCGTCTCCACGCCGAGTTCCTGAAATAGCCGGACGAGGTTGGGGTAGGTGACATGGTTGAAAACGATGAACCCCGTGTCGATGGGAATGCCTTGCCCGTCCTCCTCGACGACCACCGTGTTTGTGTGTCCGCCGGGGCGCGATTCGCGCTCGATGAGGGTGATGTGCGCATGATTCCTGAGTTGCCAGGCCGCGCCCATGCCGGCAATGCCCGAGCCGATGATGCCGATGCGTTCCCTCACTGCGTCGTGGGTGGATGGGCCGGGACTTTGTCGTAAACGCGCTCCGGCACGCCTTTGATATTCCAGACGATCCCGAGAGCGCCGAGCAGGCGGATGAGATAGTAGGAAATATCGATCTCCCACCAGTAGAACCCCTGCCGCGCGGAGGCTTGGTAGTGGTGATGGTTGTTGTGCCAGCCCTCGCCCAGCGTGAGGAGCGCCAGCAGGAGGCTGTTGCGGCTGTCATCCCCCGTATTGAACCTTTTTTTGCCGAAGCAATGCGTGAGCGAATTGATCGTGCAAGTGGCATGGAAAAGCACGGTGGTGCTGATGAAAAATCCCCAGACGATCATTTGCCAGGGCGATGTGCCCAGTCCGGGGGCGAAGGCTTCCAAGCCCGCCCCGAGGCCGTAGAGGGCGGCAAACAAAAGGGCCGGACCGAGGAGGTCGAAGCGGTTCAGGAAAACGAGTTCGGGATATTTCGCGAGATCCCTCACGCGGCTGTAGTCGGTGGGGAAATTCCTGCTGCTGGTGAGCCAGCCGATGTGGGACCACAAGAAACCCTTCATACCGGGAGAGTGGACATCGTGCTCGTCATCCGAGTGCCGGTGGTGGTGGCGGTGAACGGCCGCCCACCAGAGTGGTCCTCGCTGCACGGCGGTGAGTCCGGCGAGCGCGAATATAAACTGCATGGCACGCGATGTCTGGTAGGCGCGGTGGCAGAAATAGCGGTGATAGATGGCCGTGACGGCAAACATCCTGAGAAAATAAAGAATGGCCGCCATGGCCACAGCGGGCCAGCTCCAGCCCGTCCAGATGACACCGAGGCAGCCCAGATGGAGAAGGAGAAATGGCACCGCCCGTGAAAACTCGAAACGTTCCGGCAATTCCCTCACCTTCTCGGCCCCCTGAGGAAAGTGGTCCGAGTCGATGGCGTGAACGATGGGATTGAGGATTTTTTGCAGGATGGACATGAAGTCTATTCCTCTCCGATTCCGATCAGGTCCAGAATCCGGTTCAGGTCGTCGGTTCCGTAATATTCGATTTGAATTTGGCCTTTTTTCTCGGAGTGGTTCACCTGAACACGGGTGGCGAGGCGGTGCGTGAGAAGATTCTGCACGCGCTGGATGGCCGGGGCGGGTTCGGTGACGACTCCTCCGCCATGGCGGCGGGGCCGTGTCCGACCGGTGTCCGCCAGCTTTTTGGCGGCCATTTTTTCAGCGATTCGGACCGAGAGGGCTCCGCGCACAATTTGGTCGGCCAGCCATTTCTGCTCGTCATGCGTTTTCAGTGAAAGCAGGACTTTGGCATGGCCGACCGAGATGCGTCCGTGTTTCAAGAGGGATTGGGCGTCCTTCTCGAGATCGAGCAACCGCATGGCATTGGCCACGGACGCGCGGCTTTTGCCGACGCGGCGGGATATCTCTTCCTGAGTGAGGCTGAATTCCTGGTGCAATCGGGAGTAGGCGGTGGCTTCTTCGATCGGGTTGAGACCTTCGCGCTGGAGGTTTTCGATCAGAGCAAGCTCGAGGACCTCCCGGTCGCTGGCCTCGCGGACGATCGCTGGAACTTCCGTGAGTCCTATTTCCCTAGCCGCCCGCCAGCGGCGCTCGCCGGCGATGAGCTCGAACACGCCATTGGCCTGCCGGACGATGAGCGGCTGGATGATGCCCCTCTCGCGGATGCTCTCGACGAGTTCGTGGAGCTGGTCCGACGAGAAATCCAGACGAGGCTGCAGCGGGCTGGGGGAGATGCCTGCGAGCGGGAGTCTTTGGATTCTCTCGCCGTCTTCTTCGATAGGGGCCGGACTGGCCACGCGCTTGTTAATGAGTGCGCCGAGGCCCTTGCCGAGTGCTTGCTTTGCCATGAAAGCGGAGCCTAAACAGGGACGCTCCCGCCGACAAGTAGAAGGCGACGCTCATTTTTTTCAAAACCCTTGGCAGATGGAAAAACTCTTCAACCACCTTCAATTCTGGGAGGATACCAAGCAGCGCGACCCCGCGGCTCTGATGGCGTGCGACGAGGCGCTCCTCATAACCGGCAGTGGTGTGCCAGTCATGCGTTTTTACCGATGGAGCGCTCCGGCCGTGACATTCGGGTATGCACAGAGAATCGAGGCGGTGAGAACCAGCGCCCGGGGCCTGCCTCTGATGCGCCGATGGAGCGGAGGGGGGCTGGTTTTCCATGGAAATGATCTCACGCTGGGACTGGCGATTCCTGTGACCGAGGCGGCGGCCTTCGGCAGTTCCCGGGATATTTATCGATCAATCCACGAGGGGCTTCTGACTGCGATCCAAAACATCACTCCCGCCGCCCGATTGGTGCTGCCCGAGGAATGCCGGTGCGGTCCGGTTTGTTTCGAGAGTCCGGTGGCTTTCGATATCATTTCCGGCTCGTCGAAAATTTGTGGCGGGGCGCTCCGGCGCTCGAAGGCGGGCGTTCTCTATCAAGGGTCGCTCCACCTGCCGGGCGCCATAGCTCTTGAAATCGCCCGTTCGCTCGCACGCGAGGTGTCGGAATTTCAGAATGCCGCTCTCATCGAGTCTGCGGTTGATGGACTGGTGGCCTCGAAATACGGTTCGCCGGACTGGCTCGCCTTGCGCTGATTCCCGTGAAAGCGCGAGAGTGCCAAAGCATTCCAAACCCTGTAAGGTCGGCGACATGGCTGTAATCGGCATCACAGGCGGCATCGCGTCGGGCAAATCCACATTCGTCCGCGCCCTCTCCAACATCGTTTCCGCCGAGGTCTTCGATGCCGATGCGTTTGCACGGAGGCTGCTCGAGTCCGATCCCGCCGTCCGCGAGGCGGTGGTTCGCGACATCCTGCCGACAGCCTACCTCCCGGATGGAACGCCCGACCGTGCGGCGATCCGGGCGGTTGTTTTTTCAAATCCCCCGGCCAAAGCGCGACTGGAGGCGATTTTGCATCCCCTTGTTCGCAAGAGTTGGCAGGCTTTGGCGGATGAGGCGCGAGTGAAGCGCAGCGACCTCCTAGTTGATATCCCCCTCCTATTTGAAACGGGCGCATCGTCCCTCTTCGACGCCGTTGTTACGATCGCCTGTTCCCCGGAAATTCAAATCCAGCGTGCCATGTCGCGAGGCCTGAAGCGCGATCAAGTCGAGCAAATCATCGCCTCGCAATGGGACAATGCGCGCAAAACCGCCCACTCGGATTTTGTGGTTTGGAATGACGGGTCCATCCGCATGCTTGAAGCGCAGGCGTTGCGGTTCGTCTCCCGCCTGAAATCCAGCCCCCCAAAAAAATAAAGCCTGCGGTTTCTTGACATCGTTGCGGCATCCGATAGCGTCTTTCCTCCGTTCACAAAATTGATCCTATGGCATTCACCGAAGTCATTCTTACCGCAAACATTCCCAAGCTCGGCGCTGAGGCCGACATCGTCAAAGTCCGTCGCGGCTTCGCCCGCAATTTTCTTTTTCCCCAAGGCAAGGCGCTTGAAATTTCCGCTGGCACCCTTCGCCAGATCAACCACCTGAAAGCCAAACGCGCCGAACGCGAGGCCCGGGAGGTGACCGCAGCCGAGGAGCTGGCCTCCAAGATCAACAAACTTTCCGTGAGCTTCACACTGGAAGCCGGTGCTACCGGCAAAGCTTTCGGCTCTGTGACTGCAAAGGACATCCACGACCGCATTGCCGCCGAACTCAAACTCGAGGACCTTCCCAAGCACGCCGTTGTTCTCGACAAGGCGATCAAGGAAAGCGGCGAGCACACCGTGGCGGTGAAACTCCACGCCGATGTCACCGCAAATCTCAAACTCGAGGTCGTTGTGAATGCGCCTGCCGTCGAGGAGGCCCCCGAGGCCACACCTGAAAGAAAATCCCGCCGCAAGGTGACGACCGAGGCCTGATTTTCAAGCCCCCGGAATTCATTTTGAACAGGAAGGCCGCTCGGGAAAGGTTTCCTTTCCCGCGATCCATTGGTATTTGGGAAACCATCCACGCCGTCTTTGTGATTACTCATGTCCTCGGTTACTGACCAAAATGGGCCCCAACCTGCTCCCGGTGGCGATGGTTCGGGCAAGGGACGTGGCAAGAAAAAGCCCGACTACCAACAGCGTGGCGCGGCCTATCTGCCAGATACCCGCCGTCCGCTGCCGCAGAGCCTTGATGCCGAGAAGGGTCTTCTGGGCTCGATCCTGCACTCTGCCACAGCACTCGATGACACGATGGCCCAAATGGAGTCCCGGCACTTCCACCTGCCGGCGCACCAGAAAATTTTCGAGCTTTTGGTGGAAATGCGAAACACCGGCAAACCGATCGATCTCATCGCCCTCACCCAGATGCTCGAGGATCGTCGCATGCTCGACGAAGTGGGCGGGGCGGTCGCTGTCACCGAGCTTTTCACTTTCGTCCCTACGGCGGCGAATGCCGACTACTACCGCGAGATCATTCTCGAAAAATACCTCCTGCGCCGCGTCATCACGACCTGCACCGAGTATGTGGCCCGCGCCCACGATGAGCAGGGCGATGTGAGAATCCTGCTCGACGAGGTGGAGGCCCGCGTTTTGGAGATCGGGGAACAACGCTTCCAATCCGCCCTGCCGACCATGAAAAAGATGGTAAGCGATGCAATCGATAACATCGAAAAACTCTCACGCTCCGGCGGTGGCATCACCGGCCTGCCCACGGGATTCCATGAACTCGACCGCATGACCAGTGGCATGCACGAGGGGGAGATGTTCGTCATTGCCGCGCGTCCCTCCATGGGCAAGACCGCTCTCGCCATGAATATCGCAGAGCATGTGGCCATCGATGCAGGCAAGCCGGTTGCCGTTTTTTCGTTGGAAATGGGTGCCCAGCAACTCGTGCAGCGACTTCTCTGCTCCAGGGCTAGGGTGAATGGCTCGAAGCTCCGCGAAGGCTTTATCGCCAATCGCGAGATGACGAATCTCATCAACACGGCAGGCCAACTCTCCAAGGCGAAAATCTTCGTCGATGACACGCCGGGCCTGAGTATCCTCGAGCTGCGCGCCAAGGCCCGCCGCCTGCACAACCGCGAGAAAATCGAACTCATTGTCATCGACTACCTCCAGCTTCTCCGCTCCGGCTCCCGACGCGCCCAGGAGAACCGCCAGATTGAGATCCAGGAAATCTCCTACGGTATCAAAGCCCTCGCCAAGGAACTGAAACTCCCCGTCATCGTGCTCGCCCAGCTGAATCGCAATCCCGAGCAGCGCACTGGCTCCAGCGCAGGTCGCCCCCGGCTGAGCGACCTCCGCGAATCCGGCACCATCGAACAGGACGCCGATATCGTCGGACTCCTCATCCGCGACAAATACTACGCCGAAGACGAGGAAGCCAAAAAAGAGGCCGCCGGCAAGGCGACACTCATCATCGCCAAACAGCGAAACGGCCCCACAGGAGATGTTCCTTTGACCTTCCTCGAGGAATACACGCGCTTCGAAGACGCGGCCGTCGAGCGGACCGAACCGCAATAGCTGGCAGCCTGCAAGGCACATTTTTCCCGTTCCTTTGCGTGGAACTTCCCGTCGAAGCGACAGTATGCATTGAGCCGTTGATTCCAAAGCGTGAATCAAAGGAAGCAAGGCTTTCCCCCTCAGTGATCTCTGTGTCCTCTGTGGTCAATCATCCCGCTTTCTTCCCACAACTCAAAAAGTTGGTTCAGGACTTGCTGAGCAGATCACTATCAAAAGGTCAACCGCTTCGACGGGACCTCTCAAACCCAAATTTCTAATAATTCCATGAGCCAAGACGAAGTTGCCTCCCTGATCGAGGAATCCCTAGCCCTTCTGGAGATCGGTCTGGAACAGGAGTCCGAACAGATCATCCAAAATCTCCTTTTCCAGGCCCCCACAGATGAAGTTCACTCGGCGGCTGTTTTCATCTTCAACCGACTCGGTCGTTTCATTCGTGCCTCTGTATCCGCAGAGGCCCTCCTGGCCCGGAACCGCCCATTGCCTACGGACGAGCTTTTCCGCATCGCGCTCGCGTTGAATTTTTCCGGACGGCTTCAGGAGGCTTACGACATCGAAAAATCCATCTCCCCGCAGAGTAACGAGCAGTCCCTCGTGCGTCTCTACGGTCTCGCCTGCAAAGCGAACCGCCTGGGCCGTCACGAAGAGGCTCTAATGCACCTGTTGGGTTGCTTCTCTTTTCATAATACCGAAACCTGGGATGCCCACCGGAAGATTTTCTTGGATAGCGAGCTTTACTCTCTTTGGGAAAAAATCCCGTCCATCCCGCTCACTCTCCGGCAGGCCATGCGCTACTGCAACCTGCCATTCGACGAAATCCTCGCGCTCAACGAGTCGATCACCCCGCTTCGCTGTGTAGATCAGATGGATATGCACATGATGCCGAAGAAATTCCACGCCCTGCTGCATCCAGTTTACGCAACGTGTTTTGAGGTGAACCCCCTCATTGAGGCCGCCGATCCCGGGTTGGCTGCCGAATATGCCGCCTGGCAGGGCGCTGTCGTGGCCCCGCGCTTGGACTCATTTCGCGCCCTCCGCGACCGCATCGCCTCGATGGTCGTTGGGCAGCAACTTGCTTTTGCCCAATTCCAAGCTTCGAAAGGCCGCTTCGGCTGCGCACGCAACCACCTCGTTTGCCACCTCCTCCACAGCCCCGGAGCAAGCCTCGCCACTCTTCCCGAGATCCCTCTTTTGCGTCCGCTTCTCGAGGAATTCCGCGCACAAGAGGCTGAGTGCCCCGAGTCTTTCCGGACCCTCATTTCCTGGGCCTTCCGCGACGAGCCGGAAACGTTCCTGCGCGATGTGCTGCCGGAGATGCCCGTTCTGAACAGAACCTCCGGCTACGCTCTGCTGGCCGCCGGTTGCATGCACTACCGCCTTGGCAATACCGCCGCAGCCATCGAAAGCTGGTCGACCTGCGCCCGCAGATGGCCCCTCGACGATGCCCCGGTGATGAATGCCGCCATGCTCCTGAGCGGCGAAAAACGATGGGAAGAAGCGACACAACTTATTCACCGCCTCCCCGATGAGTGCATGAAATCCATGCTCTGGAAACGTGCAAACCACGCCATCCGCGAGCGCCGCACTTTCTCTCTGAGCAGCAAAGCCAATCCCACCCCCCGCATTCCCACCCCCACCTTCGGCAACCTCTATTCCGGTGCCGACGAGGAATTTCTGATGGAGAGCAAGCAGTTCACCCCCATGGCGTGCTGAGCCGGAGCGTTCTCCCAAGTCAGCACGCCTTTGCACCCGTAAGGCTCTTGTGCGTTTCGCGAGAGAAAGAGATTGCCCGAATCCTGCACGAGGCGGTATAACTTCGGCATGAGAGAAAAGACAAACATCACCCTTCATCCTGAAGTCAAGAAAGCAGCCCAAGCTTTGGCTGATGGACAACAAAGAAGTCTCTCCGAGTTAGTGGAGCGCCTCCTCGAGCGCGAAGTCGAGCGCCATGGTCATGGACCGCGTTTTTACATGAGCGAACAACCCGTGGCGCCCGTTTATCAAGAGCCACGCAGCTCCTCGGAAGCAGGAGCCTGATTTTATTCTGACTGCCGCCCCGGATGTGGCTACCCCGCTTCTTGGGGAATCGCCTCTTGGTAGTCAAACACGCGGACCATCGGTCCCGTCCTTCATCCTAAATTCGGCAGTTGAATGATTCGTTTTTTGGGAAACGCCTATTTTTGTGTTCATTCCAAGTGCTCCGCAGTTCACCAAACGGGAAAATCCGTATTTTTCGCTTCGTGATATAAATCATTTGCTTGACTCAATTGCCAAATCCCAACTGCCGAATTTAGGTTCATGCAATAGCGGAGTGGTATGATCTGGCCGTCAAGTGGGGTAAACACCCTCCCACGGGGGCTTTCTTGTTATAAAAAAAGAAGCCGACTCTTGCGAGTCGGCTTCGTGGGTTGAGTTTCTAACAGATCTTCGATTTAGAATGCGAAGCGCAGACCAGCACGGCCAAGGATACCGCTCTTAGGCTCTTCGGAGGAATAAACCCAACGAGCGTCAGAAAAGAGACCAATGTTATTGGAGAGGCGGTATTCGAGACCACCACCGACGTCACCGAAACCGTGTCCACGGCGACCATCGCCGTAAGCCGCGCCGCCACCAATGAGGGCGTAAGGAGCGAGGTTGAGCGAGCAGATGGGGTAGCGGAGGAAGAGGTTACCTGCAGTAACCCATTCAGCAGCAGTTCCTTGGTGACCGAGAACGTCTTGTTCCACACCGAGACCGATGAACTTGGTGAAGAAGTAGTTAACCCCGAGTCCACCGCCCCAGCCCGGACGACCTTGGTTGTAGAAGGCGCCAGCAGCGAATGCGTCAACTTGAAGTTCCTGGTCGCGGAATTTGCATTCCGGAGCGGGAGTCACGGTTTGTTTGAAGGTCTTGGCTGATGTGCCGGCAAAAGCGCCAGTGGCGGAGACGGCAACAGCAAGAAGTGCGAATGTGAGTTTTTTCATAGTGTGTTGTTTTGATCAGCTTCGCTGGTTGGAACAAGCGAAAGCTCCTGTCATTTGTATAAAAACCGACACAGGGGTCAACATTTATTTTTCTGCACCTGAGCCATGGGGATTCCGAATTGTTTCTTTTTCGCGTTCGCGCTTCTCCTCCAGGCGGGCAATTTCCGAAACGAGTTGGCGCTCGAGCGCCTGGCGTTCTTGGAAGGATGCTTTGGCCATTTGGCCTTCGAGGAAGATTTTTTTCTCCGCGATTTTGGCATGGATCACACGGTCGACCTCGGCGATTTGCTGTTTTTGTTTGAGAGTGAGTTGCACAACCGGAGAGGATTTTTCCAGTCGGCTCATGGCAAGTTCGTAAGCGGATTTCATGGAAGCATTGTAACGAATCCCCGATTCCACACACAGAAAAATTGCCGACAAGACCGGCAGGGTGTTAAATGGTGACCGATGTCGCATTTCAGGCTTCTCAGCACCGATTTTGATGGAACGCTGATCACTCATTTTTCCGACGGCCTGTGCTCGCCGGACTTCGCAGACGTGCTTCGCGAACACAAAAATTCCGGAGGCCTCTGGGCTGTCAACACAGGGCGCAGTCTCTGGCATGCCATCGAGGGGGTGGAAAAATTCCAAGCGCCCGTCCCGCCGGATTTTCTTCTGACGAACGAGCGGGAGATTTTTCACCGGACACCTGACGGACGCTGGGTGCCTGAGCAGGGTTGGAATGAGACGTGTTACAAAAGGCACGACGAACTCTACGAGCGGGCTACACACATTTTCGACCGCATCCGCGAGCTGGTCGACGAGCATCCTGGCATCAGCCTCTCGGAGGAGAAGGGCCAACTGGCCGGGGTGATCACCTCCGACGAGCAAGTGATGCATGAGTTTGTCTCTTTTCTGGAGAACGAACGCAGAATCTTACCGGAATTTTCCTACCAGCGGAATACGATCTACCTGCGCTTCGCCCACAGCGACTACCACAAAGGCTCGGCACTTGGTGAGCTATGCCGGATCCTGCAGATCCCCTCGAGCGAAGTTCTTGCGGCCGGGGACCACTTCAATGACATCCCCATGCTGGATGGCCGCTACGCAGCCCATCCTTGCTGCCCTTCGAATGCCATAGCGGAGGTGCGCGCGGTGGTCGAGACCGCAGGGGGACATCCCGCTTCGAAACCCGCCGCCGACGGGGTGGCCGAATCCTGGCATTTTTTCCGTGCCAACCGCCAACAGTGAAGAGCACGCTGGTCCAGAAATTTCGCAAAAAGCTTGGTGCCGACCGCGTCCTCACGGAAGCCCCGGCGGTTTACTCCTCGGACAAATGGTTCGCCAAAGGCACGCCGGACGCTGTGGTTTTTCCGTCAAATACCGAGGAGACTTCATTCGTCCTTCGAGAGGCCTACAAGGAGCGAATACCCGTGACACCCAGGGGTGCGGGCTTCGGATATGTCGGGGGCTGCACCCCTGTCGAAGGCGGCATCGTTGTTTGCATGGACCGGATGAACCGGATTTTGGAAATCAACCCCAGAGACTTCGTCGCCGTGGTGGAGCCGGGGGTCATTACGGGAAAACTCCAAGCGGCCGTCCGTAAAAAAAATCTCTTCTACCCCCCGGACCCCGCCAGTTTGAAGGACTGCAGCATTGGCGGAAACATCGCCACCAACGCCGGCGGACCCCGCTGCCTGAAATACGGCGTCACTCGTAATTACATCCTCGGCCTCACGGTCGTTCTGCCGGACGGCAAAGTCGTTTGCTGCGGCGGTCGCACCCACAAAAATAAAACGGGCTTCGATCTGGTGGGGCTTTTCACCGGTTCCGAGGGTCTGCTCGGCATCGTCACACAAGCCACGCTTCGCTTGCTGCCTCTTCCCCCGTCACAGGCCGTGCTTTCGGCGGGATTCCCATCCATCGAAGCCGCGTCCGAAGCAATCCAGGGCGTCTTTGAGGCCGGTTTCCTTCCCGCTGCGCTGGAGGTGGCGGATGAGTTCACCCTGAACGCCGCCCGCGCCTACAACCCGGAGGCAAAGTTTCCTCCCGGCCAGGCGCAGGTGATCATCGAAGTGGATGGCCAAACCGCCAGCGTGCGATCTGAAGCCTCAAACCTTCTCAAGCTCCTCAAAAAATCCGGCGCCTCGGGAATCCAAAAAGCCACCTCTCCTCAGGAATGCGAGGCCCTCTGGGGGCTGCGCCGCGTTTATTCGCAATCGCTCAAGGCCACCGGACTCAAAAAACTCAACGAAGACATCGTGGTGCCGCGCGGACGCCTGGTGGACCTGATGAAATTCGCCGCCCGCCTTCAAAAGGCGTATGGCTTTCCTCTGGCGTGTTTCGGTCATGCCGGAGATGGGAACATCCACGTCAATATCATGGTGGAGAATCCCGAAGACCCTGCGGTTCAAAAAAAATCCCGGGACGCATTGAACGCCCTCTTCACCCAGGTGCTGGCGTGGCACGGTGCCATCACGGGCGAGCACGGCATCGGCATCGCCAAGAAACCTTGGTGGCCCGAAGCCCTGTCAGAGGAAACACGCGCCTTGCATAGGACCCTCAAGAGCGCCCTCGACCCGGATGGCCTCCTGAATCCAGGAAAGTTCGTCTAGTATTCCCTGACGCACGGCTCTCATCGGGGCCTGGGGAGCCGCACCTGAGGAAGTTCGATCATAATCCGCTGGGTGGAATCGGGCGCTTCGGAATTACTCAGCCTTTCGGAATACCAATGATCAAAAACCTGGACAGCCTCTGCTCGTGACATGATGTCAAGAGGATTGACCAAGTGCAAGCGCTCCGATGTTTCGCGGAAGTCCACTCTGACCTTTCCCCGCGTCAGGAGCTGAATCACAATGTTGAGGCACAAGCTATTCGCGTCACCGAGCCTCATAATATACTCTGCGATTTTGTCCGATAGTTTAGTGGAGGGACCGGTCGTGCTGTCCCACTCCTCGATGAGCTGCGATCCGGAAAATTTTCGCACCCCGATGTGGATCAGAATCTTGGAAGCCGGTTTTTTGGGATTTATCATGACTTCAATTGACAACAAGAAACTTGTCGCGAGAAGTTTCCATGACCTGCTGCTGTTTTGCCTCCATGGTCTGCATGCACAGAGTATGCTCCGTCAGCAAGCCATCGAAAAACGCGGTGGCATCCGAGCGGGACATCACGTCCGCCTTGTCCACCAAGACGCCCCTGTCCGCACTGTTGCGGGAATCAACAGTGACCTTCCCCCGGGGCAACAACTGGACGGCTATGTTAAAACAGAACCCGTTGAAGTCGCCAAACCTGTCGAGATACTCCAGAATTTTGTCGACGAGAAGCACCCGCATGCTGGACGACTCGACATTGGCAATGTGTCTCGGGCCGCTGAGATACCAGATCCGGACATGGACGGAACTTGAGTGAAGGAGGGGGGGGGTCATAAAATCAAGTCAACTCAAGCGCAAGGTGAAGCTCTTGGTTCATGAAAGAATTTTAACGTAAGCTTTCTGACGGAGGGTGTCAAGCCACCGCTGCTGGATTTTCATCCGCTCTTGCTGCATTAAGCTCTGCTCGATCTCTTCGCGCACCTCGGTCATCGGCTTGACCGATGCGTTTTTCCGCGCTTCGACGAAAAGAATGTAGTAGGAGTCGCCCACTTGGATCACAGGGCTGATGCCGCCGGCCTTCAGGGAGAATGCGGCGTTGGAAAGCTTTTCGTTAAGCGTGTTGCGCTCGATCCAGCCCCAATCGCCACCAGTGTCGCTCGTGCTTTGATCCTCGGAATACATCTGGGCCATGCGATCAAACTCGGCCCCGCCAACGAGCTTCTGCCGGATCTCCTCGGCGGTTTGCTTTTTATTTCCACCGGCACTGGCTCCAATGTCATCGCTGCCCTCGCGGAGAACGATCATGCGCAGTTTGACCTGCTCTGGCAGGCTGTAAGCGGCACGGTTCTTATCGTAGTAATCCTGAACCTGTTTGGGGGAGACGACAAAGTTGTCTGTGACCTTGGACTGCCGCATCGCTTGCACAATGATCTTTTCTTTTTCGATCTCCTTGAAGCGGGTCAGCGTGTAGCCTTGCGCTTGGAGGGTTCTGACGAAGGCCGCTCGGTCGCCGCCGAATTCCTGGCGAATAATGGTCTGGACCCGGTCGTCCACGACATAATCGGGGATGTTCGCTCCTTTTTCCTGCATTTTGCGGAACTCTTGGAGAATGAGTTGCCGATCGACCAGGTCTTTCAGCGCGGCAAGCCGCATTTCCTTGATCTTGTCGGCCAAATCGGGCCCCCGGTAGGCTTCGCGCATGGCCCGCTCGCGGGCGCCTATGAGTTCGCGAACTTGGGAAATCGTGATGACATCGTTGTTCACTATGGCCGCGACCCCATCGATGACCTCGGCTTGCTGGCACTGCGCGGCAGGGACGCAGAGGGCCGCAGCAAGGCAGATTGCAAAAATGGCAAAAAAGGGTCTCATCGGCTTGGCATCGTTTCGAGGAAGCTCAACACGCCGCGAAGCCTAAAATCGGGGTCGGGAACCGTCAAGCGGGGAAACCTGCCGCCGATCAAGACATAACTCCCGCCGCGCGTGAGCATGAGCTTGTCCTCACGGACCTCGACCTGACTGATGCGGCGACGCGAAGCCTCGATGCGGATGGCCGAGCAAAGGAGGGCGTTCTCGAGCGCCGGAGGGAGCGGACCAAAGCGGTCGCGCCACGCCTTGCGAAGCGCATCGACCTCCTCGCGCGTCCCGGCCTCGGCAAGCCGCCGGTAGGCCTCGATGCGAAGCTTGGGATCAGCGATATAGGCCGCTGGAACAAAAGAGGGCATGCCGCCATTCTCCAAATAGGCTCCTTCCTCCGTGACCAAAAAATCCAAGCGCAGCGTGGTGGTGGAGCCGAAGGACCTCTGGCCCTTCATCGAATCCACCGCGCGGCGGAGCATTTTGCAATAAAGGTCGAAGCCAACCGAAATAATATGCCCGCTCTGTTCGGTGCCGAGGAGATTGCCGGCGCCGCGGATCTCCAAGTCGCGCATGGCAATTTTGAAACCCGAGCCGAGTTCCGAGTATTGCTTGATCGCCGAAACTCGCTTCCGCGCGGCTCCGACGGACATCAATTCGCGCGGCAAGAGGAGGTAGGCGTAGGCTTTTGTGCCAGAGCGCCCGACACGCCCCCGGAGTTGATAAAGGTCGGCCAGACCAAAGCGATCCGCGCGGTCGATCACGATGGTATTGGCATTCGGGATATCCAGACCGCTCTCGATGATCGTCGTGGAGACAAGGATGTCGGCCTGGCCTGCGACGAAGCTTTGCATGACCCCCTCGAGTTCCTTTTCCTCCATTTGCCCGTGGCCGACGATGACTCGCGCACCCTCGCAGAGCTCACGAATCCTGGCTGCGACACGCTCGATGGTTTGAACCCGGTTGTGCAAAAAATAAACCTGCCCGCCGCGGGCGAGTTCACGCTGGATGGCATCGCGGATGACCCGCTCATCGTAGCCGCAGACGATCGTCTCGACCGGTTGGCGATTGGGTGGAGGCGTCTCAATGACCGACATGTCCCTCGCCCCCATGAGGGAAAGATAGAGCGTGCGGGGAATAGGCGTCGCGGAGAGGGTGAGCACATCGACAAGGCGGAATTTTTCCTTTAGCGCGTCCTTGTGCTTCACACCGAAGCGCTGCTCCTCATCGACGACGACGAGGCCGAGGTCCTTGAACGCCACATCCGAAGAAATGACCCGGTGTGTTCCGACGACGATATCGACACTTCCTTCCGCGAGGGCTTTGATCACTTTCTTCTGATCTGTCGCCGAGCGGTAACGGCTCAAAAGCTCGATGGAGACGGGATACTCGCTCATCCGCTCGCGGAAGTTTTGCCAGTGCTGCTGCGCCAGAACCGTCGTGGGAGCGATGACGGCGGCCTGCTTGCCGCTCGTCACGGCCTTGAACACGGCCCGGATGGCGACCTCGGTTTTGCCGAAGCCCACGTCGCCGCAAATGAGGCGATCCATCGCACGCGATGACTCCATATCGGCCTTGGCCTCGCGGATCGCCTTCAGCTGATCGGCCGTCTCCGTAAAAACAAAAGAACGCTCGAACTCCTGCTGCCAATGAGAGTCGGGTGGAAATGCATGTCCCTCGGACGTCTCGCGCTCGGCCTGCACTTTGAGCATTCGCGCCGCGTATTGGTAGATCCCCTGGCTCGCCTTCTCTTTGGCTTTTTTCCAACGCCCTCCACCCAGCTCGGAAAGCTCGGTGTATTTGCGTCCGAGTCCCACATAACGTGACACCTGCCACGCCTGGTCGAGCGGCACATAGAGCCTTGCGCCGCCTGCAAATTCCAACACCAGCACATCCCCAGAGCCATCCGGGGACTTTTCCAGACCTTCGTAGCGGCCGATTCCATGATCGAGATGCACAACAAGATCGCCCGCCTCGAACTCGGAGAAATCCATGACCGCGCGGCCCGAGCGCACCCGCTCGCGCCGCAGGGCCGCCCGGTGCGCGCGTTGGCTCGCCGAGCGTCCCAGAACCTCGGACTCCGCCAGAAGAACGATTTTTGCCTGCGGACAAACGAATCCCCGTGTCGCGCGCGAAGTCAGGAAAATCAATGTCGAGGTGTCGAAATCAAAATCGGAAGCCAGCTCGCGGAAGCGCTCGCCCTCGCCTTCGTTCACACAGGCAAAGGCCATCGTCCACCCGCTGGAGGCCCAACTGTGGAGCTGATTGAAAAAACGGTCCCTCTTGGTTTCATTCAGCACGAGGTCGCCCGCACCCAGATCACCGAACGGGGGCGGATAAAACACTGCGCCACCTCTTACGCTCTCGCCTCCACTTGCGATGGCGATGCCCTCGAAGTCGCCATCCGGCTCGATCGTGATGAGGCGATCTTTCGCACCCAAATAATCGCGCAGTATCCCTCCAGCGACCTCGTTGCGGCCTGTGTAGATTTCGATTCGAGGCATTTCACCGATCGATCCTTGGGTATCGACATCGAACTCCCGCAGGGAATCGATTTCGAGGTCGAACCACTCCAGACGCACTGGCCGCGGCTGTTGCCAGGAGAACACGTCCACGATACCGCCGCGCCGCGCATATTGTCCACGGGCGGCTACCTGCGGGGCTTGATCATAGCCAGCCGCCTCCAGGCGTGCGATAACCTCCTCCACTGCGACCCGCTGGCCTTTTTCAAGGGTGAAAATCTCGCGCTTCACCGAATCGGGAGCGGGCGTCGCGGACTCCCATTGTCCGGAATGAACCACCAGCACTTCATTGCCGCCACACCGGGCAAGAGTCCGCAACAAATCCAAACGCTCGGATTCGGTTTCGGCATCCGGGAGGGCCTCGGCATTCGGAATCTCCAGATCGGGAAAAAGCCGCACGCGCGGGCACCATGCCGCCAACTCGGCAGCGAACTCCTCCTGGCTTTTCACATCGCGGCAGACGACCCACACGCGGCCCTCGATTTTTTCAATCAGCAACGCCGCCAGAAATGGCTGCGCCGCCTCCGCCACCTCTGGAACCACTGTTCCCTTCTTCGCCTGCAGCAGCTTGGCTACGGAGGAATCCCTCCCCGCCCGGTTCAAAAATTCCTCAGGCGGCAAAAATCTCATCGAAGTATTTTTGCTGGATATCAACAGCGGCATCTCCCAGCGGACGGCCATCCAACTCCCTCACAGAGCGGATTCCCACGCGGCTGTTGGTGAGGAAGGCCGCCGAGCACCGGGCAATGTCCTGACTCCCAAGAATGGCCTCCTCAATGGCGAGATGGTCGATCACCCAGTCCCTCACCGCCCCGTCGCGCGCACCGGTCTCGAGTGCTGGAGTAACCCACGCGCCATCCATTTTGAGAAAGACGTTTGCCATAGCCGCACCAACCAGCATTCCAGCCGGATTGAACACGAGTGCCTCGTCGCAGCCTGCGCGCCGGGCATGTCCCAGCACCTCCACATTCTGCCAGTAATTTCCAGACTTCCACCCTCCCGGCCTTGGCAAGTAGGGCGCAGCACTCGACATGACGCGCAACGCGGGCAGATTCCACCCCATCTCCGCCAACTCGAAAAGCGCGTAGAGACTGCCCCCAAACGGATCGGCAGGCCCGCCGGGTCCGGCGGTGAGGTAAAAGCGGAGTAGCCCAGTCCAAAGGCGCGAAAAATCAAAGTCCGCGATGTCCGGCAAGCGCCCTCCACAATCCTCAGCCGCCCGCCGGAGCCTTTGAACATGGGCCTCCAAGAGCAAAGGCCGCCCCGCCACCACAGCGACTGTCTCAAACACACTCATCCCATATCGAAAGCCACGATCCTCGAGAGGCATGGTTTTCGTGGACTCCCAGACGCCTTCAGTTTGTTTCCAAGCGATCATTGGCAGTGTGTTTTACGGCTTATCGGGATGTTTTACGAGTGAGTCCGGCGGCGCTCTTCTGGCTCATTGCCGTCGGGGAAGTTACCCGAATGGTTTTTGAGAGATGCGCCGATCCTCACTCCTCCTCTTCCTCGTCGGGACCGGTCGAGGCGTTGCGGTCGAGGCGTTTCCGCAGGGTGGCGCGGGTGATGCCAAGGAGCTTGGCGGCGCGCACCTGGTTGTCGCCGGTTTTCTGCATGGCGCGCAGGGTGAATTCGCGCTCGATCCATGGCAGGAGGCGCAGGGAGGAATCCTCCGAGGCGGCTTGGAAGAGCACTTCGACGGCACGGTCCTTCGGCATGAGATCGAGCGCACCTGCTTCGTCGCGTCTCGCGGCCTCGGGAGCAGCGGCTCCGAGCGGGATGTCTTTCGGCAACAGGATATCGGCCGTGGAGAGCACGGCGGCGCGTTGCAGCGTGTTCTCAAGTTCACGCACATTTCCGGGCCAGGGATAGGACTCCAGAACGCGCGCGGCCTCCTCGGAGAGCTTGAGGGGCGGGGTGTGTTTGCGGTTGGCGATCTTTTGAAGAAAATACTCCGCGAGCAGGCGGATGTCCTCGACACGCTGCCGGAGCGGCGGAATATGAATCCGCACGACATTCAAGCGGTAGAAGAGGTCTTCGCGAAAGGTGCGCTTGGCGACCTCGTCCTCGAGATTTTTGTTTGTTGCGCAGACGATCCGGACATCGGTGTGCAGGGTCTCGTTGCCGCCGACTCGCGAAAACTCACCCTCCTGAAGCACGCGGAGGATTTTGCTCTGCACCTGGAGAGGCATTTCACCGATCTCATCGAGGAAAAGGGTGCCCTTGTTGCACTGCTCGAACCGTCCGATGCGCTGGGTTGCCGCACCGGTGAAAGCGCCTTTCTCGTGGCCGAAGAGCTCGCTCTCGAGAAGATTGTCGGGGATGGCCGCGCAATTGATGGCAAGGAAGCTCCGGTTGCTGCGGGCGCTGTAGTTGTGGATGGCGCAAGCCACGAGTTCCTTGCCCGCTCCACTCTCGCCCGTGACCATCACAGCCGCCTCGCTGCCAGCCACGCGGCCGACCATTTTGAACACCTGCTGCATGGCCTCGGAGCGGCCGACAATTTCATCACGGTGCTGTTCGACGGTGAGTTGCGGCTTGAAGGTGTTTGCGGCGCGGAGTTCGGAGGCGGCCAACAGCGCGGCATCGGCCACGACCTTGAGATTGAAGGGAAGCTGCTCCTTCCGCACGAAATCGAAGGCGCCCATCTTCATGGCCTCGATCACCGATTGGGTGGTGCCAAACGCGCTCGTGAGAATCACCATGGCATTCGGCGAGTGCTTGCGGATTTTCACCAGAAGCTCCATGCCGGTGAAAGGATGTAAATTCATTTCGGCCAGCACGAGATCGGGCTCCTCAAGGCAGAAGGTCTTGTAGCCCGCATCCGAGGATTCCTCGGTCAGAACCCGTGCGGTTTTGCTCTGGAGCTGTCCTTTTGCCCAATCCAGAAAATCGGTGTCCCTGTCCACCAGAAGAATCGTCTGCTGCTTTGCCATCGCCCTTGTGAGGGTGGATTGAACAACAGCACAGCGGCCTGCGAAAGCGATTTTTTGATATCGCAGCCTTGATTGCCACGACTCTCCGACATTCTATGATCACGAATGACTCTCATCCGTTCGTATTTCCTGTGCGCTGCGGCAATGCTCGCATCCCTTGTGACATCGACTGCAAACCTTCTTGCCGATCTCTCCGCGACGCAGCAGCAGCAGGTGGCGAAAGGGGAGTTAGTGGAGCGCGAGGAGGAGATCCCCGACAAGCCATGGCCACGGCTTCGCATCTACAAGCGGATTCACGCCAGCCCGGAAGAAGTGGCTGCGGTGTTTTTCGACTACGAACAGGCGAAGACCTACATTCCGGATGTTCTCGATTCCAAAATCTCGAAGAAAATTTCACCCGCCGTTATGGAAGTGGACTACGCCATCGATGTGCCGATCCTGCGCGATGAGGCCTACACGGCGCGCAATGAGATGAAGGCCCTCGACGGTGGCTATGTGGCCTCCTGGACCCTACTCCGCGCCCTCCAGACGAAATCCGCCGAGGGCAGTCTCCGCATCGAGCCCTTTGAGGGCGGCGGTTCTGTGATTCGATACGCCAACCTCGTCACGCCGAGTTCGGGCATGGCAAAAATCCTGCGCGGCCCAGCCCTTGCCCGAATGCAAAAAACCGTTCTCGCCATTGGCGAAAAAGTAGAGAATCAAAAATCCAACCATCCGGCGGAACTCGCCACACAAGTCGCTCGGCTCCGCCAGGCCCTAGTCGCGTCACCGCAAACGCCGGACGATCTCGAACACACCAAAAAACCCTAATGCAAAAGTCCAACCGCGCTGCCCTCGGCATTATTTTTCTCACAATTTTTATCAACATGGTGGGGTTCGGCGTGGTGATTCCCGTTCTGCCTTACTACGCCGAGCGCTTCGGCGCGACACCCTGGCAGATTGGCTGGCTCTTCGGTATTTTCTCGCTCATCCAGTTCCTGGCCGCACCACTCTTTGGACAGATTTCCGACCGCTTCGGTCGCCGCCCGGTGCTGATCATCAGCACGCTTGGAACCGCTCTGGGCTTCACCATCATGGGTGTAGGACATTCCCTCACCATGTTGTTCGTGGGGCGAATCATCGATGGCGTGTCCGGAGGCTGCATCGGAACCGCGCAGGCGTATGTTGCCGATATCACATCGCCTGAGAACCGCTCGAAGGCCATGGGCCTCATCGGTGCGGCTTTCGGCCTGGGTTTTGTTTTCGGTCCCGCGCTCGGAGGAGCCACCGCATCGTGGTTCGGTGAATCCGCTCCGCTCTATCTGGCCGGGGCCCTCGCGCTCTTGAACGCGGGACTCATCGCCTTCGTCCTCCCCGAGTCTCTACCCAAGGAAAAGCGCGGCACCGAAAAGGAACCGCTCTTCCCGGCCATCCTGCAGCATGTGCGTCCCGGCCCTTATTTCACGACAGTGGCAACCTATTTTATTTTGATCGCCGGATTTTCCATCATGACCGCCGTCTTCGCACTGTTCGTCGCCCATCGCTACGAGTTCAACACCGCGCAAACCGGCTATGTTTTCGCCATGCTGGGCGTCATCGGCGTGGTCATCCAAGGCGGCCTCATCGGGCGGTTGGTAAAAAAATTCGGCGAAGCGCGCTTGGCCACAGCGGGCGCAGTCATCCTCACCGGGAGTCTGTTCGCGATGCCCTTCACGGCGAGCATTCCCGCGCTCCTGCTCGCCTGCGCCGGAATAGCCACTGGCAACAGCCTGCTCAGCCCGACCCTCTCAGGCATCGCCTCGCGCAATGTGGACGCCGAATGGCAAGGCCGCGCTCTCGGCATCCTGCAATCCGCCGGCAGCCTCGCCCGCTGGATCGGTCCCGTCCTCGGTGGATGGCTCCTCGCCTTCGACCTCAACAAAAATATAGCTGCCTACGCTCAGACTCCCTTCTGGGCCGCTTCGGGGCTTCTCCTGCTCACCTTCTTCCTCTGCCTGCGCCTTCCGCAGAAATCCTAAATCCCGCGACGGTTGATGATTTCGTTGTCGTCGTTGAGAACGATGACTTTCGGAGTGTGTGACTTGATCTCCTCCGGCGTGAGCTGGACGAAGGTCATAATCGTCAAGCGGTCCCCAGTCCTCCCCAGATGCGCCACCGCGCCGTTGAGCACGATGCCTCGGCTCCCGCGCGGGGCCCTGATGGCATACGTCTCGAAGCGATTGCCATTGGTCTGGTTGCCAACAAGGATTTTTTCGTAGGGCGTTATGCCCGCCTCCTCGAGGAAATCTTCGTCAATGGCCATGCTGCCTTCGTAATTCACATCCGCATCCGTCACGATGGCACGGTGGATTTTCGAACCGAGAATGACTTTCAACATGAGGAAGACTTTAGAAGGGCTGGAGCGAAGATCAATCTCGATGGAGGGAACTGCTTACGGCTTCTATCCAGCAAGCCCCGCTACTTTTTCCCAAGAACTTCGAGGTAGGTGATGCCGGTGGTTTTTCGAGTTTCGGGGTCGATGCGTTCGACGCGCATTTGTTTGAGCATCCACTGGCCGTCGATTTTCTGGGCGGAAACGACTTCGAAGCGTTTCACGAGGCGGCCGTCGAGGTCGTAGCCTTCAATGCGGAGGAGAGCGGCGGATGCCTTGTCGATCCAGACGCGGACGACGCCGTATTGGGATCCGCCTCGCGGTGCCGGGATTTCGATCTTCCAGGCGTCGCGCGAGCGGACGGCTTCCGTTCCAAGAAGGCGGGGATTTTTCCAATACAGAAACCGGAGAGCGAGGTCCTCGTAGGCGATGAGTCCGCCGCGCACGGAGTCGTCGAATTTTGAAATGGGAACAGTCGTTTTTGTGTCGCCCCGTCGTTCCTCCAGAGTGGATTCATTCTCGCCGAGACGAAGGAGGATGTCCTGCCGCGGCTCGGTGAAACCGTAGCGAACAGCTCCCTCGCCGACCTCGATCGTGAATGGCACCTTCACCGAGCCCGCCCGGAGCTGGGCATCCAAGACGATCCCCGCTCCCATCGGATTCATGCGTGCGGCGGTGAGGATTTCCGCGGGAGGTATTTCTTCGGCAATGACTGCTTTGGAAAACAAAAAAATTGCAATAATGGCACAGGCGAATCGCATGGTTTCGATCAAATCGCCAAGTCAAGGGGCAAGTCGCTCAGGTCGCGCAGTCGTCTTCCGCCAACGATGGTTTGAAGCATTTCGTAAGCGTCGGGAAACTCGTCCTTGTCCACAGACTCGATCAATTCAGGCAGAGCGATGTGGTAGACGCAATCAATGTCGCCTGTGCCAAGTGCAACCGAAGCCAAGCGGCTTGGGAGACACTCTGCCGTAACAATGACAAGATGAGGAATCCGTCCTTTACGATTGCGAATCAGATTGAGGGCTTCCGAGCGGGCGTTCTGCGCACGATCACTCCGGAAGGTGAATTTGCAGGAAATACACGCATGCAGGATGGGATGGGGATTGACGACTTCGCGAAGCGGAGTCCGGGCTGCAAGTCCTCCACCCAGAAAGTTGTGTTGCTCATTGATGCGATCGTCTTTTTCTGGTGATCGCGAAATCACAACATCGGGACTAATGGCATAGTCATTTCCCAAAGCGGACGCCAATTCCCGGTTCTCCGAGCAGAATCGCGCGAGGTCGGCAAGGTGACGATACTGGTCAAAAAGCCAGATTGCGGACTCATCCCTCGCTGTAATGCGTTGCACATTCCACTGACCTGGTCTGATGTGGGACAAGGAACAAAAAGTTTCCCTTATAAAACCACAAACCAACTCCTCAAATAAATCGCCCTGTGATTGGCCAGGAAGCTTCTTGCACTTTTTTACCACCCCGATTTTGCGGGCCACGGAGTTGGAGATCGCAACACTGGCCCTGTTGCTGAAATCCGCATTGCTCACGGCGTGAATTGCCGATTTTTGGCTGTTGTAGTCGTCAAATGTTAAGAGATTCCTGGCTGAAAGCTCCTTGAAAAAGCTTCGACGCGACTTTTCAAGCACACTGGGCATTTTTTTCAAAGTGAATGGAATTCCTAATTTTTTTTGCCACCACCTCGGCTACCGGTGGGGGGAATGCATTCCCAATCTGACGGTAGGCAGCTGTCTTTCCGCCGTAGAACTGCCACTCATCGGGAAACCCTTGAATACGCGCTGCCATACGAATGGTGAGCTTTGGCAATCCAACAAATCCAGGCCCCGGGGGCAGGTCTGAAAGCGACTTTCCATCGACGCCCAGTTGAGCCCATGCCTTCTTCGCTCTCGATGGTCCTAAATCCGCTCCTCCATGTTTTTTCGAACCGCCAACAAGGGTTGGAGCAACTTCATTCGCCTTGAGCGCCCATTCGAAAGCCCCTTCCCAGCCATTTGAGGACATCAAATCGACCAAAGCCTCGCCGACAGTCGGGGATCGTCTGCCATCCAGCAGGGGCATTGGCGGGTAAAACCCTGTGGAAAATTCTTTCCGAAGGGCGACCACAACGACTCGGGGTCGTAGCTGAGGCACCCCATAGTCACTTGCATTCAAAAGCAGCCAGTTGGCAACATACCCCAAGTCTGCGAGTTGGTTTTTGAGTTTGAGGCGGTAATCTTCAAAAACAGCATCGAGGAATCCTCTGACATTCTCAAGCATCACGGCCTTGGGTTGGCATTCTTCGACAATTCGAAGTGCTTCAGGAAACAAGTCACGATCATCCTCGGCTCCCAATTGTTTACCGGCTTTTGAGAACGGCGGACATGGAACCCCGCCAGCCACCAAGTCGATGCCCTTGAATTTCTCGGCTGAGAAATCTCGGACATCTTTTTCGAGTATATTCCATTTCGGGCGGTTATCCCTCAATGTTTGACATGCATTGGGATCGATTTCGACATGCGCCAAACATTCAAATCCCGCCCACTCCAAACCGAGTGCTTGCCCGCCTGCGCCTGCGCAAATTTCAATACAAGTTGGGGTTGGTGATTTCATCGCCGACGAACAATTTTGTTAACAGAAAAATTCGTAGGAACCATATCGTTTTTTTATCCAACTTTTGCGACTGTTCGATTGAAAGAAAGATATTCGCATAAAAAAAACCTTTCATGCGTCTTCTTATAAAATGTGGTTTCAGGACTACGAAAACCTGCCGATCATGAATTCAATGGTTGGGTGCCGGTCGTTCCGCGCAGGGACTCGGGATACGATGCTGAGCGGACGGTTTCGAGCATCCGGTGGGCGTGGTTCAGGCGGTCTTCGAGGCCGAGGTTGAACACGGTCTCCGCGTTGTGCGGGCGGCGGATGAATGTTTCCAGATTTTTCACATGGCGGAGCCAGAGCTTTCGATCAACTTCGGAGGCTGCCTCGAGGCGTTCTTGATACCAGTCGCTGGCGAGGGCGGTTTGGGGATCGAAGAGATGGCGAACTTCCGGATCATTGAGGGATTTGTTTTCGAAATGCCCGTCGCGCATGATGTGCAGGAGCGCGCGGAGCGGCGGGCAGGCCATCTCCACGCTGCCATCATCGAAGTAGGCTTGTGCGACCTGCTTTTGAGTCATCGCGATGTTGTCCATGCCATCGGCGAAGTCGGCGAGGCTTTGCGTCTCCGGCTGGAGCATCTCGGGAGTGAAAACGCGGTGGGGGTAGTTGAAAATCCTTCCGAAAAAAATCCGGACAAATCGGCTGTTGATGCGCCAGCCGAGGCGGCTGGACGGAAGCAACCGTCCTTCGAATTCGATATCGGGAACACGCTCGAGGCATCCGTTTTGAATGAGGAAGGCGGGTGTGCGCTCTTCGGGTGTCATGCGCGACCACACCTCCGGAACGAGGAGGCTGATGTCGTGATCCACCCTGGCCTTCGGGCCCACATGGCCGGCTGCGGTGATGAAAACCGGCTGGCGGATGAGCATGTGGCCGACGAGGGCGGCATTGAGGTCGATGATCGGGGGCAGGGCGTTGAAGGGGCCCTTGGTCATCGCGCCCTCGCTGCCCGCGCCCGTGGTGGACGGGGACTTGCCGGTGAGCGAGCAGATGTATTCCAGGAAAAGCTCCGGCAACTCGAGAAGGTGGATGGGATTGAATACGGCAAGCGGCCGCACGCCTTTCTCGGCGGGGTTGTTGCGGCGTCCCGGCAGAATCGCCGTGACAGGCGTGTGCAGGGGCTCGGAGACCGGAATGCAGCGTCGGAGCCGTTGGGTGATTTCCGAGAGGTAGGCGTCGAGCGGTTCCACGAGATCTTGCCGCGTTTGCAAGTAGCGCGGGTTTTTCGATGGCTTGCCATCGACCAGGCGGGGCGCGGTGTTCGAGACGAAAAAGCGCGGTCCCTCCACGCCATCCGCAAGGCAGGCGCGGATCGCCTCCTGCATGGGACTGGTGAATTTGGAGAAATTCACAGCGTCCTCTAAGAGCGCCTGCACCTCGCCGCGGCTGAGGGGCTGGTAATTCGAGAAGAAATTGCCGGGCGAGGAAAAGTCGCTCTCGGTCTGTTTGTCGTAGCCAGGGTGAATCGCGTCATCCGGGCGCTGAAAGAGCCTGTATTCGCAATTCTCGGCAAATTTCAGCGAGTCTCCCGGAACATCCGCGGGAGGATTCGCCAGTGCGCGGCGTGGCACGATGACGGAGGCTGTGATGTCATCCTCCATCTGCAACTTGGCGGCTGGAAAGAAATCCTGGCGGAGGCTGAAAACGCGCCATGAGCCGTCGGGTTCGTATCCCACGCGCAGGAAATCCGTCGAAAGCGGATTGCCACGGAACTTCAATTCATGGCCGGGAATGCCGTTCACCCTGTCAACGGTGAAGCGCGAGCGCCACTCGGTTCCCCAGGAGGGTTCGTAAAAACGCTTCACCACGAAAAGGAGTTCCTTCACATGCTGCGGAATCGTGGCGAGCCAGTCGTTGTATTCATCCGAATACTCTTGCTTGGCGGGAGTAAGGAGTTTGATGACCGAGCCCAGCGAGCGCTCGGGGCTGAGGATGGAGCGCACATCCTGCCCGCGCTTGGCAGGATCGCGGAAGCGGTCGGAGTAGTCCCGTGCCAGAAGAGCGTCAACCTGGTCGAAGTCGGCTTGGAAATCGGAAACGAAAACCGGTCCGTGAATGATGGCGTCCGCGATGGATTTCGAGATCTCCGATTTCCCCCCGCCGGACACGGTGCATGGCTTGTGGCAAAAGGTCGCGTCGGCACGGACGCCAACCAAGCGCCAGCGGCCGCCGACTCCATTTTGACAAAGTCGAATCCGGTAGCCTGAGGGGCGGATGTAGATGTGACCGGGAAGGAGCTTCAGAGTTTGCTCCGTGCCGTCAGGTTGATGCCAACTCAGCCTGAGATTCGGCAGGCTTGCTTTGACATGTTCCGGGACGTAGAAAATCTCGTAGTGGGTTTTGTCCACCGCATAGCCTTCGGGTTTGAGGTCCATGACATCCGAAAAAAGCCGGACGGTTTCGGCAAAGGAATGGCCGAGATTTTTGACATGGAGGGCGCCGTCGAATTCCTCGCCCAGATCGTAGGCTGGAAAAACCAGTGCGCCGCCCGCGTGCTCCTCCTCCGCGCGGCCGAGCAGGTTCGTGGCGAAGCTGATCTGGGTTTTGACCTCTTTCTTGCAGTAACCGTAGTAGTTGTCGGCGATGAGGGTCACGATGACGCCAGCTTCATTGCGCGCCGTGAGCTTGAAAGCCGATCCATCGTTGTAGAGCTCGCTCTCGTCCTTCCAACACATGCCGTCGCGGCGCTGGCGATCGCTGGCGTTTTCCCACTTGGGAAGACCCGCTGCGGCTTTGGTGATCGTCGTAAGGTGCGGTGCGAGAATCACGCATCCCGTATGCCCACTCCAATGCTCCGGATCGAGGCCGGCATCATTTTGCGGCAGGAAGGGATCCCCCGCATTTCCGAAAATGCTCTCCACAAAATCGAGATTGCTGACGAGATTTCCCGGCGCAAAGAAACGAATCTCCATGCGCTTCTCGCTGCAAAAGCCCGGCACGGCGGGACACACCAGCGGCCTCAGAAGCAGGGAAACAAAGCACGCGGCCTCCTTGTCCAGACCATGCGTGAAAGGCAGCTTCAACAAACCCGCAGGCGGCTTGAAGGCGAAACCGAGCATCCGCGCGAATGTGGCCACCGGGACGGATTTTTTGTCGTCCGGGATGGGGAGTCCCCCCTCGGCAACGTGGAAGACGCCCTGTGTCGTGCGGCGGTCCTTGGCGGGATTGTGCAGCACGCCCTGGCGCACCCGATAGCTGCTGACGATATCGGAAACAAATTCATCCCCCTCACACGGCAGCGAGAGCGCGCGGGCCAGACCATGCCGGTCGAGAATGAATGTCTGTGGAGGCAACCGCGGGCACTCTCCAGCCTGGTATAAATACTCGTCCAAAAACCGCTGGATACGCCAATCCACCGGGCATTGGTAATCCGCCAGCAACCGCGCCGTCTCTCGGTTGTGCGCCAGCATGGACTCGGCCAGATTGCCGAAACCATTTGCGTCGTCTTGGACTTGCGCGGTCGGGCAACCGATCGCCGCAAGTTTCAGGTTGATGTATGTCCACAGGCGCGAGCCGCTGAGTTCAGGCTGCCGCAGCAAGCCGATTTTCGAAGCAATTGTATCCATGATGTAATTCCCCTTGTTCGTGTAAACCGACAGTTGCTGGTGTGAGCGATTGCCAACTGGAGGTCAAGTCCGCAGGAGCAATTTTGCAATACGGTATTTGCCGAAATCCGTATCTGGATCGTGCTATCGTAAGACATCCCTTGACCTGAAAAAACATCACATTATTGTGATCATATGAAAACGGCGACCGTCCGCGACTTGCGTTATGATTTTCCCAAACTCGAAGCCTGGCTTGCCAGCGGCGAGGAAATTTTGATCACCAAGCACTCGAAAGCCGTGGCGAAGATTTCACGCGCTATCGAAAGCCCCACAAAAAAACTCCCCAAGCATCCGGATTATAAGGCCCGTCTCCAACGAATCTGGGGCGACCGTGTTTTTACTCAGGCGGAGGTGGATGAGATGCGTGCTTTTGAAACAGGCGAACCATGATTGCGTATCCAGACACGAGTTTTCTCTGCTCGATCTACCGAAAGCAAATTCACACCCCGCTTGCACTCGCTTATATAGCACAGATGACCGAGCCGCTGCATTTCACGCGACTTCTGGAGTTTGAATTTCTCCAAGCCATCGAGTTGCAAGTCTGGCTCCATTCGTCGGACCCCAAAAAAGGATACACACGCCGGGAAGCCGACCAGATGATTGATGATTGGGAGAGCGATATCGCCTCAGGCCTTAACAAGCTGGTTCCGTGCGATTCCGATGCCGTCTTGCGCCTCGCCGGTTTTTACTCCGAGAAACACACGGCCCGAAGCGGACATCGGAGTCTGGATATCCTTCATGTTGCGACTGCTGTTCATCTGGGAGCGAAGGAATTTCTTACTTTCGATGAGCGCCAGCGATCATTGGCCCGGCGTGTCGGCTTGAAACTGGCGGTCTAAGCGAGAACGCGATTCCAAAGAGCGATGTGCTCTTTATAAGCAGGCTTCATACGGAGGTTTTTTTTAAATTTCTATTCCCCCAGCGGATGTCCTACCGAGCTTGGTAGGCTTGCGGTGAAATGATCACCAAAATCCTGCACATCCTCGAAACCTCACTCACTCGCATCCGCCCGCAGATCGAAACCAGAAGCCATTTTGCATGGCAGAGCGAGTTTCTCTTCATCAAAGAAAAATCGAAGCCCGCTTATGCAGGACTTCGATCCCTCGCGCAGCGGCACTCGATTTATCCTGCGAACAGTCGTCCGAAAGGAAACCGACCCGCCTGACCACAACCCACGAAACCAACAACACAGAAAGACAAACCAATGAAAATCCGGGCCCTCGGCGACACAACAAAAGCCACCGATGGAATCCAAGCGCTCGAGTCGCTTCTCACAACCCTCGAACTCCACGGGGGCTTGGATGCCCATTCGTTAAAAGCCGCGAAATTCCGATCAAGCCATATGCGCAAGATGAAAAGCATGGCCATGTGGTCGCTCAACGAACAGGCCCTCTCCTACTCTAAAAAAGCAACCCCGCCGCAACCGCATCCCACCAGTGAAGCCGACCCACAATCCTGACAGGTCCGGCCAATCAACACCACGCACGTCCACCAACAAGCACACACGAAATGAAATTCAAACCCATCCTCTTTGCGATACTGGTCCCCCTGCCGGTCGACTTCCCAAGCGCCTCCGCACAGTTCTGCGACAGCGGGGGCTTCTTGGGTTAACTCAGCACGAATCCCTCTCTCTGATTCCACTCAAATGGACCTCATACAGGAACTCTACGACAATATTTCAAGCCATAGAGAGCGAAGCAAAGAACCGGGAAATCCATGAACCCACACGACGAAATCACTCCAGCAGATATTCAAGCCGCGTTCGACGCCTTGTCCCTCCCCAGCCCGACGCAGTTGACCGTCAACATCACCCGCAAGCTCTACAAACAAGGCACATACCGAGTCGTTGACGGCAAGACCATCCGCAAGCTGACAGCCGAGCTCCGAGCCAAGAATCAAGCCGAAAAGCGGCAAAGAAGCTCCTGAGTTCCATCTTCCGAATCCTCCACGAAAGCACGCTCTCGACCTGCCGCAATAAACCGGTCAATGTCTGACGAAACAAACCAATACCCGCACATTCCCTACCACACATTTTTCCGCCTCCAAACCCAATCATGAAACACAAAATCCTGCTATCGATCCTCACCGCCGCCCTCTCAATCCATTTCACAGGCTGCACCATGTGGAACAAATACGACCTCCGCCAAACGCAGGTCGCCGCCCCCTCGGGCCAGTCATCCATCGCTGTAGCTTGCGTGGACGAAAGGCAATCGCTCCGCCAAGGCGACATCACACCTGAACTAATCGGCGTGACCCGCGACGGCTACGGCATTCCCTACCGCGTCAAAACCGCCACAAAGTCTCCGGTCGCCACCGAGATCGCCGCCGCTGTCACGCGCGGCTTTGGCTCCAACCGCAAACTCGCACCGCCCATCACAAGCCCCGATGCCGCATCCGCCCTCGCAGCGCTGCGCGGCACAGGCACGGACCGCCAAGTATTGATCCGCATCCAGCAATACAACAGCGACACACTCATCAATACGGAACTCGACTACGCATTCCTCGTTGAAATCCGTGATTCCGCAGGAAAATTACTCGCCACCGCCAGCAAGAGCGAGACCGCCAACCTCGGCGGCAACTTCTTTCTACCAGCACTCCATGCCAGAGAGAGCGTTCTTTCAAAAACAGGATCCAGCCTCTCCACACTCCTTGCAGAACCTCAAATCCAAGCCACTCTGAAGTAAAAACCCCAAGACCCATCCTCGACGACAACGATTTCCTCGAGTAGCCCCGCAAACTCATGTCACTGAAAACTCAAACTTGGTTTGAATCACTCTAATGGCCCGAAAAACAACCACCGAAACCTCGACAGCGAATCTTGGCTTTGAACAAAAGCTCTGGCTCGCCGCCGACAAGCTCCGCAACAACATGGACGCGGCAGAGTATAAGCATGTCGTCCTCGGCCTCATCTTCCTCAAATACATCTCCGACACCTTCGAGGAGCACCGCGCCAAGCTCCTCGCAGGGCAGGGCGACTACGCCGGGGCCAATGCCGAAGACCCGGACGAATACAAGGCGGAGAATGTCTTCTGGGTGCCCGCCGAGGCCCGCTGGTCACACCTCCAGGGGTCGGCCAAACTTCCCACCATCGGCAAGACCGTGGACGACGCCATGGTCGCCATCGAGCGCGACAACCCGCGCCTCAAAGGCGTCCTCCCCAAAGACTATGCGCGGCCCGGATTGGATAAGCATCGCTTGGGTGAATTGATCGATTTGATTGGCGGCATCGATCTTATTGAACGCGCACCCTCATCCCCAGCCCTTCTCCCACCGGGAGAAGGGAGTGAACACTACCGGGGAGGCTACGATTTCTCTGGCTTGCTCAAACTCGCGCGTGAGATGCGGAAGAAGACGCCCGCCGAGGATCTGCTTTGGGAACTCGTGCGTGACCGCCAACTCTGCAATGCCAAGTTCCGTCGCCAGCATCAATTCGGCGATTACCTCTGCGACTTCTACTGCCACGACGCCAAGCTCGTCGTCGAATGCGATGGTGAACCCCACTTCACTGCCGAGGGTAAAAAGCACGACGCCAAACGCGACGCCTACCTGAAGTCACAGGGGCTGACCGTCCTACATTTCGAGAACGACCGCGTCCTCAACGACACCGACGCCGTCCTCCGTGAGATCGCGGCCCATCTCCCCTCTCCTAGCGGCGGGCCGCCCCTCACCCCGTCCTCCGGACACCCCTCTCCCAGTGGGAGAGGGGAAGGGGGTGAGGGTCGTCAGGCCACGATGCCACCCGCCAGCCCCAAAACCCACCGCAGCGTCGATATCCTCGGCCGGGTCTATGAATACTTTCTGACGATGTTCGCCAGCGCCGAGGGCAAGAACGGCGGCCAGTTCTACACCCCGTCCTGCGTCGTGCGCTGCCTCGTCGAGATGCTCGCCCCCTACAAAGGCCGCATCTACGACCCCGCCTGCGGCTCCGGCGGCATGTTCGTGCAGTCGGAAAAATTCGTCGAATCCCACGGCGGCAAGTTGGGCGACATCAGCATCTACGGCCAGGAGAGCAACGCCACCACGCGCCGCCTCGCCATCATGAACCTCGCCATCCGCGGCATCGAGGCCGACTTCGGCCCCGAGCACGCCGACACCTTCCGCCGCGACCTTCATCCCGATCTCCGCGCCGACTACGTCATCGCCAACCCGCCCTTCAACGACTCCGACTGGTTCCGCAAGGACGACGACGTGCGCTGGCAGTTCGGCGTCCCGCCCAAGGGCAACGCCAACTTCGCCTGGGTGCAGCACTTCATCCACCACCTCGCGCCGCAGGGCATGGCCGGCTTCGTCCTCGCCAATGGCAGCATGTCCTCCAACCAGTCCGGCGAAGGCGACATCCGCCGCGCCCTCATCGAGGCCGACCTCGTGGACTGCATGGTCGCCCTCCCCGGCCAGCTCTTCTACAGCACGCAGATTCCTGTCTGCCTCTGGTTCATTGCCCGGGATAAATCCGGCGGGCAACCCTCACCCCGGCCCTCTCCCACTGGGAGAGGGAGGAGCGCAGCGGAGGGTGAGGGGCGTTTGCGCGACCGAAGGAAGCAAACGCTGTTCATCGACGCCCGCAAACTCGGCACCCTCATCGACCGCGTCCACCGCGAGCTGACCGACGCCGATCTCGATAAAATCACGAGCACCTACCACGCATGGCGGAGCCACCCTCACCCGGCCTCCGGCCACCCTCTCCCGATGGGAGAGGGACGGGGTGAGGGAAATCCCGGCTACGCTGACGTAGCGGGATTTTGCAAATCCGCCACCACCGCCGAAATCGCCGCGCACGGCCACGTCCTCACGCCCGGCCGCTACGTCGGCGCCGAGGAAGTCGAAGACGACGGCGACCCCTTCGAGGAAAAGATGCCGCGCCTCGTCGCCGAACTGCACGCCCAGTTCGCCGAGTCCGCGCAACTGGAGGCTGCGATTCGCGCCAACCTCAAAGGACTGGGATTCAAATGAACGCGCACGAAACAACACAAATCGCGAAACTCCTCTCCCCTTGGGAGAGGCTGGGTGAGGGTTGCTGGCCCCAAGCCAGCATTGCCATCAAAGCAAACCTGAGGGGGCTGGGTTATGGCGGGTGAATGGATCACAGCGCCGCTTGAGGAACTCGTTGACGACATCATGGATCGTCGCGGTGTAACTCCGCTCAAACTGGGCTCAGATTTCACTTCTGCAGGACATCGAGTGATTTCGGCAAAGCTCATGAAAGAGAGCCGCCTTGACCTGAGCGCGGATGAACCACGCTTCGTCGATGAAAGGACCTACAAGAAATGGATGAACTCTCCATTGCTGGCAGACGACGTGATCCTGACCTCGGAGGCTCCGCTTGGCGAAATCGCATACATTAAAGAGCAGTTGGACTGGTGCCTTGGGCAGCGCCTCTTTGGAATCAGGACAAACAAGGCGAGGCTTTTTGGTCGCTTCCTGTTCTACGCGCTCAAGTCGGAGCCTGTTTTCAATGACCTGACATCAAGGGCGACGGGAACTACGGTTCAGGGCATTCGTCAGTCCGAACTCCGAAAAGTTCAGATTCCCGTCCCACCCCTCGCAGAGCAAAAAGCCATCGCGGCGGTGCTTGGGGCGCTGGACGACAAGATCGAGTTGAACCGGCGGATGAACGCGACGCTGGAGGCGATGGCGCGGGCGCTGTTCCAGAGCTGGTTCGTGGATTTCGACCCCGTCCGCGCCAAACTCGACGGCCGCAAGGCTGTCGGCATGGACAGCACTACCGCAGCGCTCTTCCCCGAGCACTTGGAAGACTCACCGCTGGGACATATTCCAAAAGGCTGGCGGGCTTGCATGCTTGGCGACATCGCGAAGAACGTATCCATCACGTTTGATTTCAAGCGCACGCCCGAAGTGGTTTTCATCAACACCGGCGATGTGTTGGAAGGCGACTTCCTCCATTCAAAGCGGAGTCTTCACGCCGGACTGCCGGGGCAAGCCAAGAAATCCATTCGCCCCGACGACATCCTCTTCAGCGAAATCCGCCCGGCAAACAAGCGCTACGCATACGTGGACTTTGATTCCAGTGACTACGTCGTCTCGACCAAGTTCATGATCATCCGAGGCTCGAAGGAGATTCACCCGCGCCTGTTGTATCGCATTCTCACGGCGAAGGAGACACTGGACGAATTCCAAGTGCAGGCGGAATCACGCTCAGGGACTTTGATCTTCCCTCGAAAAAGCGTGGAGGGGCTTTTTTGTTAATCGGGTTTATGG
>JBAWVX010000031.1:0-35307 GCA_037147075.1 bacterium
AGTATGGCATCAAACGTCCGTATGTGACGGTGTGGTCGTGGCTAAAAAAATTAGGAGGGGTGCTGCGAGTGCCGCGGCCCAGACACCCCGAAAATGATCCCGAGGCAGCGGATAAATTCAAGCAAGAGTTGGGAGCCAAACTGGAGGCGCTTCCAGTGCCACAGGGAAGCCGAGTGAGAGTGTGGGTCATGGATGAGGCGCGATTCGGTTTGCACACCGAAATGCGTCGCGTGTGGATCAGTAAAGGAGTTCGTCCCGAGGTTCGTCGGCAGACACGCTACGAGTGGGATTACCTTTATGGGGCGCTGGAGGTTGTGGAGGGACGCGCTGAGTTTTTGCATTTGCCGACGGTCAACTTGGATTGCAGTCAACTCTTCCTGGAACACCTTCGCTCAAGCGATCCTCAAGCGCATCATGTTGTGATTGCTGACCAGGCCGGCTTCCATCTGAGGGAGGGTGACCCACGTTTGCCAGAAGGCGTCCATATTGTTCCCCTTCCACCATACAGTCCCGAGCTCAATCCTTGCGAACAACTCTGGGATGTCCTCAAAGACACGGAAGGCTTTTCCAATGGGCTGTTTGATTCGATAGCAAATCTGAGAAAAGCTCTGCGGCCGTGCCTGCAAAGATTTTGGGATGACGCTCAAGCGGTCCTCTCGCTTGTTGGTCGCCCCTGGCTGCAGTCTCAAGCAAACGCTACTGCGAAAATTTAGCCGTCGGGTTATCTTGAAGAGATGGTCTCAAGTGGAGAGAAGTGATGGCGTGGGTCGGTCGCATTTCGGGATCATCCGTGCGGCGGGCTGTTGAAAGACAACTCGAGCGCATCCGTGGGCAACACGCCGACAATCCGGAGGAGGCCTGAGTGCATCGAGCGCAACAGGTGCGCCTACTTTTTGTAGAAGGAAATGGCCGTGACGAGATCGACGGCGCGTTGGAGGACGGTGTCGCGGAGGGGTTCGACTTGGTCCTCGGCATCGGCGGCGGCGGAAATTTCGGGGTTTGTGTTGGCGACGAGGGCGGCTTCGTTCATGCGGGGGCGTTCGACTTCGAAAACAAATTGGCTGACGCCTTTTTCCTTGGTGAGATCGAAGATTTTTTTCTGTGTCTCGGCGGGCAGACTGATTTCGATGTCGGGCTTCACGCCATCCGGAAAAATCGGCCCGGCGGCGGGCAGCGAGATACGGGACACGGCGAGGTGGATCGTTTTCCCGCCGCCGATGGGAAACTCGGAGAACTCCACCGCGCCACCGGCGGTTTTCGAACCGACGATCATCGCGTTGGAATTGGCTCGCAGCGTGGCGGCAAGGGCCTCGGCGGCTCCGGAGGTGTTGGCATCCGTCAGCACGACCAAAACGCCTTGAAAAACAGCGTCGCGGTCGGCTGTGACGATGCGTTCCTGCTTGGCATTGGGTTTTTCAATTGTGAAAAGAATTTTTCCTTTTGGGCAGAACCGGCGGGCGAAATCCGCTGCCGTGTCGAACTCGGTTCCGGCGGGAATGCCCCGCAGGTCAAGAATCACAGCGGGGATGGACTTCTCGGCGAAATTCCCGAGTGCGGCGTCGGTCTGTTCCAGCGCGTTCGCTGCCAGAGCGCCGGGGCGGATGTAGCCGATGCGGCCATCCAGAATTTCGGCGAGAAACGGGATCGGCTTGGCGTTGGCGCCTTGGGATTGGTCGAGCGTGGCACCCGCGCCGAGGCGGGTGAGGAGGCCTTCCAAGAGGGCCCGCTGGCGAGAGGTTGTGTCGAGGGCCTCCGGCGAAAGGTAGTTTTTTTCCAATGCCTCGATGGCCTTTTGGATTTGTGATTCGTCCAAGGAATCCACCGATTCTCTCAAAGTGGGGGCAGGCGTCGGCGTGGGCTGCGGTGCGGGTGCATCCTCGGCGAAGGCGGTGGTGGCGACTGCGAGGAAGAGAAGAAAATATTTCATCGGCTCGTTGGCGTGGCTCCAATGTCGTTTCGGCGTTGCACACCTTCAAATGAAATCCGATCGGACGCCTGATAAGCCAGGCTGCGGGCGGCTTCCAGAGTGGGGGCCTTGGCAGTGACTCCCAGAACCCGGCCCCCATTGGTCAGGATGTTGGCATCGGAGGCCTTGGTGCCCGCATGAAAAATTTCCACGCCGTCGAGCGAGGCCGCTTCGGCGAGACCGGTGATCGCTTTGCCTTTTTCGTAGGAGCCGGGATAGCCCCCCGAGGCGAGGATCACGCAGACGGCCGATTGGTCATCCCACGCGGGAGATTGCGTGCCGAGTGCGCCGGATGCGGTGGCTTCGAGGAGTGGCAGGAGGTCGGATTCCAAGCGGCGCACCAGCACTTGCGTTTCGGGGTCGCCCCAGCGGCAGTTGAATTCGAGCACCTTTGGACCGGATGGCGTGAGCATGAGGCCGGGGAAAAGCATCCCGCGAAAGTCGAGATTGTCTTTTTGAATGCCAGCGATGAAGCGGTCGAGGATCTCCGTGCGGATGCAGGCGCGCAGGGCGTCGTCCACCGATCCGCTCGGGCTGATCGTTCCCATGCCGCCGGTATTCGGACCTTGGTCGCCGTCGTGGGCTTTTTTGTGGTCGCGGCAGTCGGGAAAAAGAAGGTAGCGCGAGCCGTCCACGAGCGCGTGGATCGAGCATTCGACGCCCTCGAGGAATTCCTCGATCACGACGCGGCTCCCGGCGTCGCCAAAGGCCCGATCCTCCATGCACAGGCGCAGGGCGGCATCCGCCTCGGCAAAATTTGCGGCAATGATCACGCCCTTGCCGAGAGCGAGTCCATCGGCCTTCACGACGAGCGGATATTTTGCGCTGCGGCAGTAGTCGCGCGCCGCCGCGCTGTCGGTGAATTCGCGGTAGTCGGCAGTGGGGATTCCGTGACGGATCATGAAATCCTTCGCAAAGGCCTTTGACGACTCGAGGCGTGCGGCGGCTTGGCGCGGGCCGAAAATTTTCAATCCGGCCTCCTCAAAGGCATCGACCACGCCAGCGGCGAGGGCGTCATCCGGGCCGACCACGGTGAAGTCGATGGCATTCGACTTGGCGAAGGCGAGGAGGCCCGGGACATCCTCCGGCGAGATTGCAACATTCTCACCGAGGCGGGCGGTGCCGGCATTGCCTGGCGCGATGAAGATTTTTTCGACGCCCGGCGATTGACCGAGCTTCCAGGCCAGCGCGTGTTCGCGACCCCCGGAGCCAGTGATGAGGATGCGTTTGATCACGACTTGAAGAGGAGTGTTGTCGTTTGGGCCGGGATCATCTCGCGGGTGAAACGGAATGTCGCGCCGCCCGAGTTGCGCACCTCGCCGACCGTCCATGCGCTTGAACCGGTTGGAATCACCACGCGGGGACGCAGCTGGGCGAGAAGTTGGGAGCGAGCTTCGGCAGAAAGGGCGTCTGGCGTCAGGAACAAAACATCCACCGGGCCGATTTGTGAGACTTGCTCGACATTCAACGGGTGCTGCAAAACGCCGGCAAAGCAGAATCGCATTCCATCCATCGTCCAAGTGTAGATCAAATTCATGCCATCGGATGTTGGCATTTCCGGGTTTTTGTAGCACGGCACGCCAAGGACACGGATCCCATTCAAGTTGTTTACGCCGATCCCCACCCCGCCGCGCAGGATGGCAGGTTGGTTGTCGAGGGCGTTGATGTTGTTGAAATCGGGACGCTCGGAAGTGATCAGGACCACATCGCTCTTGAGCGGCGATGGCAGCGTGCGTCCACCGGTTTTCGGGGCGTAGGGGTTCGCGAGGATGGTGGTGCCGATGGACGAAGTGATGCGGTAGCACTGGTTGCCGAGCCAATCGATCTGTGTCTCGCGGCGAACCGAGGGCTGTTCGGGTATCGCGGGAGCTCGGCAACCGGCGAGCGCCAGCACGGCCGCTGCCAGAAAAGCAAGGCGGCGCATGCTCAGGCGTTCAGGGCGAGTTGCGTTCCGAGGTCACCAACCCGGCTGATCGTGAGACCCTTCAATGCGGGAACTTCGGCTGCCATGAGCTTGAAGACCTCCTCGATCGTGTAGACGCCGTTGGAGCCGCCTGTGGATTGGATGAGATCGCGCAGGACCTCCCAGTCGTCGCGGGCGGAGCCTGGAGGCTGGATGGCTTGGTTGAGGCGTTGGATGCGGCCTTTGATGTTGATCATGGTGCCGCGTTTTTCGGCCCAGGCACTGGTCGGCAGCACGACTGTCGCCCGGCGCGTGGTGGCGTTGGCCAAAATGCCGGTTACGACGAGCGTTTCGAGATTTTTGAGACTCTCCTCGGAAATGCCGCAGTCCACGGCGTCCTCTCCGAGCACGATGAGGCCTGTGATTTGGCCGGATGCGATACCCGCTGCGATGGCGGGCAATTTTCCCGTGGCCATGCCGAGAAGCTTCGCGCCGGTGGTGTTCGGGTTTCCATCATCCGAGATGAGGAATCCATCGCCTTTCTGCGGGCGGGGCAAGACATCGAAGTTCTCGATTTTGAGTCCAGCAGCGAGGCGGCGGGCGAGGAAGAGTTCCTCGTTTGTCATCCGCGCGGAGGCGATGAGCGCGGTCTTCGAGGGATCGCGGCCCTGGAGTTGCTCCGCGGCGGCTGCAACGGCGCGGGACCAATGCGCGGGAGCCTCCTCGCCCTTCACGACGGGATCGGTGAGGCGGGATTCGCTGTGAAGATAGTGGAAATTCAAGCGGTGGCTGTCCGGCATCCAGCAGGAGTTTACGAAATCATTCTCGCGGGGTGTGATGCGGTGGACGGTGTTTTCGCGGCTGGAGATCAGGATGTTCGAGCCCATGCCGCAATTCACATCGATGCTCTTGGTTTCCTTCAAAAACCAAACGCGCATCTTGAAGCGGAAGTCCTTGCTCGTGAGCGCGCCCACGGGGCAGATGTCCACCGTGTTGAGCGAGTAGTTGTTGTCGAGTTTCTTGCCCGGATAGACCGAAAGGGTGGTGTGGCTGCCGCGATTCAGGAAGCCCAGCACATCGTCGTGGGCGATTTCCTTCATGAAGCGGATGCAGCGCGAGCACATGATGCAGCGCTCGTCGTCGAGCACGATGCGCTCGCCGAGATCCACACGCTTCGGCTTTTTCACCTTCTCCTCGAGGAAGCGGGATTCGCCCTTTCCGAACTCCACCGAAAATTCCTGCAAGCGGCACTCGCCCGCTTGATCACAGATCGGGCAGTCCAGCGGGTGGTTGATCAGCAGAAATTCCATCACACCCTTGCGGCACTCCTCCACGAGTGGCGAGGAGGTGCGCACGCCCATGCCTTCGGCGACTTCCATCGCGCAGCAAATCTCGGGCTTCGGCCCCCAGCCGATCTCGGGTTTGCCATTGGCATCCAGCACGGGCTGGCGGTCGGGCGTCATCTTCGGGCGGCCGGTCTCCACAAGACACATGCGGCAGTTGCCCGGCGAACTGAGTTTGGGGTGGTAGCAGTAGTGCGGAATGAATTTTCCGCTCTGCATGCAGGCCTCGATCACGCGCGTTCCTTTGGGAAATTGTTTCCATTCCCCGTCGATCTGCACGTTGACCATCGCCACTGGTGTTGCCGTTTCGCTCATGTTTGAAAATCCTCTCGAAAATTCCCCGGTGCGGGGTGCTTGGAAGGTCGTAACTTATCGGAGGATCACCCTGCGGAAGCAAGCAAAAGAAGGTCAGGCAGAGCATGCGGGTTCGCGCAGGTTGGCGGGCATGACGCCGACAAACAAAAACGCGGGCAGTCCGAAAACCACCCGCGTCTTTCGTTGGAAGGAAATGCCTAAAATTTCTTAGAGCGCAACCTCGACGGTGAGCGATTTTTTCTCACCGTCTTTGGTTCCTTCTTTGTCTTTGGATTTATCACCGCCGCTGCATCCGCCTCCGGGGCAGGAACCGGCCATGACAGCCGAAACAGAGAAGGCGACGACCACTGCTGCGAAGAGTGCGATTTTTTTCATAAGGCCTCAAAGCTCGTGCGGAGTTGCGTAAAGTCAAATGGATTCTTTGAAAACCTCAAGCGCGACCCATGTAGGTGCCGTCGACCGTGCTGACCTTGATCATTTCGCCTTCCTTGATGAACAGAGGAACATTGATGACCTTACCGGTCTCGAGGGTGGCTGGCTTTTGAACATTGTTCGCGGAATCGCCCCGAACGCCCTCGGCGGATTCGACCACCTTCAGAACGACTGAGGAGGGAAGTTCGATCTGCGCCGGACGGCCTTCGATGCTGAGCACTTCGACCTTGAGGTTCTCCACGAGGTATTGCTTGGCGTCGCCGATGAGCGATTCGTTGAGAGTGATGGTCTCATAGGTCGCGGGGTCCATGAAATGGTAGCCTTGATGATCGCTGTAGCTGAACTCGAGCGGCTGACGGTTCACATCCACGACATCGACCTTTTCGGTGGACGAGAAACGGATATCGGCGGATTTGCCGGTGCCGATGTAACGGATGATGCACTGAACGAAAGCGCGTAGGTTTCCGGGTGTGCGGTGGTGGATGTCGAGAACGATGGCCGGGTTTCCGTTGTAGCGGATGGCCATTCCTTTGCGGAGATCATTGGCGGCTGGCATAAAGTGAATGCGTATTAATAAGCCCGCGCGGGCTTTTGACAAGGCGCGAAATCAGCCTGTGGACAGCTCCCGGCGTTCTGCATTCCTCGAAACATACTCTTTGAGGACGCGATGTGCGGGAAGCTCCAAAGCGGGATCCTCCGCAAGCACTTCGAGCGCGACCGCCCGCGCCTCAGACATGATGTCGGCATCCCGCAACAAATCCCCCAGGCCGAGGGATGGGAGCCCGGTCTGGGCGGTTCCGAGGATATCACCCGGTCCGCGCAAGCGGAGATCGGCCTCCGCGATTTCAAAGCCATCCGAAGTCGCCTCGAGAACCTGTAGTTTTTCGAGGGCCGGACCGGTCGCTCCGTCATGGAGGAGGATGCACCAGGATTTGTGGGGCCCCCGGCCGATGCGGCCCCGGAGCTGGTGCATTTGGGAGAGACCGAAGCGGCCGGCCTCCTCGATGATCATAACCGTGGCATTTGGCACATCCACACCCACTTCAATGACGGTGGTCGACACAAGCACAGAGAGGCGGCCTTCGCGAAACTCCCGCATCACCTCATTCTTGGCCTCCGGATCGATTCTTCCGTGAACGATGCCGACCGTGGCTGGGGCGAGAAGCGCCTTCCATTTTTCGAATTCCGCCGTGGCGGCTTTGACATCGAGTTTTTCAGACTCCTCGATGAGGGGATAAACAATGTAGGCCTGCCGACCCGCTGAAATCTCACCGCGAAGAAATTCCACAATCGCCGGCAACCGTCCTGCATCCCTCACCGCAGTGATAATGCGCCCCCGGCCCAAGGGACGGTGTCTTAGAATCGAAACATCCAAATCGCCGTAGAGCGTTTGCGTGATTGTTCGCGGGATCGGTGTCGCCGTCATCACCAGCACATCGGGGGCGTCCGCTCGCTCGATCAATCTCGTCCGCTGGAGAACGCCAAACTTGTGCTGTTCATCGATCACGACCAAGCCGAGCCTCTCAAAATCGGCTCCCTCGAAGAGCAGGGCATGGGTGCCGACCACCAGCGCGGGCCCGGTTGGTTGCGGTTGGAACAAATCCAGAGGCTGCATGGAATCCTCGCGCCGCGAGGACGTGCGCAGGACGACAGGAAGTCCGAGCGGATCGAGGATGCGGCGGAAATTCCAATAATGTTGCTCTGCCAGAATCTGCGTCGGTGCCATGAGAGCGGCCTCCCAGCCGGACTCATGGGCCTGGATCATGGCCCTGAGGGCAACCAGAGTCTTCCCCGAGCCGACATCGCCTTGAAGCAGGCGGTTCATGCGGTGGGGAGCCGCCATATCGGCGGAAATCCCGGCCATGACGGCTTGCTGCGACGCGGTGAGCTCGAACGGCAGCGAAGCCTCGACTCTCCGCCAAACCTCGCCGGTGCCGGGCCGTGCGATGCCTCCGTTTTTTTTCAGGGCGGCGTGGCGCGAGACGAGGATGAGTTGGATTCCAAAAAACACATCGCGAACGAGCTGGCGTCTGGCTTGCTCGCATTCCTCGACATCCAACGGAAAATGCACGGCCCGCCAGACATCGGGTAAAATTGCGCCCACTCCCCTGCCCTGCGGCCAGAGACGGGGAATGGCCTCCAAGTCCGTCTCCTCGATCACGCGGTGGATCAACTCGCGGAGCAAATGCGCAGGCAATCCATCCCCGGCGGGGTGGACAGGAGTGATGCGGTCGAAATGCAGGGAAACGCCGCCCTCGTGCTCGATGACCTCGAATTCAGGATGCTCCATCACAAGTCGCTTGGAGCGCTCGCGGGGTTTGCCGAAAACAACGAGGAGCTGACCGCCGAGGATCATTTTTTGAACCCAGGGCATGTTATACCAGCGGAGAGTCAGGGGATTGCTGAGAATTCCCCCATTGTCATCCTCGAGGACCGCCTCGAAAATCCGGCGAGGTCCCAAGCGCTTGTAGCTCGTTTTTTTTACCAGACCGAAGAGACAAACAGGCGCTTCCGAGGGAGCATCCGGGAAGCGGTCGAACTTCCTGCGGTCCTCGTAGCGTCTCGGGAAGTGGCGCAGCAAATCCTCCAGAGTGGCCAACCCCTGTCGGCGCAAGGCCGAAAGGCGGTTTGCAGGAACCCACGGCAGGCCTTCCAGCAGCGTGGAGGGAGGGAGGAGACTCATTCCGCGTGACGCACCTCGACGATTCTCAGCTGCGGCTCCGAACGGCCTTGCCAGACATTCCAGTCCAGCGTGTAGGCGATGTCCCACGGTGGACGGGGCATGGAATCGACAGGCGCATTGAAATAAACGGCTGGAACGCGGCGGCGACCGCACTGCAACTCGATGCGGAGGTGCTTTTCCTTCATCAGACGCGGCTCTCCCGCCGGAGCGACCGAGCGGGAAAACATGACGGGCTGGGTGTTCGAATTTCCGAAGGGTTCGAGCAGGTCCTGAGACTCCAGCACGGAGCTGTCGATATCATCAAGCGCGAGTTCGCAGTCCAGTCGCAAGGAAGGCACGAGCATCTCCTCGCTGGCAATCGCCCGGGCGGCACACTCAAAAGCCTCGCGAAACGCCGCGAGGCTCGATTCGTTCAAGGAAATCCCGGCCGCCATGTCGTGACCGCCGAATTTTTCCAAATGCGCCGCGCAATCGCGCAGCATCGAAACGAGGGGAAGGCCCTCGATACTGCGCCCACTGCCCTTGCCGGCACCGGACTCATCGAATCCAATAACAAAGGTGGGTCGGTGGTATTGTCGCATGATGCGCGAAGCGACAACGCCCAGAACGCCGATGTGCCATTCCCGGCTCCCGGCGACAATCGAAGCGTGGACACCCGGATCAAAATGTTTGGAAACCCACTCCTCGGCATCGCGAACAACCTGGCGCTCCACAAGCTGGCGCTCCCGGTTGTGTGCATCCAGTCCCCGTGCCAAACGCGAAGCCTCCACCGGATCATCGCAAAGCAAGAGTTGAAGGGCCTCCATCGCTGGCCCCAAACGGCCGGCGGCATTGATCCGGGGTCCCATCCGGAAGCTGATATCCCCTGCCCTGACCGGGGTGGAGACATCCGCGACATCCCGGAGTGCAGCCAAGCCCGCCCAGCGCGTGCGCTCCATCTGGCGGAGCCCATGACTCACAAAAATCCTGTTTTCCTCCACCAGCGGCACAATATCGGCCACGGTCGCCAGAGCCACCAGGTCGAGAAATTCCCTCAAATCAACGCCCGGCACTGGCTTGGCTTTCAAGATGGCGTGGGCAAGTTTGAAGACCACCCCCGCGCTGCAAAGATAGTGAAAAGACGCTCCGCACTTGGGATTGACGAGCGCGGTGCACGGGGGGCGCGCAGCACCGGGCTCGTGGTGGTCGAGAACAATGACATCGACACCCCGGTCGCGCAGCGCGGCAATCTCCCTCACAGAGGTGGTGCCGCAATCCACTGCGAGCAGCAATTCCGGGGCGTGCATTTCAACACACCGTTCCACACCCGCCTCGCTCAGGCCATAGCCTTCACCCGCACGAAGCGGTAGAAAGCAGGGAACATCGAGTCCACAGGCCTTGAAGAACCGTGCGAGGATGGCCAGTGAGGTTATTCCATCCACATCGTAATCCCCATAGAGAACGATCCTTTTGCGGCGATCCATCGCCGCGCAAATCCTTGCAACGGCAAGATCCATTTCCGGTAGCAACTCCGGAGCGCTGAGGGAGCGCAGCCTGGGCTTCAAGTAAGCAGCAGCCGCATCACCATCCGTGACACCCCGCTTGAAAAGCAACTCGGCCAGAAAGTGCGGAACCTCGGCTTCGCGCCTCACCTTGGCGAGCGCGACGGCATCCAAAACCCCGGGAAAAATCCACCGACGTTGCATCGAGGATCCTCAGGCCGCGAGTCGGCCGGTCTTGAGAAGAAGGCGCGTCTGAAGCTTTTCCATGCGAGCCACGGCAGGCCTCCAGGAAAAATCCGATTCGCGGACACGACTGGAGAGGATTTGAAATTCACCGGAAGGCATAAAGAGCGCACGCTTCAGAGAATCCGCCAAAGCCGGGAGCGAGTGACGGTAAAAAACAAGGCCATTCCCCGAGGCGTTGACCGGGTCGAAGTCCCTGACCAAATCAAGGAGACCCGCGCAATGTTCCACCACAGGCACAAGGCCATTGCACATGGCTGCCGCAACAAATGCGCTTCTTGGCTCCAATGCACCCGGGACAAGAAGAAAATCCCCGGCCGACAACGCACGCTCCGCAAGATCCTCATCCGGCCAGGGCACATGAACGAACCGGGCGGCATGGCGACGGAGAGCGACATTCAACGCCTCAAGGCAGGAATCGGCCACACCACCCAAAAGCACAACACAGAAATCAGGCGAGGGAATCAAATCCAGTGCCTGCAGAATCAGATCGATGCCTGAGCGGCCCGAGGATTCGGAATCCACCACAAAAACACGGGCCGACGCTGCATTGGCCTGAGGAAAAAATCCACGGCGGGCTGCCAGGCTGGCCTTGGCATCGGACTTGAAAGCAGGGAGGTCAGTTTCGTCGAATCCAGGTGCGATGCCTTCCAGTTTGGATGAGAACTCCCGTAAAACATTTTCCAGACCGCATCCATGCGCTTGCGTCTGGGCCTCGGCCACAAATCGGCCTCCCGGCAGGACCACAGCGTCCGCGAAAACAATGCCCGCCTTGAGAAAGTTCATGCTGCCGTAAAACTCCAGGCCTTTTGAGGAAAAATAGGACCCCGGGAGGTTGGTCAGGGCGAAGTCGTGGCTCCAGAAATTGCCCTGATAGTCGAGTGAGAAAGGCGAAAGCACGGTGGGAACCTGGAGTTTCTGATCACTCATAAAAACCGCCGCCATGGCAGCCTGCCAACCAATCAAATGAACCGTGTCGGGAAGGTGGAGGCGGGCGAGTTCCGTCACGCATTTGGAGAAAAAAATGAACCTGGCGGCATTGTCCTGATAGTCGCGTCCGTCAACCCCGTAAAGTCCCGTGCGGTCGAAAAACTCCTCCCGTTGGAGAAATCGCAACCGCGCGCCATGGGGACCCGCGGCCTCCCAAATCTCGCATGGAAGCGTCTCCCCGCCGACTGGAACCGAGAACCTCACTCGCGAGCGTTTTGCCGCGAGGGCCTTGTTTTCACGGACGCAGCGGTAGAAAGGAAGAACCACGGTGACCTCGTGACCTGCCTCGGCCAGATGGACCGACATTCCCTCGACAAAATCCGCAAGATCTCCGGAACGCGCAAACGGGGACATTTCGCTGGCTGCAATAAGAATCTTCATTGCCACATCCTGCAAAACCCCGGGAGTGGAAGTCGATGGAAAACAAAAAAACCCCGCCGGAGCGGGGTTTTCGGGTGAACGGAAAAGGCAGGATTACTGACCGGCTTTCTCTTCGATGTATTTGATCACATCACCGACAGTCTGAAGTTTTTCAGCGTCCTCGTCGGGAACTTCCACCGAGAATTCCTCCTCGAAGGCCATGACGAGTTCAACGGTGTCCAGCGAGTCGGCACCCAGGTCCTCGATGAAGGAGGCTGTGGGCGTCACTTGTTCGGCGGTCACTCCGAGTTGATCGACAATGATATCTTTGACTTTTTCTTCGATGGATTTTTCAGACATGTGATTGAATAGGATTGCAGGTTGTGAGTAATGAGCGACCTTGGATTTTGCAACAAGAAACTTGCGGCAACTCCGAGGAGCGTTCGACAAGCTTGCCGAAGACGAAAATAGGTCAAGCGCATTTTTCCCATGAAGACATTTCTATTCGAGGCCTCGACGCCGGTGGCAACCAGTCAGGAAAGTCTTTATCATTTCCACGAGAATCCGGAAAACATGAGACAGATCGCCCCGCATTCGCTGGTCGTGAAGGAAATCGCCTGCCAGAAACGGGCGCGGAGGGGTGAGACCTTCCGCATCCGGGCCAGCCAGTTCGGGCTGCCAATCCACTGGACCGGGCAATGGGAGAAGGTCGAGGAGCCTCGTCTTTTGGTCGACACGGCGATCCACTCGCCTTTTGACTTCTGGCGTCACAGCCACATCTTCAGCCCCCACGCGGTTGGCACCTTGCTCACCGACCGGGTGGAGTATTTGTTGAAGGGTGGTTTCGCCGGGTGGCTGGTCTCGGGACTGGTTTTGCCGGTTGTCTTCGCTGGAATGTTCAGCGCCCGCCACAAGGCGACGCGAAGGCATTTCGCCCCTCAATAGCAACGCTCGGGAACGATGGCCTCGCGAGACTGTGTGAGCCTTTGGACAAATCGATCCCAAGCCTCCTGTCCGGCCAGAATTTCGATTTCCACCCGCATGTAGTAAACCGGCACCTCGGGATTCATGATGCGGGGAATCCGAACGGCGTCCTTCTCGGTCGTGAGCACGGCATCGAGATTCCGGCGGGCGCAGCGGCGAATGAAGCGGTCCACCTCCTTCACGGAATAACGGTGGTGGTCCGCGTAGGTTTGCGTGAGCTCAAGCTCGGCTCCCAGCCCGCGCAAAGCCGACTCGAAGCTCTCCGGCACGGCAATTCCGCTGAGCGAGCCGATTTTCAATCCACGCAGAAACTCCAAGGGTTTGACCTCGCCGGTGGAGAAATTCCTGAGGTGCTTCGGCCTGTGGGTGCATGGGATGATCTCGGCCGTGCGATTGTAGCGGCGAATGCGGGAAATGATCTCCGAATTGTCGCTCCCGTCGCATTTGGTGAGAAAAATATGGGTGGCGCGACGGAGATTCTCCGGAGGTTCCCGCAACGTGCCTCGGGGCAGCATGTGCTCGTTGCCGAAGGGGGATTGGCGGTCGATCAGCACCACTTCGAGTCCATGCCGCATTCTGACGTATTGGAATCCATCATCCAAAATCAGCACATCGGCTCCGAATTCCTTAATGGCATAAATGCCGCTTTTGACACGGTCGCGATCCACCAGCACCACGACGCCACGCAGGTTGTTTGCCAGCATGAAAGGCTCATCACCAGCCGTTCTGGAGTCCAGCAGGAGGGAGACGCCGTCAGACACCACCCTGGGAACAAAAAACGATTTCCGGCGGGTGAGTTTGTCCGCGAGTCTCAAAAAGAACGGACGCGGCACGCTTTTGTAGCCCCGGCTCAAGATGGCAACCCGTCGACCTCCCTCCTGGAGCGCGCGAGCCAGCATCTCAACGACGGGAGTTTTTCCCGTGCCGCCGACGGTGAGATTGCCGACACTGATGACCATGCATCCGTGTGAATGGCTGCGAAAAATCCGAGATCTGTAGAGGGCAAGCCGGGCCTGCACGATCGCGCGATAAATTTTTGAAAGACCCGCAAGAATCCATCGCAAGGCACCGGCACGCCGCCCGTAGCGACGGTCGAGAATGACATCCATTGCGAAGGACTCGAGTCCTTCGATCCAACGCCTCATGCGATTTTCACTCCGCTGTTGTCAGCGCGAACGACGACGGCGCAGGCGGATTCCAGGCCGCAGGCCGAGATCATCGCATTGGCGACCTTGTCCGGGCGGCGAAGCGAGGCGCAGGCGATAGTCGACCCGGCTCCGCTCAGCCATCCTCCGAGCGCCCCCGCATCGCATCCCGCAGCGATCACATGACCTAGGAACGGCATCAGCTTGGCACGATAGGGTTGGTGGAGGCGGTCATCGAAGCACCCCGCCAGCTTGCGGTAGTCGCCGCTGGCAAAAGCCCCGGCAACTGCTGCCGCATTGCCAACCGAGAGAGCGGCATCCGGAAGGGGGATTTTTGCGGGCAACACACCGCGAGCCTTGGAAGTTTCCAGTTCCATCTCGGGGATGAGAAGGACAAACGCCAATTCCTCGCTCACCGGATAGCGCTGCAACGGCCCACGTTTTGGAGCGATGCAAAAACCGCCAAAAGCCGCTGGCGCCGCGTTGTCGGGGTGGCCTTCCAACTCGGCACACAGCTTGAATACCCGCTGCCTGTCGAGTGGGCTGCCAGCCAACTTGTTAAGTCCGTGCAAAACACCAAGGCGCACAGTCACACTGCTGCCGAGCCCCCGCGACATGGGAACATCCCCCTCCACACTCCAGTGGAAATCGAATGCTTTCACGCCGGAAGCTTCAAAAAACAAATCCGCAGCCTCTGCAGCCATTCCGCCGGGATCCTGGCCGACGCCTTGCGAAACTGTCGTGGTATTATAAACCCGTAAGGCGATCCCCATCGCATCAAAACCCGGACCCAAATTCGCCGTTGTGGCCGGCACTCGCACTCGAACGCTTTTCATTCTTCGAAACATTCTCGAAAAAACCCGACCACGGCAACGACAAACCCGAAAAGCAATAGTTGCATCGGGGAGGTTTTTGTAGCATTCTTTGCGCCCAAAAACCGGCATGGCAAACGATCAATCAGCTCCCCACAGTGAAGTAATGAACGGCGACGAGGCGGCAATCTTCCTCAAAATGCCGAAATCAACCCTCTTGAAGCTTTGCAGCGAGGGACAACTGCCGGGGGTGAAGGTTGGTCGCCAGTGGCGTTTCAACCGCTTTGCCTTGGAAACCTGGCTGCAGGACCATAGCGGAGAGGCAACCAGCCTTCCCGAAGAGTCCGTCGGCGAACCGGTGGAAGTCGATTTTCCAGCCAAACTCCAAAAAGCCGAATCCACTGTGTCCAAACACATCAAGCCAGTGGTCGAGGAAATGGTCGGGTCCGTGGGAGGGGATGATTTCGATTCCGTTGGCGAAGTTACAGAATTGGACGAGTTCGAAGGTGTTGGCGAGGTCATCGAACAACCTGAGGTTCCCGAACCCGCCAAGCCTGCTGCGAAAGCCGCTCGAAAAACGGTTGCCCGCCCGACTTCCGCTCTCGAGTTGATGGCTGAGATCTCGGAGAAATCCCAAGGCAAAAAGGCCTCGAAATCTGTTCCGGCAAATAAAGAGGCCCGCACTCGCAAAAGCGTTCAACCACCTGCCGCAACACGCCCCACTTACCGAGACGCCGGCACCGAGTCTTCCAGCGGTGTTGAGGCAGTGGAAATCTCCCGTCCCTACAACAAGCCCGGGGCCATCCCACCGCCACCCGCCCGAGGCAAAGACCGTCCGAACGGCAGCTTCAATGCATTTCGTAAGCTCTCGTATTGGCTTGTCATTTTGGTCGTTTTGGGTGCGGCAGGATTTGGTATCAAACAATTCCTCGCTCCAGGAAAGCCCGCTCCGTCCCCGCTCGCCCCATCGAAGCCACAACCGAAAGTCCCAGTTCTTCCGGATTTTCAAGTCGTCTACAAACACAACGACACCGAAGACATTGCTGCTGGAAACTCACAATCGCCTGTCGCTCCCACTGCACCGACCAGAGCGCCAATGCCTGCTGCTGTCACCGAGACGATCGCAACTCCCACCCCCACGCCGACAGCCCTGGTGGAAGCTCCCACCCCCAAGCCGGTTGCTCTGACTCCTGAGGTGCCAACTCGCACGGCCCCCATCACATCCGCCACCCCGTCCCAGCCCGCGCTGGACCCGAATCTGGAATCCATCAATCGACTTCAGCAAAAGCTGATTGACCTCCCCGGCTGCATTATTACCAGCAATAAAAACGAAATCCGCATCAAATTTGAGGAGGGAATCTTCGCCTCGGGCTTGAAAATCGATAAAAACGCCCGCGAGCAACTCGCCTCTGTCGGCAGTGTGATTGCCAAAGAAGCACCGGATTTTTGGCTGATCATCGAGGGCCAGACCGACGGAACGGCGATGAGGCAACAATCTCCATTCCGCGATAACTACACCTTGGGGCTCCGCCGCTCCGTGGCCGCCACGGAAGTCCTGAGGGAGGACGCAAACTTCCCTGCAGACCGCTTGCTTGTGAGTTCCACGGGAGGCATGAGCCAGCCGTTTTCGAGTGATGTGCCCAATGCCGCCGCCCGGAATCGAACGGTCGTTCTCCGTCTTGTTCCCAAAACAGGACCGGTGCCGCCCTCGATTCAATAAACCAGCCCGCTCCTGGACGCTTCAAACTCCTGCCCAACACGCAGGCTCTGGTCCTGCCGCTCCTTGATCCAAGTGCGATGAGTGTTGAAGCCCTGAATGCACCGTTTCAAGACCTGCTGGCGCTCGCCACGGCAGAAATTGAAACGATGCGTGCGGAGCTCCCTTCGGATCTCAGTCTCGTTTTGGAAAAAATCACACTGGTGCTCGAAGAGTTTCCCTCCTTGGTCGATAGGGAGCATGGCATAGCAGATGATCAACTCGGTCTCTTCGAGGGAGCCGACGCCTCGGATCCCACCAGCCCTCAGATGCCGCGAATCGTGCTCTGGCTAGGAAACATCTGGGAGATGTGCGGGGCGAGCGAGGCCGAATACCGCGAGGAGGTGCGCATCACCCTCCTTCACGAACTTGGCCACTATCTTGGGTTCGGAGAGGCAGACCTCGCGGCGCGGGGTTTGGAATAGAATCAATTCCGGCGGCACTCAAGAATGCGGGCGGTGTATTTTGCCAGCATATCGCACTCGAGATTCACGAGACGGCCGGCTTCCAGGGTGCCAAGATTCGTTGCGGCGGCTGTATGCGGTATGATCCAAACAGTGAAAACATCCTGTCCCACTTCGGCAACGGTCAGACTCACACCATTGATGGCCACCGATCCCTTGTAAGCTATGTAGCAGGCGAACTCGGTGGGCATTTCAAAATCCAAGCGAATATCCCCACCCTCGCGCACGACCGAGAGCACACGGATGGTGGTATCCACGTGCCCCTGCACAAAGTGTCCGCCGAGGCGTCCGTCCGCCGCTAGAGAGCGCTCCAGATTCAGCCTCTCTCCCGGGGTGAGCGTCTCGAGGTTGGTGCGGCGGAGGGTTTCGAGAAGAAGATCAAACTCCATGATCCCGTCGGCGGAGCGTGTCACGGTGAGGCAGCATCCGTTCACCGATACGCTCTCACCGATGAGGACGGCATCGGCGATGGAGGGGGCGCGGATCGCCAATTTCGCACCCCCAGCTTCCGTGCGAAGCCACTCGCAGCATCCCATCTCCTCGACAAGTCCGGTAAACATGGGGCCGACTATCACTAACATGCGACCCCTTAGGCAAAACAAAATCCAGCACTCAACCAGCGAGGCCCGATCCGATTCCCACCAACCCGGATTTGTGTTAAGCTCGGACAAGCCATGCTGTCACGCATCCCATTTGCACGTCATTTTTTTCTGACCACCCTGGCCGCCGTCTGGCTTGTGGCCCCGAGTCTCTTTGCGGCCAACACGGCGGAACACTATTCGGCCTTCCCCACACCGATCCAATCCTATGCCGACGGCCAAACGGTCGGCGTGATATCGAAGCTCCTCGGACGCATCGAGGCGGATCCCTTCAACTTGGTGGCGACTCTTATCTTTTTCGCCGCTATCGCGCACACGTTCCTGACGGGCTATTTCCGAAAAATCTCGCACCGCTACGAAGAAGAAGAAAAGCAGATGATCAAAGAGCGGGCAGGCCGCGACTTGGACACCGGAACGCTGGATCAAAAAAAATTCCTGGCTGTGTTTTTCCACTTTCTCGGCGAGGTCGAGGCTGTCTTCGGCATCTGGCTGATCCCTCTGGCGCTTGCGATCTTTTTCATGAAAGGACCAGGCGTTGCCTCGCACTACATCGGGGAGGTTCATTTCAGCGAGCCGATTTTTGTCGTGGTCATCATGGCCATAGCAGGTTCGCGTCCGATTCTTCAATTCGCCGAGGGGGCCTTGAACCGCTTCGCCAAACTGGGCGGCTCAACACCGGCCGCGTGGTGGCTGGCGATCCTGACCATCGGACCGCTCCTTGGCTCCTTCATCACTGAACCCGCAGCCATGACGATCTGTGCCCTGCTGCTGGCGGAAAAATTTTACAAGTTGAGTCCCTCGATGAGCCTGGGCTACGCCACGCTAGGATTGCTTTTTGTGAACATCTCGATTGGCGGAACGCTCACACATTTCGCCGCCCCGCCGGTGGTGATGGTCGCCGGCACGTGGCAGTGGGACACGGCCTTCATGCTTCTCCATTTCGGATGGAAGGCGGCGGGCTGCATCGCGGTCTCGAACGCACTGGGATTTCTCGTCTTCCGGAAGCAACTGCTCTCGCTGCACACGCCACCGGAAAATCCCGCTCGGAAAATGGCAGCCGTTCCTGTTCCAGTCATTCTCGCACACCTCCTGTTCATTGGATTCGTCGTTTACAACGCCCACAACGCAGCGGTCGTTGTATTGACCTTTCTGTTCTTTCTCGCATTTGTCGCGGCGACCGAGAGAAATCAGGACGCCATCGAGCTTCGAGGCCCGGTGCTTGTTGGATTTTTCTTGGCAGGACTGGTCGTTCATGGCGGATGCCAACAGTGGTGGATAGAACCCGTGCTGACATGCCTGAATCCCACCCAACTTCTTCTGGGAGCAACGGGGCTTACCGCTTTGAACGACAATGCGGCTATCACCTACCTCGCCTCGCTTGTGCCCGGTTTTTCAGACCAAGCCAAACTCGCCGTGGTCGCGGGTGCCGTGGCAGGCGGTGGGCTCACGGTCATAGCCAATGCACCGAATCCAGCGGGACAATCCATCCTGCAATCCCATTTTGGGGAAAACGGTGTCGATGCGCTCAAGCTCTTCCTCGCCGCCCTGATTCCCACGGCGATCTGCGTGGCGGTTTTCCTGCTCTTGCTCTGAGGGCTCAGTGCTTCGGCGCCTTCACCGTCCCGGCCTCAAACTCCTCACGGCGGCGCTGGATGATGCGGTTGCCAATTTCGAGGACCATTTCTTCCAGAAGGAGCCGCAAATGGCTCCCGGCGCGGAAATCCGATGGAGCAATATTCCGCACGCGATCCGCATGCGTGCTGAGCTGGTAGCATTTTTTGAAACTCGTCCGCGTGGGATCCTCGGGATTGTAGACAGCGATGGCCTGACCGCCATTACGCCGCATAACCGTGAAGCAGGGCACATCAGTCGGCCCATCGCCGACATAGATCATGTTCTGGAAAGGAACCGGTCGGAGCGCAGGGTCCATGTGGTCATTCACATCCTGATCGAGTTCCAGCATGCCTTTGTTGATGCGGAAGAGGAACTGGGTTTTTTGCGTGTGGCTGATCGCGCGCTTGGGAAAGGTGATGCGATCGTGATCATCGGTGGCGAATTCGCAGCCGAAAATCTTGCGCACATACGGCGCCAGGCGGCTGCCCTCGATGAGTTCCTTGATGCCCGAGGAGACAATGTAATGTTCGACGCGAATCCCGTGGGCCGCATGCTCGGGAGTCAGGAGCGTGTTTTTCAAATCCTCGAACATGTCCGGCAAGCCGGGGTAAAAGGTGAGCCTCGCACCGAGTTCGCGCAGACGGGCATTCGTTGGACGGTCGATCTCGAGGCAATCGAGAAGCACCTTCATGTAGGCCAACTCGTGGTCATAACCCTGATGTTGCACCAACTCGGCGCACCGTTTCCAAAAATGGGAAGGATCAATGCCAAAAACCGGAAAAATCGCCTCCTCCTGCATATAGATCGGCGAGAGGGTCTGGTCGTAATCGTAAACAATCGCAATCGTGTTCTGCGGAACGCTCATAGTTTCTGAATGCTTGAAACAGAACCACCCCGCGTTGGCGACGAGAAACTGGTGACATTTTGCGCCCTACATCTCGAATCTCTCGTCATGACGCGGCGGGTGCTCATCCGGAATGCCCCGGCTCCTCCGCCAGGCGAGCAACCAGCGGGCATGGACGATCTGCTGCTCAAAAGTGGGCGCAGGATGACTTTTCAAAAACGCCTCATCGGCGGCAGTTATCTCGGGCAGATCAAAAAAATCCCCAACGGCTCGCTCAGGGGAGCGAGCGGAGGACGCGGCTTTTGATGTCTTCGTTGGCATAGCGGTCAAGAACGCCTTGGAACTCTTGCCCGGCGGTATCGATCTGGCAAAGGGAAATGAGATTCAAAATGTCGAGCAAGTCCTTGCCTTGCCTCAAGCGCCCGGGATTCTTCATGGCGTGGAGTTTGAGGGCGATCAGGTGGAGAGGTTGGGGCAAGTTCAGCCTTGCAGTTCCGAAGGCACACTCCACCCGTTCGGCGTAGAGTTTTTGAAATGTCTCCGGAGCAACAAGCATGACATCCATCGGGAACAGAGCTGGGTCGGAAGGCTCCAACCTGACAAAATTCTCCGTCTGCCCGATCCACTTGTAGCCAATCGACTCGAAGCCGGAACGCCAAGCGGGCAAGCTATCCACCGCCATCAAGAAATCCACATCAAGCGTTGTCCGGTTGTAGCCGTAAAAATTTACTGCATGGCCGCCGATCAAAAGAACGGGGAGTCCCAACTGCTCGCTGAGTTTGCCAACACTCTCGAAGATATCCATTAAGGGGGGCTGCGGAATCTCCAGACTACTTCGCCAGTCCGAAGGCGGCGTGGGCGAGTTTTGCGGCGTGTTCGATCTGGGCTTCGTCGATGATGACGGCGATTTTGATTTCCGAGGTGGAGATCATTTGGATGTTCACCCCGCCGTTGCCGAGGCATTCGAAGAGGGTGGCGGCGACTCCCGAGTGGGAGCGCATGCCGATGCCGACGACGCTGAGCTTCGCGATGCCGCTTTTTTTGATGACTTCGCCGGCGCCGACTTCCTTGGCCACGCGGTCGATGACAGCACCGAGCTTTTCGAGTTCGTCGGCGCTCATAGTGAAAGAGATGTCGGTCGTTCCGCTCACCGAGACATTTTGGACGATGACATCGATGATCACATTCGCCTCGGAGAGTGCGGTGAAAATGCGGGAGGCGGTGCCGGGTTTGTCCGGGACTTGGGTGATGGTGACCTTGGCCTGTTTGCGTTCGAGGCTGATGCCACGCACGACGACATTTTCGAGTCCGATGGATTCTTCTTTCACGATGGTTCCCCTGTTGTTGTTGAAACTGCTGCGCACCTCGAAAGGCACTTTGAATTTTTTGGCGAATTCGACCGAGCGGCTTTGCATGACCTTGGATCCGCTGCTGGCCATTTCGAGAAGCTCGTCATAGGCGATCACCTCGATTTTTTTGGCATCCGGCACCACGCGCGGGTCGCAGGTGTAAACGCCATCCACATCGGTGTAGATCTCGCACATATCGGCTTTGAGGGCCGCCGCAATGGCAATGGCGGTGAGGTCGGAGCCTCCGCGTCCGAGCGTTGTGATCTGGCCTTCGAGCGTCTGGCCCTGGAATCCGGCAACGATGCAGACGTTCCCCTCCTTGAGAAATTTCCGGACCTGGCGCGGAGCGATGTTGGCGATTTTCGCCTTGGTGTGGACACCGCTCGTGATGATCCCCGCCTGCGCTCCTGTGAGTGAAACCGCCTTGCCCCCGAGCGCGTTGATGGCCATCGCGGTGAGGGCGATCGTGGTTTGCTCGCCGGTGGCGAGAAGCACATCCATTTCCCGTTCGGCGGGCGAGGGCGAGACTTCCTTGGCGAGTTTGATGAGCCCGTCTGTAACACCTGACATGGCTGAGACCACAACCACGACAGAGTGGCCGGCCTGCTGGGTGGCCAGAACGCGCTTGGCAACATTTTGAATCCGCTCGGGATTCCCAACCGATGTGCCGCCATATTTTTGAACGATCAGTGCCATGGTAAAAAATCAGCGTTGATCGAGAACCGCCCGCACGGCGGCCAGGTTCGCATCCGCCTCCGCCGGAGTAAATCCTCCGAACTTCACTGGGGTCTCGGTGTCTTTAAGGCCGTGACCGGTCACGGTGAGGACGACCTTGGCACCAGGACGAAGGGACGCTGCGAACGGACAGGCGCTGCAGCGGGCATTCGAGTGGCATTTCAATAATCCCGCGACGCTGGCCGCGCTGGCAGGCTCAACGAATAGGCCTTCGTTCGCAGCCAACCAAGCCTGTGCGGCGAGAATTTCCTCGTCCGTGACGATATCAATGCAACCGCCAGACTCGCTCGCGGCGTTGTTCGCCCCCTGCCAACTCGCGGGATTGCCGATGCGGATGGCCGTGGCGACGGTGTCGGGCTTGTCAATCGCCTGGTTGTAAAAAATCGGAGCCGATCCGGCAGCTTGGAAGCCGACCATTTTCGGCAGGCGGGTCGAGCGCCCTGCGGCGTGGAATTCGAGATAGCCCTTCCAGTAGGCGGTGATATTTCCCGCGTTTCCAACGGGCAGGATGTGGATATCCGGCGCGTCGCCGAGGTCTTCGATAATTTCAAACGATGCAGTCTTCTGGCCCTCGATGCGATGCGGGTTGATGGAATTCACGATCGCCACGCCCTCGATGCCACCGAACTCGCGCACGATGCGCAAGGCGTCATCGAAATTTCCCCGGATTGCCACAACCTTGGCACCATAAACAAAAGCCTGCGCCAGCTTGCCGATGGCGATTTTCCCGGCAGGCAAAATCACGGCACATTGCACTCCCGCACGGGCGGCGTAGGCCGCAGCAGCGGCGCTGGTGTTTCCCGTGGAGGCGCAAATGACGGTTTTCGCGCCATCCTCCAACGCTTTCGATATGGCAACGGTCATGCCGCGATCTTTGAAAGAACCGGTGGGGTTGAGTCCCTCGAATTTCAAATAAACCTCGGCACCAGCCTTGTCGCTCAGGCGCGGCGAGTGGATGAGCGGGGTCGAACCCTCGCTGAGAGAGATCACCGGTGTGGAGTCGCTCACGGGCAGGAACTGCCGGTAGCGGTGGATCACCCCTTTGTCGTTGAGCGGTGCGTTCATGCGAACGCCTCCATGTGAAGCAAGAGCGGTGTGCCCTTCACGCAGGGAAGGGACGCCAACTCGCTGGCGGTTTTTTTCATCGATCCGTAGGGAGCGTCGTGAAGCGTGAGGATGAGAGGCACGGAGCCATCCACGAGACCCTCCGGTTGGATGACCGAGAGGATGCCGATATCGGCTTTGGCCAGGGTGCCGGCAATCTGCGCCAGCACGCCCGGACGATCCTCGACGCCGAGACGCAGGTAGTATTTGGAAATGGTTTCGTCCACCGGCTTGCAGCGCCCGTAGAGGTCATGCGAAGTGAAGCCGACACATCGACGGGGCGACTGCATGAAGGCCGCCGCCTCCGCGAGGTCGCCCAGCACGGAACTCGATGTCGGGTCCTGGCCCGCGCCTCGCCCGTAGAAGAGAGCTTCGCCTACGACATCGCCCCTCACAGCCACGGCGTTGAACACCCCATTCACCGAGGCAAGCACGTGGGTCTTGGGAATGAGCGTCGGCACGACACGCACCTCGATGAAGCCTTTTTCATCGGCCTTGATGGAAGCGAGCAACTTGATGCGGTAGCCGAGTTCGTTGGCAAATTGAATGTCGGCAGCGGTGACTTTTTCGATGCCCTCGACGAGGACATCCTGTGGATCGATCCAGAACCCATAGGCCAGCGATGCGAGGATGATCGCCTTGTGCGCGGCGTCCCAGCCATTCACGTCCAGCGCGGGATCCGCCTCCGCGTAGCCGAGTTTCTGGGCCTCCGCAAGGACAGGAGCAAAATCCAACCCCTCATCGGTCATGCGGCTCAGAATGTAGTTGCTCGTGCCATTCAGGATTCCATGGATCGCCTCGAAACGGTTTCCCACAAAAGCCTCACGCACGGATTTGATGATGGGGATTCCACCTGCAACGGCTGCTTCGTAGAAAACCGGCACTCGCTTTTCAGCAGCCAATTCAAAAATCTCACGCCCATGCTCCGCCAAGAGCGCCTTGTTGCCGGTGATGACCACTTTGCCCGCTGCGATGGCTTTTTTCACGAAGGCCAACGGCAAATCGACCCCCCCCATGAGCTCCACCACAATTTGGATCGCCGGATCAGCCAAAAGATCATCGGGTGACGTCGTAAAAAGCTCCGCTGGCGCCTGGACGTCGCGGGCCTTGGCGGGATCGCGCACGGCAATCCGTCGCACCTCGAACTCAACGCCAATCCGCTGCTCCAGAAGGGCGGCATTGCGGGCTAGGTTCTTGAAAACCCCAGCGCCAACCGTTCCAAACCCTGCCAGTCCTATGCCGATTTTTTGACTCATTGAGAAATGTCGAATATCAACGCCCCCGCAATCGACTGTAAAGCCAGAACAGTCAGACCGGGTTGAGTCAAACGGCTCTTGCATCCCTCGCAAAAGTGTGAAAGAAAAACGTTCTATGCACGCCGACATAGCTCAGTGGTAGAGCAGCGGTTTTGTAAACCGCTGGTCGTCGGTTCGAATCCGACTGTCGGCTCCCTTGTCCGAGTGCTCCATTAACTTTCGATGTGTGGGGCACGATGAGAGTTGGCGTCACCGGGTAGTAGCTCGGGAAGCACGTGTCCTTCCAAGCTGGAAAAGAGTCTTTTCAGCGTTTTGGTTTTTCCTGTTTAATCGCGGGATGTCTCGCATACCTGTTACTATTCTGACCGGCTTCCTTGGAGCCGGGAAAACCACGTTGTTGAATCGTATTTTGGGGGAGAATCACGGGCTTCGGATTGCTGTGATCGAGAATGAATTTGGCGAGGTGGGCATCGACCATGAGCTGGTGATCAATGCCGAGGAGGAGCTGTTCGAAATGAACAACGGGTGCATCTGCTGCACGGTGCGCGGGGATTTGATTCGCATCCTGGGGAATCTCATGAAACGACGCGACAAATTCGACCACATCCTCATCGAGACGACCGGACTGGCAGATCCGGGGCCGGTCGTGCAGACATTTTGCGTGGATGAGGAACTCCGCGAACAAACGGTCGTCAATGGCGTGGTGACGGTGGTGGACGCACACCATTTCTCGCGTCATGTCGGCGAGACGCACGAGGCCGAGGAGCAGGTGGCTTTCGCGGATGTGATTCTTCTCAACAAATGCGATCTCGCGACACCGGAGGAGTTGGCGGTGACGGAGCAGCGCATCCGCTCCATCAATGCGTTGGCCGTGATCCACCGCACGACCCGCGCGGAGATCGAGATCAAAAAAGTGCTCGAAGTGGGCGGCTTCAACCTCGACCGCGCCACGGAACTCAATCCCCACTTTTTGGATGCGCAGGGGCATCATCACCACCACCACTCGGACATCTCGAGCGTGGGCATCGAAGCCGAGGGGGAGTGCGATGGCAAAAAGCTCAACGATTGGATTTCCAAACTCGTTCGCGACCAGGGGCAGGACATTTTCCGCATGAAGGGCGTCTTCGCCGTGAAAGGTCAGGCCGACCGTGTCGTGTTCCAAGGCGTTCACATGCTCATCGACGCCGCGAGCGGCGGGCCTTGGGCGGGCCGCCCTCGCAAGAACAGCCTGGTCTTCATCGGCCGCAAGCTCGATCGTGAGGCCCTCACCAGCGGTTTCCGCGCCTGCCTCGCTTGAAAAGCCCCGGATCCATCACAGCGGGGGATTGCATTTCGCACCTGAAGTGGAACCCCGAGGGCACACGTCTGCTCATCACTCCCGTCACTGGCGCTTTGCTGGTCGTTGATGAAACGGCGACGCTTCTGGAGGAACTCCCCGGTCACGGCATGGGGAATGGCAGCTCGGATTGGTTTCAGGGAAGTCCGGCGACCTGTGGATTCGATGGCAAAATCCACTGCGGCTCGCGGGAGTGGAAGCCCGGGCGTGGAATGATCGAGCATGTGCGGACGAATGCGGACGGATCGTTGCTGGCAGCGGCCCAGGGCAAGGTTCTGCACATTTTCGACGGGGCCGCGAGTGAGGAAAAAAGCCTGCGCGAGTTGCCGGCTGTCGTCGCGGACTTCGCGTGGAATCCCAAATCCTCCTACGAAATCGCAACCGTGGGTGCGGGCGGCGCGCTTCTGTGGAGGCTGGGGGAAAAGGAACCTTTCGCCCGCTTCGATTGGGGCGGCGCCAGTTTGCAAGTGCGTTGGAGCAATGACGGACGCTGGTTGGCGACAGCCGACCAGACCGCAAGTGTGCATGTTTACGACATTCCAAGAGACCACCCGCTCAACATGGAGGGCTTCGAATGCAAAGTGCGCGCGCTGGGATTTTCGGCGGATGGCAAACGACTCGCCACGGCGGGCAGCCCGGTGGTGACAGTCTGGCCGTGCGCCTCGAAAACAGGCCCCGAGGGAGCGAATCCGATCCAAGTCGATGGCAGCGGGAGCGAGGTGCGGGCACTGGAGTTTTCACCCGTCACAGGCCAACTGGCGACGGGTGATGGCGAGGGAACCTTGCTGGTGGTGACTTTTGAAAAAGGGCAATTCCGCCGGAAGCGGGCGCGGCTCGGATCTGGCATCAGCGCCTTGGCGTGGCATCCCTCCAAACCACTGCTGGCGGTGGGTCACGAAAGCGGTTCTGTGATGTGGCTTTCGCTGGAAGGCTGAGGAGTTTCGACTGGCTCAATAGCTGGAGATTCGCTTTTCACTTCGGTCGTCACCTCGGGCTCAGATGCGGCAGCGACCGGAGGAGCAGGCTCCGGCCTTGTTGTCGCATGAGGCCGCTGGGGTTGATTTTTTTGAGGCTTCTGAGGGCGCTCTTGCGGAGGCCGGGCCGATGGACGGCGGGGAATCTCGAGACCTTTCGAGGCGAAGTCGATGACATGGCCTTGAAGCAGCAGCCAGTGGAAGTCGCGCAGGAGGGCGGATTCGCGCAGGGCAGGATCCGAAGGAAGTGTGGGCAACTCGAGTAGAGCCTTCCACTGCTCCGCGCGGGGCTTGCCAGCGTTGGATTCCAAATAGTCGAGAATGGCAGCCAAGCTCTCGGAGACGGAATTCGCCTGGCGATCGAGCATCTTGGGACGCGCCACGGAGACGTAGGTGATGTTTTCGTGGGCTTTGAAAATCTGCAGCCCGCCGGCAGCAAGTTTTTGACCCAGAATATTGGCAAGCGGGAGCGGAAACCGGATCAGATTGTCGAGTTCGCGGCGGGTGAACTCGATGACAACCGGGGCCGAATCGTTCACCGGCGCGGAGCCAGGAACGGTGAAGTGATCACCGGCATTGATGATCGCAGTGGCACTGTGATTTTTTTGAAAGTGTTCGGCGACTTCCGCGAGGTTCTTGAGCGGTGAAGGTTCGCTGCCCTCGGGGGTGTCGAGCGGGAAATAGACATCCTGCGAACTTTGTTCGTCTCGCCATTTTTGAATCGATTCCTGATCACGGACCATGCGGACTCTGGCCTTGTAGGCATCGAAGGGCATGTTGTTGAAGCGCTCGGCGTGGAGTTTTTGAAGCTTCAGCTGGTAATCGTGGAGGTTTGGCGGTCCAAGCAGGACGCCGCTCATGCCGCATTGGGCGATGATCGGGAACGCGCCTTTGGGAGGCTCCACGGAGACGCGCTCGAGGCGATAGAATTTGTCCAGCTGGGTTGCAAGCACACGCGCGGCGGCCTCGCTCTCGGTCATCCAGAGTGTGCCGTCCGCGACGACCTGGAAAAGGGCCGGGCCGGACTTGCGCTGAAATTCAACAAGGTAGCGTGAGGATTTTTCGAGAACCAAACGGGCGAGTTCGAAGAGGGAATAGGTCTTGGCGGTGGACTTGATCTGCTTGAGCAAACCCTCCACTCCGCGCGGTTCGGGAACGAACTTGATCTCCCAACCTTCGAGAAAAACGGGCCGCTGAGCAGGCTCGCTCTCGCGGCGGTCCGATCTAGGGCGCTCGTCCCGGCGAGAGGCAGGACCTTTTCCTGGGGGGCGCTTCTCCCCGAAAGCACGCTGGCGGTTTTTCTCGGCTTCCTCGTGGGAGGGACGGCGATGTGGGCGCTCGCCCTTCGTCCGTTTCCTGTCCCAGCGTGAGTCCCCGTCATCGCGATCAAACCCGGAGCGGGAGCGTTCGAACGAGTCGTCATCTCCACGCGAAGGCTGAATTTGAATTTGATGAGATGAAGTGGACTCCTTGACCCACGAGGGCTGGAAGGATTTGAGAAGGTCCATTTCCAGACCCGACAGGTCGGTGGGATTATCTGGGCTTGTGTTCATAAACCGCCTGAAGCGTCAGCAATCTGGATAATGCCGTTCCGGGCCACAAGATAATTATTGTGGAAAATCCGTCACACAGCTGCGTGCCAGACGGGGGAAAACATCAAGTGATTCCCGAATCTTTGAGCCGTTGCTCGATGTCGCTCACTTGCAGAGCCTCCACGAGTCCACCGATGTCGCCCCCCAGAAACCGGTCAAGCGAGTAGAGCGAGAGTTTGATACGATGGTCGGTGACACGGTTCTCGGCAAAATTATAGGTTCGGATTTTTTCTTCACGCCCCCCGCCACCGATGAGGCTGCGCCTGTGGGCGGAGTATTTTTCCTCCTCCTCGCGGCGTTTGTCCTCGAGCAGTCTGGAGCGCATGATCTTGATGGCCGCCTCTTTGTTTTTCTGCTGGCTGCGGCCATCTTGGCAACGAACGATCCGGCCTGTGGGAATATGCATGACCTGCACGGCGGAATCCGTCGTATTCACACCCTGGCCGCCCGGTCCGCCGGCGCGGCAGACTTCGATGCGGAGGTCCTCGGGTTTGATTTCAATGTCGACCTCCTCAGCTTCGGGAAGAACGGCGACCGTGGCGGTGGATGTGTGGATGCGTCCCTGGGCCTCGGTGGCGGGCACACGCTGAACGCGGTGTACACCGCTCTCATAGCGGAAGCGGCGAAAGACCGATGTGCCGGAGATGCGGAAAATGACCTCTCGCAAGCCGCCGAGGTCGGCCGGGCTGGACTCCAGCTCCTCCACCTTGAGTCCCAGCGAATCGGCGTAGCGGCAATACATGCGGTGGAGATCGGAGGCGAACAGCGCCGCCTCGGTGCCGCCGGTGCCGGCGCGGATTTCCACAATCGCATCGCGGTCCTCATCCGGCTCGGGCGGCAGCAGCGCGACCTGCACGGCGCGCTCAAGGAGTGGAATCTCGGCTTCGATGCGAGCGATCTCTTCGCGGGCGAGAGCCCCCATTTCCTTGTCATCGGAGGCGGCGAGTTCGCTGTTTTCGTCTATCTCGCGCCGGGCGCGCACCAATTTTTCCCACGATTCCAGAAGTTCCTTCGTGGAACCGTGTTCGCGGAGAACCTCTCTGGCATGCGCGGCATTGTCGAAGAGGCCGGGCGAGGAAATTTCGCTCTCCAGCTCCTCGAAGCGGCGGCGTTTGCGGTCGATGAGAGGTTCAAAATCCATAATGAAAGAAAAACGGTAAACAGGCTGAAAACCCGTTTACCGTTTTAAAGAAAGAGAGGATTGGGCTAAGCCTTCTTGGCGGCGCGGGCCACGCGCACTGTGCCGTAGCGTTGCTTGAACTTGTCAACGCGGCCGGCCGTATCAACAAATTTTTGCTCGCCGGTGAAGAAGGGGTGGCAGGCGGCGCAGATACCGAGCTTGATGTTCTGCTTGGTGGAGCGTGTTTTGTAGGTGGCTCCACAAGCGCACACGATCACGGTCTCCTGGTAGTCGGGATGAATTTCTGGCTTCATTTTTAAAAAGGGCATGTATCGTAACGTCAAATCCAGCTGTGGCAACAGGAATCACCGCGATGATGAATAATTTTTTCAAAGCCGTTTTTGGCATTTCCGCTGCCTTTGCCCTCCAAGCATTTTGCCAGGACTCTACTCCCGCCCCCGCACCGGACGTCCGGCCCGATACCCATCAACTTCTCGAGGAGGTCCGACAGGCCGGGCTCGAAGAATTCCAGAAAAAGGAGCCTGCCACCCCTGAGGAATACCGCGAATATCTGCACCTCCTGACTCGACTGGTCGAATCCGAAACCCTCGGCGACGATTGGGTCGGCACGGCAGATGCCCTCGAAAATCAAACGGCTGAAATTCGCCACGCCATCACAAATTTCCACCCCCCGGAAGTCACCTCGGAAAGCGGCCTCGACCTCTACGACGACGCCCGCCTCAAATCCTGGCAGGCTGAGGAATGGCTGGATGCCTTGAACAAAATCGGGGACACCCGCGCCACACAGGAGGCCAACGCTTTTGCTGCGCTCAAAGAGCAACAACAAAAACTCCAGTTACTCCAAGCCAACGCCTCCGCCACGTCACCCCGCGACGCTTGGCTGATAAAACTCCAGGAGACCCGAGTGCAAGCCGCCCTCGCCGAAAACGCCCTGCGCTCGAACAAGCGGAGCTGGCAAGCGGATTTGGAACTTCAAAAAGTCCGAATCCAGCTTCAAAAATTGAATATTTCCAGCTTGGAGAGTCGGGTGTCTTTTCCCGGGCAACTCCTCCAATCCAAGCTCTCGGAGGTCCAGAAACTGGAAAATAAAATCGCCGATTCCGTGGCCAGAGCGGGCCGACAACTCAAAAAGGTATCTGCCGACAAGCAGTCCCCCGGGGACAAGGAGCCAGCATCGCGGCTGGTCACAAGTCTCGAAAAGCAACTCGAAATCCTCGAATACCATCGCATCGCTCTCTTGATCACCGGCCAAATCTGGCAATCGCGATTCGATCTTTGGAACACAATAAACGCCACATCCATGGATCAGATCGCCCGTTTGCTGGATGAAAAGGCTCGGGATGTTCAGTCTTGGCAACCGCTCATCACAGGCCTGCGCTCCAAACTCCAAGACCGCTGGCGCAAAATGTCGCCCGCCGCTGGATCAGAGGATGGCTCCAACCCTCCCGCCACCGGGGGTGTTTTGGAAAAAGCTCTGCAGCAAGAGGAGTCCAACCTCACAGAGTGGGAAGACCGCTTTTCCCGGCTTTCTGAGCTCATCAAGCTCGCCCGCGCCGATATCGTGGCCAGGCGAAAAAATGTCGGCATTGGCGAAAAAATGGACGCTGCCGCGACATCCTTGACCACACAGGTCCATAATTTCTGGAACACCGAGATTTTCACTCTCAACGACTCGGTTTTTGTCAATGGCCAAGTCGTCCAGCGCCCGAGTCCGGTGACCCTCGGGATGCTGCTGATTGCTGTTGCAATTCTGGTGAGCGGCGGACTCGCCTCGGCGGCATTCAGTCGCTGGCTGCGGATGAGACTCACCGCGCGATTCGCATTGGACGCCAACACCGGGGCGATCCTCCAAAAATCCACATATATTTTTCTGTTGGGAGGCATCTCCCTTATCGCACTGGCCGTTGTCAAAATCCCGCTGACCATTTTCGCACTCTTGGGCGGCGGTGCAGCCATTGCAGTCGGATTCGGAACCCAGCAGTTGATGAACAACCTCATCAGCGGAATTATTCTTCTCTTCGAGCGTCCGATCCGCATCGGCGACATCATCGACGTCGAAAATTGCTCCGGCACGGTGACCTCGATCGGCACACGCTGTTGCCAACTGCGCCGGGGAGATGGCGTTGAAATCCTCATCCCGAACAGTGTTATCCTCCAAAGCAAGGTCATCAACTGGACGCTCTCCGACAGCCACGCCCGGCAGGAATTCAATGTGGCCATCCACCAAGAAGCTCCAGTCAACCAAGCCATGAACCTGATTCACGGCATCGTTTCCACAAATCCCCATGTCGTGAAAAGCCGCACTGTTGATGTGCTGTTTCACGATTTCGCCAAGGATGCCCTCGTCCTCCGTGTTTTATACTGGGTCGACAAAGCAGACCCCTTCTCAGCCAATGCCTTGCCGAGCACACTCCGACTCGCGATTTACGAGGCCTTCCGAACCGAGGGAATCATCCTCGCGACCATACAGAAAGACTTCCATCTCGACGGCTCTCCCGCCTCAAAGTAGGCGAAACGCCTTGACAAGCTCGGGGTAATCCTCCGCTTGGAACCAAGGATTTGGACAATCGTTACGAGGCGTGATGAAGGAATGCTTTGCAGCGGGCGCTGGCTTAACCGTATAAAAGCAACCAATGTCCAAAAAGATCGCGCCGGTCACCCAGTCCGATTTCCTTAAAGCCTACCGCATCATGCTCACTTCGCGGGTGCTGGAGGAAAAACTCGCCAGCCTCTACCGCGCCGGAATGATCAAGGGCGGAGTCTTTCTCGGCCGTGGCCAAGAAGCTTTGAGCGTTTCGGTGGGCATGCAACTGCGCCGGGGAGATATCTTTGCCCCGCTTATCCGCGATCAAGGGGGGCGCCTTGGTTTTGGCGACACGATTCTCGACACCCTGCGCACCTACCTGGGTTCGCAACTGGGCTCGATGCGCGGACGCGATGGAAACATCCACCGCGGTCGTCCGAGAGAAGGCTACTATGCCATGATCAGCCATCTGGGAGCCATGATCCCCAGCGTCGCAGGAGCCCTTCTGGCGCGCCGTCTCAAGGGCGAGCAGGGCGTTGTGGGAGCCACCTGTATCGGGGACGGCGGGACATCCACCGGCGCGTTCCATGAGGGCCTGAACGCCGCCGCCGTCGAAAAACTTCCGCTCATCGTGGTCGTGGCAAACAACCAATATGCCTACTCCACGCCAAACTCCCGCCAATACGCGTGCGCCGATCTTTTGGACAAGGCGGCCGGTTACGGCATCGGCGCCCACAAGGCCGATGGCACGAGTCTTATGAATTGCCTGGAGGTCCTGCGGCGGGCGATCCATGCAGCGCGCGAAGGCGGGGGCCCTCAGCTTGTTGTGGCCGATCTGCTGCGCCTCGTCGGACACGGGGAGCATGACGATTTCGCCTACCTCGATCCGAAGTTGAAAATATCCGCTGTTGGCTCGGACTGCCTCCTTCTGGCCGAGAAGCACATTATCGATCAAGGCTGGCACACGGACGATGAAGTCGCCACCTGGAAGCGCGAGACGGAGGAGGAGATCAATGCCACGGCCGACCGTGTCCGCCGCGAGCCCACGCCGGATCCCAGCGAGGATGACTGGGCTGCCCTGTCCAGACCCGAGTATCGCGAACAATACGCCGCCTCATGATCACCTATCTCGAAGCCATCCGCCTCGCCCAGCAAAAGGCCCTCGCGACCGATCCCCGCGTTTTTCTCTACGGGCAGGATATCGGCAATTTCGGTGGCGCCTTCAAAGCCACAAAAAACCTCGCCGCCGAGTTCCCCGGGCGTGTTCTGGACTCGCCGCTCAGCGAGGACGCCATCGTCGGCATGGCAATCGGCGCTGCCATTGAAGGCGCGCGGCCGATTGTGGAAATGCAGTTTGCCGACTTCTCCACTTGCGGCCTGAACCAGATCGTCAACCACGCCGCGACGCTTTTCTACCGCACCAGCGTTCCCTGTCCCATCGTTGTGCGCCTGCCCTCCGGCGGCACATCCGGCGGTGGACCGTTTCACAGTCAAAGCCTGGAGGCCATCTATGCCCACTGGCCGGGGTTGGTCGTTGTCACGCCGGCCACGGTCGAGGACGCCTACACCATGCTCCTCGAGGCCGTGAACATTGATGACCCGGTCATTTTTTGTGAGCACAAGTTTCTCTACTACCACCTCAAAGCGGATACCCTGCCCGAGACAGCCCTGCCGATCGGCAAGGCGCGTATCGCCCGCGCCGGACGCGATGCCACCATTGTGACCCATGGTGCCATGCTCCATGAATCCCTCGCGGCCGCACAGGACCTGCTGGAGGACGGATATGAAATCGAAATCGTCGATCTCCGCAGCGTGAAGCCTCTCGACACGGACACTATTCTGGCCTCGGTCGCCCGCACCGGTCGCCTGCTCTGCGTCAGCGAGGAATGGCCTTGGGGTGGCGTCACTGCCGAAGTCCTCGCCCGAGTCTCCACTGAAGGCTTCGGTCTCCTCGATGCTGCGCCGATGCGCATCAATGCCAAAGACACGCCAGTTCCCTACCACCCCGACCTTTGGGCAGCCCACCGCCCCACCGCCTCCACCATTGCCGCCGCCGCCCGGCGTCTTCTTCACATCTGATCCACCATGGCCTCCGTTCCCATTAAAATGCCCCAACTCGGCGAATCCATCGCCGAGGCGACGATTGTTCGCATCCTCTTCAAGAAAGGCGACAGCGTTCATGCCGACGCCGATCTCATTGAGGTCGAGACCAACAAGGCGATGATGGCTGTCACGGCACCCTGCTCGGGAACGATCACCGAGATGCTCGCCGAAAACGGCATCAGCTACCCCGTGGGGGCCATTCTCGGTCAGATCGAAGTGACCGCCGAGGAAGCCAAGCGGCTCGGATTGGATGAACCCGAAAAGCCCTCGCGGAAGCCGGCCAAGAAGCGTGCCGACGCACCACCCGCTCCACAAAAAGTCGAGCCCACCGTGCCCGGTGGCCTGCCTGTTCCAGCGCACGCAGGGGGCGTAACCTATCTCTCGCCCCGCATGAAAGCCCGCATGTCCGAGCTTGGCCTCCGTGCGGCGGATCTCGCAGGCATCGCCGGAAGCGGCGCCGGCGGGCGTGTCACCATCGAAGACCTCGAGCGCTTCATGGGCAGCATCGAGAACAATAAAATCACCCCGGCCTCGCCGATGCGAAAGGCAGTGGCGGATGCGATGATCCGCAGTTGGTCCCGCCCGCTGGCCACGGTGGGAATTCCCATCCAGCTCGACAAACTTCTCGCCCACCGCAAATCACATCCCTCGAAGCCCGGTCCGGCCCTCTACGCGCTGCGCGCCCTCGCCGTCGCCCTCGGCGAGAACAGCGCCCCCGCCGGACGACTCATTGGTGAGAGCATCGTGCACCCTCCTTCGGTGGATATCGGTTTCGCCGTCGAAGCCGAGGACGGCGTCTTGGTTCCCGTCATTCGCAACGCCGACCAGTTCCCGCTTGACGATCTGGTGTCCCGCTATAACCGACTTGTGGAACTAGCCCGCCAACGCCGCCTGCCCGCCGCCGATACTGGGGGGTCCATTGCAACAGTCACCAACTACGGCACCTTCGGCCTGACCCTCGCCACACCGATTCCTCTTCCCGAACAAACCGTTCTTCTGGGCATGGGCGCTGGACAGACTGTTCCGAGTTGGAATTCCCAGCTGGAGGAATTCGTTCCGGTTGTGGAAGCCATGTTCACGCTCAGCTTCGATCACCGCGTTCTGGACGGAGGTGCTGCCGGGCGCCTTCTCAAGCGCATCGCCGATTTGTTGAACGCACCGGAAACTCTCTAAGCTCATATCCGTTTTAGGACAGAATTTACAGAATTAGAGCAATTCAACAAATAGTATAGCCACTATGATGGCTTGAGGTATGAGTA
>JBAWVX010000032.1:0-31888 GCA_037147075.1 bacterium
AAAATGGCAGGATGCCCAATACCCCCTCCCAGCGTAGGGGTTTTTCAGGGCCGACAATTTAGCATCCCATGTGGGGTGCGGTTTGTGTCGCAGCATTCCTGTGGATCTGTTAAATCCTGTCATCCTGTTAGAAAATTCTTTAGGGGTAGAACGAGCGCGCCAGCGCCAACTCCGCAGCCAGCCGGATTGCCTGTTTCATACTATCAGCTTTGGCCACTCCGCGGCCTGCGATATCAAAAGCCGTTCCGTGATCCGGACTGGTTCGGATAAATGGCAGGCCGAGCGTGACATTCACCCCCTCATGGAAGGCGTGCAGTTTGAGAGGAATCAATCCCTGGTCGTGATACATGCAGAGAACCCCGTCGAAATCCCCTTCCACCGCACGATGAAAAACCGTGTCAGGCGGCAGAGGGCCTTGGAAGTTGCCGAAACCGCTCAAACGAGCCACCGCCGGAGCGATGATGTCGATTTCCTCGCGTCCCAAGTCGCCCTGCTCGCCCGCATGGGGATTGAAGCCCGCCACGGCGATTTGCGGATTTTTTTTGCCCTTGAGAACCAAAAAATCGTGCAGCAGACGGCCGACGCGCACGATTTCCTGTTCCTTGAGCAGCGATGCGACGCGCGATAGCGGCACATGGGCGGTCACCAGTCCCACAGTCAGCGCCCCACCGGTAAGACACATCGCGAAATCCTCCACACCTGCTCGCGCCGCAAAAAACTCGGTCTGACCCGGAAATTCAAAACCCACCTGATGCAAGGCATGCTTGCAGACGGGGCCTGTCACGACGGCCTGAAGTTCGCCTGCCAGCAGCCCCCCCGCAGCCTCTTCCATCGCCTCCCAAGCTGCGCGTGCCGAGGCGTGAGTCGGCCGACCAGGGAGGTGTGAGTGTTGCGATCCTATGACCGTCACTTCGATTCCCGGGGGAAGTTGAATCGATTGGAGTGCCGCTGAGACGACCTCGGGCCCGATCCCAGCCGGGTCACCCAATGTCAGGCCGATGCGTATTCGACGTGATGCCACGGAATCACGATAGGTCATGTTTGAGAAACCAACAAGGCGTATCCCGTTTGCAAGGATTCAGGCCCAATCTTGCAAGCGCACTTGGGTGGAGGACTCCTGATACATCGACTTGGAAAGCTGGCGCACTTGGCGTATTCTTTGCCGTGCGCCGTTGAGTTGCTCAAGTTCCAAACTCAATTCGGCCATGGCCTGCTCAAGGGCTTTCTGATTGGACTCGCGCAATGCATCAGCAGCCTCAAGGCGCTCACTGAGTTCTCTGGCCAAGGTCGGAGGGAGACTCAGCCCCGAGAGCATTGACATCAAAGCCGAGATCAAATCTCCTTGGCCTGGCAAAATATCCAGAAGGCTCTCGATATCTCTTCTCGCAATAAAAAAAACCTCCAGTTGGAGGTTTTTTTCATACACGGAGAGGAGTTGGTTTAAGCGGGCTGGAAGCTCTGGGGCTCTGGGCGGTTCAATTTTTCTGATCAGCATTTAGCCCCAAACCCCTTGGCCGTAGCTTCCTGCGTCCCGGCCTGCTCTGTGGCGGACTGAACGAGCATTTGAGCCCATGCGTCCCGAATGTCTTGCATGAATCCGGCTACCGTCTTGATTTTGTTCCTGTCTTTCTCGCGATTCGCCTGGCTGAGATGATCTTGCATGAAATCATACAGACGATAGAGGTTCTCTGAAAATTCTCCGCCTTTTTCCATATTCAGCGTAGCTTGCAATTCCGTAATGATAGCTTGTGTGCGCTGAAGGTTATTGTGGATTTGTTCGTTTTGTCGAGCAAAGTTTGGCTCATCAAATCCAAGCTCCGCAGCAGCCATAAATCGCAAAGCCCCATCAAAAAGCATCAGGACTAATTCGCCACGAGAGGCTGTCGTCGCAGCGGTTTTGCGATAAATGCTGAGTGGATTGTTGGATTTCAAAATAACGGAGTTTTGTTAGTGATACTATGTTACAGCAGCGAATTCAACACATTTTTTTCAAGGTAAAATTTGGCCTTTCAGATTGGAGCCCGCGTCGCTTAGCACCGAACCAACTAGCATCGAGGCGATGCCGTTGAGAACATTCAGCCGAGGATAACTGGGATCGAGGTTCCATTCGATGGCTTTTTTCACTTCCCCGGGTCGGACTTCAATCTGGGTATTTTGCCACTGCCGCACCATTTCACGATGGGGTGCCTCTAAAGAGTCGGCGAGTGATTTGTGCTCAGGCAGATCGGTCTTACCAGCTGCGATGACTGAATCGCGAATAGGAAGCTCCGAAGCTCCGACCTGAGGAGCGGACATATTCGTTTTCGCCGTGGATGCATTGACCTCAGGCCAAACAGGCGAGGTCTGTGGCAGGATAGGTTGGATATTATTCATTTTATTCTCCTTTTTTGTAGTTTATAATTTATTTTTCTTAAAAGGGGTTGCAGGGTCAGAAGACGAAATTAAGCTCAATCAGTTCAATTTTTATTTTCCACCCGAGAAAGTCTTTGAAAGGTAGGATGATTGCTGCTGGAAATTGGATTGGGCGCTCTCCATGGAGATGAAGGAACTCTCCAGCAAGGAGCGCTGAGCCGTCAGACGGCGTTCAACATCATCGATTTGCTTGTCGAGGCTTGTGTTCTGCTCGGATAGGCTGTCGATCTGGGCTTGAAAACCGCCAGTCGCGCTACTTGAGTCGCTGACATAACCACTTAAAAATTTATCCAATCGATCGATGAGCCCACTATTGGAAGTCGAAAAATAAGCAGAAACATCATCAGCAGCCGTCGAAAGTTTGGAATCCAAAAGAGAGGAATTTGTAATAGAAATGGTGGATTCTATCCCGCTAAACCCAATTCCGATATCCGATAGGCGTTGAACGCTGCCCGTGATTCCACTTCCAGCTTGATAAAGCATGGATCTCAAAGATCTGGAAAGGATCGAAAGCTGACTGTTCCCGGCAAGAATACCAGAGGTCACTTTTTTGCCATCAACCGTGACTTTGGTATATTTTTCAATGGCGTTTTGAACAGCATTGTATTTGGAAACAAAATCGTTGAGGGAGTTTTTAACAGCGGATGGATCGCCAGACACCGTGACAGTTTGCTCCCCAATCGCATTGGCAGTCACACTTAGACCCATAATACCATGGGCACTCTCGTCCAAGACATTGCTTCGGCTGGTGAGAAGACCGCCCCCATTCACTCGGAATGTGGCGTCGTCACCCAAAACAGTCGTTTGGCCAACCAAGCCCAAAGCAACGCCAAGCGTGCCTGTTCCAGAGTCACTCACGGTAATCCCAACATTACCAGTGGTTTGATTTTTTAGAGAAAACTGCCCCGAGGCCAGATCAAAAGACGCAATGACTCCGGCCGTCGATTTATTGATTCGGTCCAAGACATCTTGGACGGTATCGGTGCTGTTGTAGGAAATGGACTGTCCGTTGATGATGATAGCGTGATCGACTCCTGAGGCCAATGGGGTCAAACCGGAAAGATTTGATGAATTGAGAGGAACATTCAATTTGGGAGCCGAGAGACCAGGCGCGGCACTAGTCACCTGATAAGATGACCCTGACAAGACCCCAGAACCTGAGAGACGCATAACCTGAAGAAAGTTGCTGGTGTCATTCGGTGCTCCTAGAGAAAGCGGAGCCGCAGAGCTGAGGTGGATTTGATCACCAGAGTAACTTGCAGAGACACCCGTGCTGGAGGAGATTTTTCCGAAGATATCATCCAAGGAATCAGAAGATGCGATCGTTATTTGTTTTCCATTGATCGTAAAGGAGCCGGTCTTGATGGTTCGCCCCACAAAAATATCTGAAATAGGAGTTGACGTATTAAGATCAGGCACCAAGTCCGCAGAACCAGTGAGCTTGGATGCGGTGGCGGAGGTCTCAAGTTTCAAAGTGTATTGCCCTGCAGGAGTGTCCTTGGAGGCACTGGCAGTCCACTTGGTTGATGCATCAGCAAACGTGGCCGACTTTTTGTAGAGCGACTCCGAAGAAACCAGATTGGACAAACTGCCTTTAAATGAGGAAACAAGGTTTTTTATTTCACTAATAGCATTTGACTTAGCAGAATTGGCAGTCTGTTCTTTCCGCATACGGTTTTGCGGAGCACGACTGACTTCAATAAGCTGATCAACGATCGACTTCCAGTCGAACCCTGACGCTAGACCTGATAATGCCATTCCCATAGGGATAAGATCGACTTCTTACATCTCAACTTGAGGTTTTTTTTCGGGGAAACGAATGGCGCAAGAAGTCAGCTTTGCGCCGAGCCTGACTGACTCAGGCATTTAGGGCGACTCTTTGTTAGTAGAATCGGGGGACTTGCGAGCGGCGCTGGATCTGGCGGCTTGAGCAGCAAATCTAAGTTTTCCAAGGTTTTGCTTGGTCAGAGAGGTCTGTGGATTACGAATAGCTTCCAAGTTTTGAGCTTTAATTTCCTCGTAGATTTCGCCTCGGTAAATGGGAATTGTTTGGGGGGCCTCAATTCCGATACGCACATAGTCCCCATCGATTCGTTTCACGATCAGAACAATGTTGTCTCCGATCTGGATCGTTTCGTTCACTTTGCGAGATAAAGTAAGCATCGGTCGAGTTTTCTATAGATGCCTACGCGGTTTCGTCGATGAGCACATGAGTCGTTGAGTAGCTCTGGTAATTGATCAGAACGACTTGCTTACCGACACGGGTGCGACGGTTGATGAGGATGGGTGCCGCAAGATTGAGGGTTACTTTTTGTGGATCAAAGGACTTGATGGTAGCGACATTCAGAATGAGAGGATTCGAGTCCTCACCGACGAGACCGAGCAGTTCAGCATCAGCGTCGCCAATATCCAGACGATAATCGTCAACCAAACCCACTGGCTCCACGGCGGGAACCTGGATTTCGTCTCCCTCGACCGCCCGAAGGACAACAAATGGAAGGCTTTCGGGATCCACGATAAGCTCGAACTTATTGAAATCAGGAAGACCAATGAGCCCTTCGGGCATGAAGAATTTGTTGTTCGTTTGGTCAGGAACAAATTCCTGTTGTCCCGAAATCGAGGCTTCAACGAGCATGATGCAGAGAAGTTAAAGAAATTAGCGCAGGTAGTCGAGCAGAGAATTGCTCTGAATTCTCGCGCCGCTTTGGATGGCCGCCTGATAAGCCATCTGGGCACGATTGAGGCGCACAGTAGCCTCAGCGAAGTCGATATCGGCATCGGTGGAGATAAGCTTCTCTGTTCCCTCGTAGCGGACTTCCAGATCTTTCATCGCGGTCTCCAAACGGTATTGTGTGGTGCCGGCACGTGATAGAGTGGATAGAATGGAGTCTTCTTTCGAAGCCAAATCGTCACGCAATCCCATGACCGCAGATGCTTTGGTGGCTGTGCCACTCGGCGTATCCGTCATGGCATTGCGCATGGCAATCATTTTATTCAGCAAATCAGCCACTTCACGATTCTCGCGAGGCGTTGTATATGCGGAAATGGATGTATCTTCGCCGATGTGCATCTGGGGATTGGCAGCGTCCGGCTGATCTGCTACGGAATAGCGATAATTGATTTCACTAATCTGGCCATTCGAATTACGAGACCCGACAACAAATGGTGCCTGTGGAGAGCCTGAAGCCTCGCCTGCGAGCAAATAGCTGCCTCGCAGTTTGGTGTTGGCTACGTTGAGACCTTGTTGGACAAGCTGGTCGATTTCAGAGGCCTTTGCCTTGAATTCTTGCTCAGAAGTGGCACCGCTGACGTTAGCTGAAAGTTCGGAGGCACGGACAAGTAAGTCCTTGATTTGCTCTAAGGAGGAGAAAGTCACTTTGCTGACCTCTAAACCATCAGTTGCATTGCGATAGTATTGTTGGTTCTGTTTCTTTTCGACACGGAGGTTAAGAATACGCTGCATCGCAGGGGCATCGTCACTGGGAGCAGCAATGCGCTGTCCAGTGCTTAATTGGGTCAGAGCCTTGTTTTGCTCACTACCCAAAGATTGGAGACGCCCGAGAAGGGTATCAGGAAAGGAATTAAAAGTCACTCTCATAGCATTTTAGATTAATTATCCAACTCCAAGGCGATTGACTACTTGATCAAGCAGGGTGTCGATAATGTTGACATGGCGAGCCGAGGCTTGGAAACTACGCTGGAATTTCATTAAGTCCGTCATTTCCTCATCTTGAGAAACTCCGCTGAAGGCATCCCGATGCGAAACCGCCATTTCTTCGCTGAGCTTTTGATCCTCCAGCCGCACATTTGTTGTGTTAAGCTCTTGAGCAATAACAGTTACAGTTTTGTTAAAGTGGCCTACGAAAGTCACATTCGTTCCAAGACCGGCAATAGCATCCGTTCCGAGACCGGCAATTTTCAGAGCGACATCATTGGAACCTGCCTTTGCCGAGCCTTTAAGGTCGTTGGCGGTGATGGCTGGATTGAGGGCAATTTTTGAACTGGACGCTGGAGTCAAAAAGAACTGGGGTTTATTAACGGTGTCTACCTGCTGGTAGATGGCGTTGACCGAGGATGTCAGGTTTGTTGCCAGCAATGTGATGGCATCTCTCGACGCTTGAACGTTCGAAGAAGCAGCTAGAATCTGGGCGCCGATTTTTCCCTCGGGCAGATTGTCATTCGAGTAGGTCGAATCCTTGGAGTCATCCGTGGCATTGAATTGAAGGGTCCGACTGGATGCATTATACTCATATGAACCAAGAACATTTTTTCCGTTAATGAGATCAACCCCTCCACACTTCACGTTGATCTGGCCTAGCCCATCAGGAACGATAGGTTCAAACTGGACATTGAGGTATTGCGAAAGTTCCTCCAATTTGGCTTGTCTCTGGTCTCGAAGATCCACCGCAGAAAACGGGCGCACCAGCTCAGCCTTTGCGATGTATTCATTGGTCTTCGCAATCTCGGCGAGAAGACCGTTCACCACGCCAACATCAGTTTGAACTTGGGCATCAGCATCAGTTTGAACTTGGCCCAAACGGGTGTCCGTGGAGTTAATTTTATCTACAAGTATTTGGGCTTTAGCCAATAGAAGCTGCTTTTCTCCAGTATCATTAGGCTTAACAGAGAAGCTTTCCCACGAATTGAAAAAATCGGTTAACGCATCACTGATTCCTCCACCGCTTGCACCGGAGGCGTTTTGGATGGACGTCGAATCTTTGGTCCGATCAAGAAACTGGCCGAGCGCGGTTTCGGCACTTTCGAGCACTTTTTTGGTAGCCTCCAAAGAGCTGGTGGAGGTGATTTCGCGCATGACACTCTTGTCGAGCAGACTGTCACGATTTTGTCGAAGCCCCATGGCTTCGACGCCCATGGTTTCGGTAGCAATGCCAGTGTCGACGGAACCACGGTCGCCGATCTCGACACGTTGTTTGGAGTAGCCTCGATTGTTGATATTTGCGAGGTTTTTGCCCGCTACCTCAAGACCTTTGGAATGGACGCGGAGGGCGTTGCTACTGTTCTGGAGTGAAGCGATGAGACCTGACATGATTGAACTTCCTTGTTAAATTTCTAGGCGACTTGGCCTGAACACGTCAAGCTACGGCCGCTGTGTATTTTTCTTGTATGTATGTTGTCCTGATCTGTCCAAGTGCCCCGTAGGTGCCTGGCATGGCTCCGGGGTTTCTCAATGACAGCAATTGTCGTGCCGACTCCACGCACTGGGCCAGAAGCATCCGGTTTTGGCGGGTGCGGCGCTGGGTGCGCGTGATGAGGTCGTTGATCTCCTCGATGAGGGCTTTGAGCAGAGGCTGGTGCTCTGGCTGGAAGCTGAGAGTCAGCGCGGAGAGAGTGATGTCGCTGGATTTTCCAATCGCAACAGCCGTCTGGCGAACAAGTTCTTCACGCTGTTCTCGAATAGCGGTCAGCTTGGCAATTTGTTCATCAACGTCTATATTGATGTCCAAAAATCCTGTCGGATCTTGATGAATGATGCAAGATTGTTGGCGGTCAAAGAGATGAAGAAGACCCCCATACTCTTGGAGTTCGTTTTGAAGGGCGGAGACAATCGCATGGAATTTCTCTTGGATGTTCATAATTTTAAACGGAATGAGGTTTCTTCAAAAGTTGGGCTTGGAGGAGTGAGGAAATCCCATTGGCACCGCCGCTGACGGATTCGGAGATGGTGTTGGTGAGGAAATAGTTGTATGTTCCTGTTTTATCGGAACCCGGTTGCTCATTATTCATCATGGGCTGCATGGCTTTTTCGAGCATACTGCGCCAGAGGATGGACTCAAACTGTTTGCAGGAGTCGGCAATTTTTGCATCCTCAGGTGAGGAGATTTTGCCGTTTGCCGGTGTGAGTCCGGTCTGGATTTTGGGAGTGAGGGCTGAGATTTCCATCATTAATTCAAGACGAGTTCGGCTTGGAGGGCTCCAGCGCGTTTCATAGTTTGGAAAATGGACATCATGTCGCGGGTCGAAACTCCGAGGGCATTGAGCGCGGCGGCGACCCTCTCGATGGTGGGGGCCTCCTCAACGACTTTGAAGGAGCCTTTTTGCTCATCAACTCCAGTCGTTGTGCTTGGCAAAACAACCGTCTGTCCGGCGGCATTACCGATGAGCGGGGCGTTCGGCTGGCTGGCTGTAAGTGTGGAAGCTATGGAAATGGTGAGCGAACCGTGGCTGACGGCCACCTTGGAAACTCGAACATTGGATGTAGCCACGATCACGCCGGTGCGCTCATTAATAACGACGCGAGCGACTGAGTCCGGCTCCAGTTCAATGCCTCCAACGCTGGCGAGAAAATTAACCTCATAGGAGCTGTATTCCGGTGGAACAATGACATTGACGGTGCGTCCATCGCGGGCCACGGCTGTATTGGGAAATACACGGTTAATTGCCTCGGCCATGCGGGCGGCAGAGATGTAATCAGCCTCGCGGAGATTAAGATTCATGGAGCCATTTTGAACAATCTGGGTCGGAACCTCGCGTTCGACAATGGCACCATTTGGGATCGTGCCCACAGTCGGGAAATTTTTCTGAACGGTAGCTCCACCAGGGCCACCTTGACCACCAAGAAAGCCTCCCACAGCGATGGGACCTTGAGCAACGGCATAGACGGTTTTGTCGGCACCTTGGAGAGGCACTTGCAGAAGAACACCGCCCTGAAGCGTCTTGGAATCACCCATGGAAGAAACCGTAACATCCAAGCGGGAGCCGGGCTTGGCAAATGGCCCGATATCCGCAGTCACCATGACGGCGGCGACATTGCCCGACTTGATGGCATCGCGAGGGACATTGATGCCATAAGATTTCAAAGCATTGGCAATGCTCTGAAGAGTGGAGTCGATTTTGCTGTCACCAGTTCCGGCGAGACCAACAACGAGTCCGTAACCGTTCAATTGGTTGTCCCGCGCGCCTTCGACATCGATGAGGTCTTTGATACGCGACCCACCGGAGTAGTTCAGCGTGATCGGAGAGCCGTCGCTGACAAGGGCAGGCAGCGGATTCGCCAAGAGAGGTATGAGAATGGAAATAAGAGCGAACGTTTTCACGATAAGAGAAACTTAAGGCATCGGCTTGATTTTATCCCAAATGCGGACCAGCCAACCTTTCTTCTGGGCATCAGAGAGCTCGCCTTCGGGGATAAACTCGACCTGTGCATCGGCGATCTTAGTCGAGGGGATGGTATTATCCGAGGCGATGTCGATTGGACGAACAATGCCGCGCATGTAAGCGTATTGGGATTCCTGGCCGGCACGAATGATCTTTGCACCCTCGACCACGAGATTGCCGTTCGGCAAAACGTCCACGACCGTTACGGCGGTGCGGTTCGTTAAGGTGAGAGTGTTTTGAGTGTCACCGCCGCCGTTCCACTCGCTCTTGGCCGCGATATCGAGGGTTGGGATAGTGACATCGTTCTGATCCACGGTTCCGCCGGTTGACTTGCTCAGCCAGCCGGGCAAAGCTTGAATAAAGCCGTTCAGTGTGGCGTTGAGTGCTGGGAAAATACCCGTCCCGCCCTGTGTATTCTCGTAAGTCTTCACACGAGCGGTTTGTTGCGTCGATGTGTCTTCCGAAACGACAATCGTGAGAATATCGCCGATGTTGCGGGCGATCTTATCAGCAAACATGCTCTGCTCGGTTGACCCTTCCTTGAGCCAAAGCGAACCGGCTTGAGCGTGGTCCACGAGGAGAGCGCAAGCAGAAAACGCACAAGCGGAAAGGAGCGAGATGGAAGAAAATTTCATGGGTGATCTCAGAATTTGACTTGGACGGTATTGGCTCCGATGACTTTGGCTTGAAAATCCTTGCGGCTGTCAGGATTTCGGATGCTAACCATTTCCCCAGCACCAGCCGTGCCAAGAGCAAGGCCCTTCATGGTAATATTCAGAGCACCTTCAGAAACGATGACATCGACGAGCTGATTTTTTCGCACGAGGGGTCGAAGCGTGAGATCGCGCGAGGTGAGCGGGCGGTCTTGGCCAACGCCTTGAGCCATTTCATAGTTGGAGAGGTCCGTATCCGCCGCGACGTAAGAAAGATTCTCGGCAAGAGTGTCCAATGTTTTCAAGGCACAGGATGAGGAATCCAGCGCCGCACCGCGGTCTAGCCGACGGCTTGCGACCCATACGGGACGCCAGAGAGAGGCCCGGAAGCTTTCCTGCCAAGAGCCAACTTGCTTGCCATCAGCTTCGATATGAAAACGCAATTGGGGCCGGGAAGAGATGCCTCCCAGCGGGGCTTGATCAACGATGAGCTTCCAATCGCGCCCGTTACGAATCTCCAGCGGTTTCCACTCTTGGACAAAAGAGAGCTTGAGATCGCCTTCGAGCGAATAACGGGCCGCGAGCTCGCGCTGCAAGGCATCGAGCACTTGACGCTCCCCGAGAGTGACCATGCCGGGCGATGTCACCACGGCGGGAGCGGCCTGCTCGGACTTCTGGAAGCTGGCTGCGGTCGGATTCACCGGAGCGTTGGCCAGCGGTGCGGTGATACTCCCCAAATCGGCAGCCTGCATGGAGGCCGCCGCCGCAATGGGAAGAAGAATCGCCGAAAATGATCTCATCAGCGCTTGATGTTGTTGGCCTGCTCCATCATCTGGTCGGAAGACTGGATAGCTTTTGCATTCACCTCATAGGCGCGTTGAGCGAGGATCATGTTCACCATTTCCTCGGCGACATTGACATTCGAGGTCTCCAGGTGGTTTTGAAGAAGCGACCCGAATCCAGCTTGGCCGGGATTGCCAAGGTTGGGAGCGCCGCTGGCCGGGGTTTCCTCGAGAAGATTGTTACCCGCACTGCGCAAGCCGGAGGGATTGTTGAAACGAACCAGCTGCAATTGGAAATTCTGCTGCCCGCCAGGAGTCTGGACCGTGACTTGGCCAGTGGGTGAAATCGAGACGCTCTGGGCATCTACGGGAATCGGTTGAAAACCTCCCAGAACCGGCAAACCATCATTGGTTACCACGCTTCCATCCGGGCCCAGCTTGAAGCCGCCATCACGCGTGTAGGCCGTCGTTCCGTCGGGGCGTTGAATCTCAAAAAAACCGTCGCCTTGGATGGCAACATCCATTTTTTCCCCGGTTTCGGAAAGTTGGCCCTGAGTGTAAATTTTTGCCGTCGAGACCACTCTCGTTCCATTACCGAGCTCCACCGATGTCGGCGTGAGGTTTCCAGAGCCTTGCTCAGCGCCGACCTCGCGCTTTTTTTGATAGAGCATGTCTTGAAACTCGATTTTATTTTTCTTGAAGCCAGTCGTATTCACGTTCGCGAGGTTGTTCGCAATCGTGTTGAGATTCATCTGTTGGGCTTCCATTCCAGTGGAAGAGGCTTGGAGTGCTCTTAGCATAGTGATTTAATGTTAGGCGGTAGCGCCGAGTGAGTTGATGGCTTTGGAAATCAAATCGTCGTGGGAAGTGACGGAACGCTGCGCGGCCTCGTAGGCGCGGGTTACGGCAATAAGATTTACAAGTTCCGACATGGGCGAGACATTGCTGGACTCAATGGCTCCCTGAGTGATTGAAACTTGATCCAGGGCTTGGGGGTTGGCTTGGCTGTCTGGCGGCTCGAAATAACCACCTTCGACGCGAGTCAACTTGCTCAGATCATTGAAGTTATAAAGATTCAAGCGTCCCAGGAGGTTGTTACCTTGGGAAATAGATCCATCCCGCGCGATGACAAGTTCACCTTTCTCGGGATCCACTGTTATAGGCCCTCCATCACCGAGAACTGGCAAACCGTCATTCGTCACAAGGGTGTTGTCTTGATTGATATGAAACTCGCCATCTCTGGTGTAAAGATTTTTTCCGTCGGTATTTTGAACTTGGAAAAAGCCGGGGCCATCAATAGCGAAATCCGTGTTTTTACCGGTAGCCTTCATGTCACCAGGAGCAAAGTTCACGCTGGTCGTGCGCGTCGGAAGGCCGCCAGAGTGGCGAGCGGCACTCACTCCATCCGGTGAGTATTCCGTCGTTTTTTTGGGATCGGTCTCAATAGCAAAGCTGGATTTTTTGAAGCCGGCCACATTCACTGATGCAAGATTCTGGGATATAGTTTGTTGCCATCTCTCAAGCGCAGAAAGAGAAGCCGCGTTGGTGTAAATGCCTTCTACCATATGCCATTTTCGTAGCATCCGCTGTGCCACCCTGCATTCGTGGGTAACCAGGCGACAAAAGAGGCAGTTTTTGCCGGGTTCACTTTTCAAATAGACCATCTCATCGAATATGGGCTTTGGAAAAATCTCGAATGCGATTTCACAACTTTTGAAATTTTTATTGAGCTTTCTGACCCGCTTCATCGCATGAGAACGCCGAGACTCTTTTATTGACTCCAATAAAATTCGGACAAAGCATGTCGGCAATGGGACGTTGGACAAAGAAAAGCATCGCGACTTGGCGACGGGAAAGAAAGTTAGTTGATATCCTCAATCAACTAATTGGGGTTTGTCTGCTCCTCGTTTCGATAACCCCGATTTCTTCGGCCCATGCCCAACAAGTCGTAAGGGTGGGACTTTTTCCAAATATCACTCATGCCCAAGCACTCGTGGCATCCAACATGTCCCGCACAGGGCAAGGTTGGTTCGAGTCGCGGCTCGGGGAACCCGTCAAGATCGAATGGTCGATTTACAATGCCGGTCCCTCGGCGATGGAGGCTTTCTTTACCAAAGCCATCGACATGACCTATGTCGGCCCCAGTCCCGTCGTGAACGCCCATGCCCGGGCCAACGGGAAGGAAGTTCGCGTGATGGCCGGTTCCATGCGCGGCGGCGAGGCTCTCGTGGTGCGCGGGGACACAATCACCTCGGTGGAGTCCCTCAAGGGAAAATCCATCGCGACTCCGCAGTTGGGCAACACGCAGGATGTCGAATGCCGGGCTTGGCTCCTCAAGCAAGGCATCAAAGTGACGCTGGTCGGTGGCGAGGCCCGTGTCATCCCGACCGCCAACCCCGACATGCTCCAGCTTTTCACACAAAAAAAACTCGATGCCGCCTGGACGGTCGAGCCGTGGGTGACTCGACTGATCAAAGAAGCGGGCGGCCGCATTTTCCACTCGGACCCAAACGCCCTCACCACCGTGCTGGCAGGCCGCGTTGGTTTTCTGCAGGAACACCCTGATCTCGCCGCCCGATTTGTGGAAGCGCACCGACAATTGACCGAGTGGATTCGTCAAAACCCGGAGGAAGCCCGTCGCCGCGTCCGCGATGAACTCAGCGCGATTACCCGCCGCGAGATTTCCCAAAAGCTCGTCGATGAAGCCTGGACGCGCCTTGATCCGAACGCGACCATTTCGATCGAGCCCTTTGAATCTTTTCTCCAGCATGCGCGCGAAGTCGGCTTCCTGCGCGCTCGCGTCGATCTGAAAAACCTTCTCTGGCAGCCATGACAAACCCATCACGATGAGCCTCGAAAACGAACTCGCCAACACAGCCCCCGAGCGCATCGAGGCGACCAATATCACGAAATCTTTCACCACCGAACGCGGCAAGGTGGTCGCCCTCGACAATGTGAGTGTGAAAGTCGGCGAAGGGGAATTCCTCTGCCTCGTCGGCCCCAGCGGCTGCGGCAAGTCAACGCTCCTGAACCTTATCGCCGGCCTCGACCAGCCGGACAGCGGGCAAATTTTGGCGAACGGCGAAAACATCAGCGGGCCTGGTCGCGACCGCATGGTCATGTTTCAGGAGCATGCGCTTTTTCCATGGCTCGATGTCATGGGCAATGTCCTTTTCGGCCTCCGACTCAAGCCTGGGCTGAATTCCAAGGAACGCCAAGAGGTCGCCAAGTATTACCTCGATCTCGTGGGTTTGGAAAAATTCGAGCACGCCAACATCCATGAACTCTCCGGCGGTATGAAGCAGCGTGTCGCCCTGGCCAGGGCCCTTGCTCCGAACCCCCGCGTGCTGCTCATGGACGAGCCCTTCGCCGCACTCGACGCCCTCACGCGCGAGCACCTCTACGGCGACATCCAACGCATTTGGGAAGCCCGCCGCAAGACGATCATCTTCGTCACGCACAATGTCCGCGAGGCGGCCTGCCTCGGCGACCGCGTGCTCCTCTTCTCGCCAAACCCCGGCCGCATCCGCGCCGAATTCCGCATCGAACTCCCGAGGCCCCGCGACATCAACAGCGTGGAACTCGCCCGCTACTCGACCGAAATCACAACCGCTCTCAAAGGCTTCACCGCCGCGCAGGGCAAGGAAGCCTCCGAATGATCCGCAGCATCTCGACAATCGCGTTTTTTCTCCTCCTCCTCGTTTCCTGGGAGATCGCCTCCCGCTCGGGCGTGTGGTCCCCCGTGCTGCTCCCCTCGCCGCTCAATGTTCTGGAATACATGTGGCAGGCGACGAGGGATGGTTCGCTCTGGTCGGCGACGCTGGTCACCATGAAGCGTCTCCTGCTGGGCTACGGAATCGGCCTCCTCGTGGGTGTGCCGCTCGGCCTGCTGACATCGCGCTTCCGAATTCTGCAAGACACGCTCGGCCTTCTTGCTCTAGGCATTCAAACGCTGCCCAGCGTGTGCTGGGTTCCGCTCGCCCTCCTATGGTTCGGCCAGACCGAGGCCGCCATGCTTTTTGTGGTGGTGATGGGAACCCTCTGGTCGGTCCTCATCGCGACGAGCGATGGGGTGCGCTCGATGCCGCCGATTTATCTCCGGGCAGCACGCACAATGGGCTCGAAGGGACTTCACACCTGGTTCAATGTCATACTGCCCGCCTCGCTGCCCTACTTGATCGGCGGGATGAAGCAAGGCTGGGCCTTCGCCTGGCGGTCGCTCATGGCCGCTGAGATTTTTGTGACCATCCTCACCGGCTTCGGCCTCGGACAGCTCCTGCAATATGGCCGCGAACTCCTCGCGATGGACCAAGTCGTAGCCATCATGGTGATTATTGTGGCCATAGGACTCTTGGCGGATCGTATTCTCTTTTCACCATGGGAACGCTTCTTCCACAAACGCTGGGGCACGGGCTCGATGAATTGAGCCACCAGGCATGATCGAGGTTCGGCACCAAGGCGCCGTCCACCTGCCCGGCCCGGATTTGTGGTTGGATCCGCACTACTCGAAGCCTCTCGCATTCGTTTCGCACGCCCACAGCGACCACACCGGGCGTCATGAACGCACGATTGCCACGCCTGCGACCCTTCGACTCATGGAGGCGCGAATGGGAAAGCTGCACGGCGAGACGATTCCCCTGCCCTTCGGCGAGGTTCGCGATTTCGAAAAGTTCCGCATCCGCCTGCTTCCAGCCGGCCATGTCCTTGGTTCCGCCCAGTGCTTTGTGGAATGTGGTGAAGGCAGCCTCCTCTACACGGGCGACTTCAAACTCCGGCAAGGAGCGAGTGCCGAGACGACCGCCCACACCCGCGCCGAAACACTCATCATGGAAACCACCTACGGGCTGCCCCGCTATGTGTTTCCGCCGTTCGAGGAGGTGATGGCCCAAATCCTGAAATTTTGCATTGAGGCGCTTGAGGACGGCGCGACGCCCATTCTGCTCGGATACTCGCTTGGAAAATCCCAGGAAATCCTCGCCAACCTGCGCCATGCGGGCCTGCGCGTCATGCTCCACTCCACCATCGCCAAACTCGTGCCGGTCTATGAAGCCGAGGGCATCGTTTTTCCCGAATATGCCTCGTGGGATGTCAAAACAGCCGCAGGCCATATTCTCATCTGCCCTCCCACCAGCGCCGGAAGCAAATCCATGGCTATGGTCAAAAAACGCCGCGTCGCCGCCATCACCGGCTGGGCGATGGATCCCGGCGCCATCCACCGCATGCGTTGCGATGCCGCCTTCCCGCTTTCCGACCATGCGGGCTATGACGACCTTCTGCGGCATGTGGAAAATGTCGCCCCCAAGCGTGTCCTGACCCTCCACGGCTTCGCGTCGGAATTCGCCGCCGACCTGCGTGCGCGTGGCATCGAGGCTTGGGCGCTCACAGGCCCGAACCAACTCGATCTCGCGCTCGGGATTCCCAGCCACCACGCACCTGCCAAGCCCGTCCCCGCTCAATCGGCGACATCGGGATTCCTGAAGTTCTGCGCCGTCGGCGATGAGATAGCGGCGCTCACTGGCAAGCAGGCCAAGATCAAACTTCTCTCGGCATACCTTCGAGAACTCGAAGACTCCGACCTGCGGCTGGCCGGGCTCTGGCTCTCGGGCTTGGCTTTTTCCCCGATGGACCCCGCCCCGCACCAGGCCGGGAGGGCCGTCATCCGCGCGGCTCTCATCAAAGCCTCGGGAATGCCCGAAGCCGAATACCGCCCCCTTTCTCGCGGCATCAACGAGAGCGGCCTCACAGCGGAGACCGTCATGGCCACACGCCCCGGCTCGACAAACCCTGCCCTGTCGGAGGTGGCGACTCTTCTCGAGGACCTGCGCTCCGCACGCTCGGGAGTCGCGAAGATCGAGATTCTGAGCCGGTTTTTTGAATCCGCGCCTCCCATCGCGGCGAAGTTTCTTGTGAAAATCCTCTCGGGCGACCTGCGCATCGGTCTGAAGCAGGGCCTGCTGGAGGACTGCATCGCCGAGGCCTTCGAGGCCGATCCCGCCGAAGTGCGCGAAGCCGCCATGTTCTGCGGCGACTTGGGGCTTGTGGCGCTCATGGCGCGCGGGCGGCGACTCCATGAGCGGGCCATGCAGCTGTTCCAACCGGTCAAGTGTATGCTGGCCTCCCCCGAACCGGATGCCGCCTCCGTGCGCACGCGGTTCGAGGAAATTCCCACGCTCTGGATCGAGCCAAAGTTCGACGGCATTCGGGCTCAAATCCACACCGACGCAAAACGCACGGAGATTTTCACCCGTGACCTCAAGGAGATCACCTCCACCTTCCCCGAGATCGCAAGGGCCGCAGCGCAACTCGGACGTGAAGTCATTCTCGATGCCGAGATTCTGGCCTGGCGCGATGGTCGTCCCCTGCCCTTTCACGACCTCCAAAAACGCCTCGGCCGCGACGAAACCGACCTTTTCCTCGAGGCGAGCATCCCCGTCGCGTGCGTGGTCTTCGACATTCTACACCTCGACGGAACAAACCTCCTCAAAGAGCCACTCCAGCGCCGCCGCGATCTCCTGCACGGGCTCGCCCTGCCGGAGCCACTCCGCCATGCGGAAATCCTTCACGCCACAAATGCCGAAGAAATTGACGCCCATTTCCGCGACATCCGCTCCGCCGGACACGAGGGCCTGCTCATCAAAGACCCGTCCAGCCCCTACCAACCCGGACGCCGGGGCCTCGCCTGGATCAAACTCAAAAAACGCCTCGCCACACTCGATGTCGTCGTCACCGCTGTGGAATACGGCCACGGCAAACGACGCGGCGTCCTGAGCGATTACACCTTCGCCGTCCGCGACGAAAAAACCGGCGCCCTTGCCACCATCGGCAAAGCCTACACCGGCCTCACCGACCTCGAGATCGCCACCCTCACCGACGAATTCCTCGCCAGCGCCCTCTCACAAACCGGCAACCGCATCGAAGTCGAGCCCCTCGTCGTCCTCGAAATCGCCTTCGACTCCATCCGCGAAAGCCCCCGCCACCCCTCCGGCCTCGCCCTCCGCTTCCCGCGCATCACCCGCATCCGCCGCGACAAATCTGCGGCAGACATCGACTCCATCGCCACGGCAAGAAAGCTGCTGGGCTGACATCGCCCCAGCCCGCACTTGCGCGGAATTGGCTGTGTCGGCATGATTGTCCCACTGTGACCCAACCACTCCTCATCGCCGACCGTTCGTTTTCATCACGCCTTTTACTCGGAACCGGCAAGTTTTCATCGAATGAAACCATGCGCGATGCGCTGGAGGCGAGCGGTTGTGAAATCGTGACGGTCGCTCTGCGACGGGCCGATCTGAGCGGGAAAAAAGACCCGTTCGCAAACATTCTCGATTTCATCGATCCGAAAAAATACCTCCTCCTGCCGAATACGAGCGGCGCGATGAATGCGGATGAGGCGGTGCGCCTCGCGCGACTTGCCGCCGCAGCAGGCTTGCCCCAATGGGTGAAGCTCGAGATTCACCCCGATCCGCACTACCTGCTTCCCGACCCGATCGAGACGCTCGCCGCCGCCGAGATTCTCGTTAGGGAGGGCTTCACCGTCCTGCCCTACATCAACGCCGACCCCGTTTTGGCCCGCCGTCTTCAGGACATCGGCACAGCCACCGTCATGCCACTCGGCTCGCCCATCGGCAGCAACCGGGGACTCGATACCCGCTCGCAGATCGAAATCATTATCAAGCAGGCCACCGTCCCCGTGGTGGTCGATGCCGGGATCGGTGCCCCCAGCCACGCCGCCGAGGCCCTGGAAATGGGGGCGGACGCCGTGCTGGTAAACACAGCCATCGCCGCTGCCGAGGACCCAGTTCGCATGGCCAGAGCCTTCAAAGCGACCGTCGAAGCGGCGCGCGAGGCCCGCGAAGCCGGCCTGCCCTCCCGCCTCGACCACGCCTCCGCGACAAGTCCCCTCTTGTCTTTTCTGAGGTCTGCTTGAAGCCCAGCCACGCTGGAGACCGTGGCAACTCGGCTATCATCACGACAAATTCCCGTGTTGCTCAAGCAGCTGGCTGCCTCGCATGGATTCGAACCATGACAAACAGATCCAGAATCTGCAGTGCTACCGTTACACCACGAGGCAATCGCGGGACGCAAAATATCGATTCTTGCCGAAGGCTTGGCAAAGTTTTTTTGAGTTTTTTGAAGGATAGACGGATCAGGCCTTGAGGACGACGCGATATCTCGGGCTTCCGTGTTCGAGACGGTCGATGGCGGCGTTGACATCCGAGAGCGCGAACTCTTCGACTTGCGGTGCGATCTGGTGGCGGGCGCAGAAATCGAGCATGCGGGCTGTGGTGGCGGGACTGCCGAGCGGGGAGCCTGAGAAGGAGCGCTGGCCCATAATGAGTGGGAAGGCAGCGAGCGACACAGGCTCGGGAATGGCTCCAACTGTGTGAAGACGACCTTTGGGAGCGAGTGCGTTGATATAGCCCATCCAATCGAGGGGGACAGCGACTGTGCTGATGATGAAATCAAAACGGTTGGCCTCGGATTTCATGGCCTCTGCATCGCGGGAGTTCACCACGCGATGGGCGCCGAGCATTTTGAGCTCGTCGGTTTTGTCGGTGGACGAGGTGAAGGCGGTGACTTCGCAGCCCCATTTGTTCAGAAACTGGACAGCCAGATGGCCGAGACCGCCGATTCCCACGACTCCGACGCGATCTGTCGGGCGGACACCGAATTCAACAATGGGGCTGAAGACGGTGATGCCTCCGCAAAAAAGCGGACCGGCGCTCACGGGGGACAGGGCTTCGGGAAGTTTGGTGGCCCAGCCCCAGTGGGCGCGGACAAGGTCGGCAAAGCCCCCGTGGCGGCCTACGATCGTGCCTTGTCCAGTGGCGCAGAGATTGTGATCGCCACCCATGCACTGAGGGCAGGTCATGCAGCTTTCAGAAAACCAGCCCAGCCCGACTCGGTCGCCGGGGACGAGATTTTTAACCATCGAACCAACGCTCTCGATTCGTCCGACGACTTCATGCCCCGGCACGAGCGGATAGGAGGAGAATCCCCACTCGTTGCGGAGCATGCTGAGGTCCGAGTGGCAAATACCGCAGTATTCCACGCGGATGTCCACATGCTCAGGTCCAATGGGCGGAAGTTCGTAGGTGAAGGGGGCGAGCGGAGATGTGGGAGATTGGGCGGCGTAGGCGTGCACGATAGGCATGGGAGAATTGTTGGGTTGAGGTTTTATCGAATGATGCCACGCTGGCTTGACTCCACGAAAGCGAGGAGGCGGGCGATGACATCGGGCCCTGAAAAATCCGCAGCAATTTTTTCGCAGGCTTGTTTGACGTTGAGATTCGAGCGGTAAAGCAGGCGGTAGGCTTCCCGGAGCGTGCGGGTGTCCTCGGCGGCAAACCCACGGCGCTCGAGCCCGACTTGGTTGATGCCTCGGACCTCGGCGGGGTTGCCGTCGGCAATCATGTAGGGAGGGACATCCTGAACGATTTTTGTGCAACCACCGACAATCGCATGCTGGCCCAAGCGGCAGAATTGATGGACTCCGGAGAGGCCGCCGATAATGACATGATCCTCGACTGTGACATGGCCGGCGATGGTGCCGTTGTTCGAGAAAATGACATGGTCGCCAACCGTGCAGTCGTGCGCGATGTGCGAGTAGGCGAGAAAATTTCCGTGACTGCCAATGACCGTCTTGGTTCCCGGAAGCGTGCCACGGTTGACTGTGCAAAATTCCCGGAAGGAGTTGTTGCTTCCGATTTCGAGATAGGTCGGCTCGGAGGTGTATTTCAAATCCTGCGATCGCTGACCGATCGAGCAATAAGGGTAGAAAACATTCCCTTCGCCGATGCGCGTGGGACCCGCCAAGGAGACATGGCCGATGAGATGTGACCCGCTTCCAATCTCGACGTGCGGGCCGATATGACAGAATGGCCCGACCTCGACGTCAGGATGAAGAGTCGCCGAAGGGTCGATGACCGAGGTGGGGTGGATGTGTGTCATTTATCAACGAGGCCAAAAAGCAGGATGCCTTCGGAAACGACTTCGCCATTGACGAGGCAGCGGCAGGAGGCCTTGCCGAGGCGTTTCTTGGCACTGGTGAGTTCGCACTCAATGAAAAGGGTGTCGCCTGGCATAACGGGTTTGCGGAATTTCACTTCATCGGCGCTCATGAAGTAGCCGATTTTGCCCTCGTTCTCCGTGCGGCGCATCATGACGATGCTGGAGACTTGGGCCATGGCTTCAAGCTGGAGGACTCCCGGCATGACGGGGTGGCCGGGGAAGTGACCTTGGAAATAGGGTTCGTTGATCGTGACCGCTTTGACTCCAGTCGCCTTCAACTCGCCATCGAAATCCACGATCCGATCAACCATGAGAAAGGGATAGCGGTGAGGCAGGATTTGCATGACAGCATTGATGTCGAGCGCGCCCGCAGAGGCGGGGACAGGCCTCGCAGCGGCCGGGGCAACAATATTGAAGCGCTCGGCGAGCACTTTCGCCACCGCGGTATTGATGCCGTGGCCGGGTTTTACCGCAACGACATGCCCCCGGATGCGATGCCCGGAGAGGGCGAGGTCCCCGACGATGTCGAGAATTTTATGGCGCACAAATTCGTCGGCAAAACGCAGAGGCTCCTTGCTCAAAACACTATCTCCGCGTGCCACAATGGCATTCTCCAAGCTGCCGCCTTTGATGAGGCCTTTGTCCATAAGAGGCTTGACATCCTCATAGAAAACAAACGTGCGGGCCGGGGCGATTTCCTTCTCGTAGATCTCGGGGGTGATTTCCGTCGAATAGAACTGGGTGAAACGCCCGTCGGGCCCGACCTGCGTGCAGGAGACTCGAAAATTGGCATCTGGAAGAATCACGAAAAGAGATCCGTTGGATTCAAGGGTGATTGGCTCTCGGATTTCGAGATAACGCCGTGCGGCATCCTGCTCCACGACGCCGGCCTTTTTGATCAAAGCGATATATTCGGACGCGCTGCCATCGCCGATTGGTGGCTCGTTGGCGTTCATCTGGATCAGGGCGTTGTCAACGCCCATCCCTGTGAGAGCCGAAAGAACATGCTCGACGGTGTGGATTTTGACCATGCCTTGAACAAGCGTAGTAGCGCGCTCAACGGTTTTCACATAAGCCGCTGCAGCGTCCACTACTGGTTCATCAGGCAGATCGGTGCGCTGAAACTTGAACCCATGGCCGACTGGTGCGGGCAAGAGAGTCAGGGTGACATTTTCGCCCGTGTGCAAGGCGCTGCCAGTCAGACTGGCTGTGGATGCGAGTGTGCGTTGTTTTTCCAATGTGCGGTTAGTGTTTGGGAATTGATAAGGAAAAGACCGGGCAGATGAAAAGATCCGATTCGCAACATATCAGGAAGCATCAACGCATCGGGTTTTGGATAGGATTTTCCCATCAAGCATTTTAATCCGCAACGGAGCCAGGTCCGCAACGGATTCGCTGTGGGTCACGATAATCAGCGTCGCCATTTTCTGGGAAGCGATCTTCAGGAATGTCTCGCAAACCATGGCCGCATTGGCGGAGTCAAGATTGCCCGTGGGCTCATCAGCAAGAAGAAGGGCAGGCCGCCCCACGAGGGCTCGGGCAGTCGCAGTGCGCTGCATTTCGCCGCCGCTCAGCTGATGGGGAAAATGCAAGGCACGGTGTGACAATCCGACGAGATCCAACATTTCAGCGACGCGTTTGGTCGAGACGGATGACGATTCCCCACGCAAGAGCAGAGGCAATTCCACATTTTCACGGACCGTCATGGCGGGGAGAAGATTGAAGAACTGAAAAACGATGCCGAGAGTGTGTCGGCGATATTTTGTGAGCTGCTCCTCGGTGGCATCGTGCAAAGGAATCCCGGCAACTTCGATCTGACCCGATGTCGGCTGATCCAGTCCACCAAGGAGATTGAGGAGGGTGCTTTTGCCGCAACCGCTCGGCCCCGTGACTGTTACGAAATCGCCGGATTCCAGATCCAGCGAAACATCATCGAGCGCGCGAATCTCGCCAGTGCCCGAGGCATATTGACGAGTGACATTTTGCAGAGAGACCATGGAGAGGCCATACTCGTTGCCTGATGAGAGAGGATCAAGAAGACTTCAGGATTATTGCCGAGACGCCTGATCTGATGGTAGTGAACAAACCGGCTGGGCTTCTTGTTCACCCCACGAAACCTGGTGGGCCACGCACCCTGTGGGACGGTTTAAATGAGGTTCTATCCTACGAGCTAGCAACTGCCGGACAGGTTTCGCTGATCAACAGACTCGATCGCGAAACCAGCGGACTGGTTTTGGTCGCAAAAAGCGCTACGGCGGCGCGAGAAGCAGGCCTCGCAATGCAAGAAGGAAAAATTAAAAAAATATATTTGGCAGTGCTTTGCGGGCATCCAAGCGATGAATTCTTTACCATCGAGGCACCTCTCATCAGGCAGGGAGAGGTCGAACCCGCCAGGATCCATCTCAAAAGAATTGTCCACCCGGCTGGAGCCCATGCAAAAACGCATTTTCGAGTGTTAGAACTTTTCAAGAATCACCAAGGACGTTTTGCACTCGTCCAAGCCGAGCCGGTGACCGGTCGAACCCATCAGATTCGAGTCCACGCCGCCCATGCCGGGCATCATGTTGTCGGAGACAAAATTTACGGCCCATCCGAAGATTGCTACCTCGAATTCATCGAAACGGGATGGACTCCAATGCTCCAGAAGAGGTTGTTGATGAGTAGACATGCGCTCCATTCGGCCGGGCTTGGAATCGAATGGCGCAATGGGTGGCTCGAGTGGAAAACGGGATTGGCAGAGGATATGCAAAAATTTTGCGGCAGACCTTGACATTTTATCATTTTATAATAAGGACTGTCTTATATGAGAAGAACGCTATACGGTCCGCGAATCATTGAGCAATACCTTCCAAAAACTAGTTATGTTTTACAGGAGGAAATGCCAACTCCGCCAATAGTGGAGCAGCTGAGACATGGTTTCTTATACGATGAATTCGAAGTTCTGCGTGATTGGCTGGATGTCACTGACGAACAATTGGCAGTGCTGCTCGATATTTCAAGAGCAACACTGCATCGTCGCAAAAAAACAGGGCATTTTGATAAAAACGAAAGTGATCGCATAGCCAGGCTCGCAAGAGTCTTCGGCAAAGCCTACGAGCTTTTCGGTTCCGAGGAGGCCGCCCGTGAGTGGCTAAAGGCACCAGCTCACGCCATGAACGGGGAAACGCCAATCGCCTTTTGCGACACCGAAGTCGGGGCCAGAATGGTTGAAGACCTGATTGGGCAAATCGACCATGGAGTTTTTGTCTGACTCCCCATGGCTCAGGCCTATCGAATCGTAAATCACAAGTGGCGCACTTCGGCCTTTGATGGCGAAGGGGCTCGCATTCACGGAGGACGGTGGAACCACCCCGGGGTGTCCTGCGTTTATCTTGCCAGCTCCAGAGCTCTCGCTGCTCTAGAGTTGCTCGTGCATTTGACACCCAAAACCCAATCCATACGTTTTACTTTTTTGGAAGTCAGCTTGGAATCGATGTCGATTGAAAAAATCGCCACCTTGCCGGTTGGTTGGAATGACGCCCTGCCATCAGGAGCCACGCGAGAAATCGGGACCGAATGGTTGCGCTCAAAACGCTCGCCCGTTTTACAGGTGCCTTCCGTGCTGATTCCTGATGAGCCGAACTATCTCCTCAATCCCCGACACCCGGATTGCGAAAACTTCTTTCCTGTCCGGGCCCGTGATTTCTTTTTCGATCCCCGATTGAGAAAGCACCTCGGCAACGCCTACGGTTGAGAGGTGGCGCAAGCCCGAGCGGCAAGCAGCAATCCCTCGGCCTTGTGCCAAGTCTCCTCCCACTCTCTCTCGGGAATGGAGTCTGCCACAATGCCGGCTCCAACATGAAATTGGGACGAACCCTGTTCGAAAACCGCCGTTCTTATGGCAATGGAAAACTGGCTCACGCCATTGTAACCGAAGTAACCTATGGCTCCAGTGTAGAGACCTCGGGGGTGGACCTCCAGTTCATGAATGATTTCCATGGCACGTTTTTTTGGAGCGCCCGAAATCGAGCCGCCTGGAAAACACTCTCGCAACGCCATCACATGGCTTACGTCATCGCGCAGCTCACCTGAGATGGTGGAAACAAGGTGAAAAACCTGCTCGAAACTTTCGAGGCGAAGCAACTCGGGCACATGAACACTCCCATAGCGGCAAACGCGCCCAAGATCGTTGCGTTCAAGATCCGTGATCATCACCAATTCCGCGATCTCCTTGGCGGAGTTCAGCAACTCCAGCGAACTCAATTGATCGCCAGCCTTGTCGGGATGACGAGGGCGCGTTCCTTTGATAGGACTGGTCTGAATTTTTCTGCCGGAAATACGCAAAAAACTTTCAGGAGACGCCGAGGCAATCTGAAAATCTCCGTCGGATAGATAGGCTCCGTAGGGAGCTGGGGAATATTTGCGGAGCATTTCGTAAAATGCCCACGGATTGGCATCTCCAAAAGCCTGAAAAGGGTGACTCAAGCAAACCTGGTAGATATCGCCCGCCGCGATGTATTCCTGAGCGGCTGCGACCATTCGTAAAAACTCATCGCAACCGAGAACCGGCCTGAAATCGATAGGAGCTCTCGGACAGGCGGAAGGCGATCCATCAAAATTTTTTGGAAATGAACGCCAATTCCCGGTTTCGTGCTCGAAAACATGGATGTGGTTGTAGAAACAAAAACGAAAATCCCCATCGTAACCGATCCAACCGATGGCAGCTCCTTCGGGATGATCCGCAGACCCCGAATCCTGCCTGCGCTTGTTCAATTCCCGCTCCAATGCATCCCAGTCCCTTCCTCTGAGCACGAAATCGGGGTTGCTGGCGATGATCGAAACTGATTGCTCACCAGAGAGCGCAGAATCCAAAAAAACGAAGCCCGGCTCGTGGTGCATGGCACGTGCCACATCAACCGGCTCCACGATCGGGATGCGCCTCGTTGGATTCATAGTCTTGCCAAGTCACCCCAAAATTGCTTAAATGACAAGTCCGTCGCCGTGCCATGCCTCTCAAGCGTCTTATACCATTCATCCTAGCCCTCGCTGCCATTCCTTTGCTCGCGAATGCACAGGATCAACAGGCCGAAGCCGCGCAACCGGCGACCAGCCCAACTCCAGAGCCAACGGCAGCCTCGCAGGATTTCATCAAACTCCCAAGCGATCCATCCAGTCCCGCCTCGGACATCATCACGGATTCACAGATCTCTCTCACGGGAGACAAATCTACACCCGCCGAGTCAGACAAGGACTACATCGACCCGAATCAACTCATGCCCTCTGAGTCCGTCTCCGATGCCATCGACCCTCGGACGCTGGCCGCCTCCGGAGAAGATCAGGAACGTAAAGTCAAAATCCGATATCAGCAAATTCGTTCGAAAGCGGAGGAGGACCCGGAGGTGGCAAGCCTGTTGGCGAAAGCGAAAGCCGCCGCGACATTTGAAGGAGAACGGTCGGCCTACAGGAAATACTACGAGCTGCTTTTTCGAAAAATGCGCAAGCTCGACAGCACGCTTTCGAAGAAATGCGACCTCATGGAAAAAACCTACCTGTCCAGGCTGGCCCAAACGCGTGTCGAACCGACTATTCCACTCGAGCCGCCCCCCAAGCCGGAACCCCTCGCCCACTAGATCAATCACCTGCCAAAACAACCACGCCGTTGCCTGACATCTCATGACCCTTTCCAGCAACCCGGAAATGAAAATTTTCACAGGCAACGCCAATCCGGCGCTGGCCCGCGACATCTGCGCCTACTTGGGAGTTCCGCTGGGAAATGCCACCGTCACTTCGTTTCCAGATGGTGAGACTTTTGTAAAAATCAATGACAATATCCGGGGTCGCGATGTTTTTATCATCCAGCCCACGTGCCCGCCGACCAATCAAAACCTGATGGAGCTTCTCATCATGGTTGACGCAGCCCGTCGAGCCAGTGCGGCACGCATCACGGCGGTCATTCCTTTTTTTGGCTATGCCCGGCAGGACCGCAAAGACCAGCCCCGCGTGCCGATCACAGCCAAACTTGTGGCAAACCTTCTCGTTGCCGCCGGTGTGAACCGCGTGCTGGCAATGGATCTCCACGCCCAACAGCTGCAGGGTTTCTTCGACATCCCGGTGGACCACCTCCATGCCATGCCGGTCATGGTTCGTCACATCCAGACCTTGGGCATCGAAAATCTCATCGTCGTCTCACCGGATGTGGGCGGTGTGAAAATGGCCTCGGCCTATGCAGGAGCGCTTGGCACACGCATCGCCATCGTGGTTAAACAACGCAAAAGCGCCACGGAAACCGAGGCGTCCCATATCATCGGAGAAGTGGAAGGAAAAAACGTCCTGATCGTCGACGACCTCACCGAGACTGCAGGAACGATCACCAGCGCTGCAAAAATGCTCCGCAAACACGGGGCTCTTGATATTTATGCTGGCATTTCGCACACCATACTGACAGATTTGGCGGTTGAGCGTTTAAGGGACTCCGACTTGAAGGAGTTGATTTCAACGAACAGCGTTCCGGCTCGTCTCACGACCGGCAGCAGAGTCACCTCACTGTCGGTTGCCGAGCTTCTCGGCGAGGGGATCAGGCGCATTCACGACGATGAGTCCGTAAGCTCGCTCTTTGAAGTAAAACAAACCAAGTAAACACACCTATGGCCAAGCAAGTCAAACTCACAGCCCGTCCCCGTTCAGAAAGCGGTCGCAATGCCGTCAAGAGCGTCCGCTCCCGCGGATCCGTCCCTGCCGTTATCTACGGCCACCGCACAGCCCCGGCAAACCTCGAGGTTTCGCACCGCGAATTGGAAATCCTCCTCTCCCACGCGGTTGGTGAAAACATTCTCGTGGATCTGGAGATCCACGACGGCTCCAATACGTCCAACCAACTTTCCCTCATTCAAGAAGTTCAACGCCACACCCTGCGCCATGAGATTCTTCATGTCGACTTCCAAGCCGTGTCAATGACTGAGAAAATCTCGGCCGAAATCACCATTGAACCAACCGGTGAGGCGGACGGAGTCAAAAACTTTGGCGGCCTCCTGGAGCAAAGCATGCGCTCCATCGCCATTCGTTGCCTCCCACAAGACCTGCCCGAGATCATCAAAGTGGATGTGAGCTCGCTCAAAGTCGGGGACTCCATCCACGTCGCAGACCTCCAACTTCCAAGTGGCGTAGAGGCCGATGTCGACGCAGATCTCACAGTCTTCAGCGTCTCTGAGCCTTCCACGGCGGCGGAGTCTGCCTCAGCGTCGGCCGCCGCCTCTCCCGAGGTCATCAAAGAGAAAAAAACCGAAGCCTCCGCAGAGAAAAAGTGATTTCCGCCGAAGTGGAGACCACCGACGCATTCCGCCTCGTCGCCTGTCTGGGAAACCCAGGCGCGGAATACCAAAACACCCGGCACAATGTCGGGTTCAAGGTAGGAGACGAGCTGGCACGCCGCAGTGTAACCACGTTCACCTTCGACCGAAAGTGGAATGCCGACATCGCACAATCCGGCGGTCGCACGCTCATGAAGCCTCAAACCTTCATGAACCTGAGCGGGGAATCCGTGGGTGCTTATTCGAGATACTACAAAATCCCACCCTCGGCGATCATGGTCGTTCTCGACGACACATCCCTCCCCCTGGGTAGGCTGCGAATGCGCAAGTCGGGCGGTGCGGGCGGACACAATGGTCTTGACTCCATCCTCATTCATTTGGGAACAGAATCCGTTCCCCGCCTCAGAGTTGGAATCGGCAAACCGGAAAACACCCTTCACAATCATGTCCTTGGCGGATTTCGCCAAGATGAACTCCCTCTGGTGGCGGAATCCGTCAGCAGGGCCTCCGACGCCTTCGAATATGCCAACGCCCATGGCATCGAGGCGGCAATGAATCAATACAACCAAAAAAACCAGGAACCATGAATCGATACGAAGCACTCCTCGCACTGAACACGCGAGGCAAAGAAGAAACCATCAAAGACATGATCGAGCGCCTTGAGACGGTGCTCAAAACCGAGGGAGCCGCCATTGAGCAAGTGCAGCGTCTCGAGAAGCGCGAACTCGCCTACGAAACCGACCACATGAAAAGCGCCTACTTCGTGAACTTCATTTTTGAAGCCGCCCCGGAAGCCATCGAAAAAGTGCGCTCCAAGTTCAAACTCGACAACGATATTGTCCTTCAAAACTACCTCAAACTTCCCGCCAAAAAGGCCACGGCGACAGCCGCAGCCTGAAGAACCCGCCAAATAAAGCCATGGCCAACGTCAACAAAGTCATCCTCATCGGAAACGTCACACGCGACCCGGAAGTCAAGTTCACCTCGAAAGGCAGCGCCGTTACGGACATTGGCCTGGCCATCAACCGCAACTACACCCTCGACAACGGCGAGAAACGTGAGGAAACAACCTACGTTGATGTCGAACTTTGGGGTCGTCTTGCCGAAATCGCCGGGGAATATGCCAAGAAAGGCCGTCCGATCTACATCGAAGGCCGTCTCCGCATGGATACATGGGAAGACAAGGCCAGTGGACAAAAACGGAGCCGCATGAAGGTTGTCGGAGAAAATCTGCAACTCCTCGGCACCAGAACCGGCGGTTCTTCCCCAACCGGTGGCAGCGAACACGAAAGTTACGAGTCCTCGGCCCCCGCCGCGCGTCGTCCCGCCACCCAGCCTGCACAGCGCCAAGCCCCGTCCTCGCCGGAGCCCGACGACGATATTCCATTTTGAGGATCGCCGGGGAACCCTCCCACTTCCTCAGCCCCACGAACGATGAGCAGGCATTTCCAAGAGCATTGGGGAATGGATGCTTCCGTGCCCAAGGCGATACGTGAAATGATGACCAGCACTCTCGTTTGCTCTGTGGGAATACGTGTTGAACCCGAAACCGGTTTTTTAGACAGGAGGACAGGATGGAGAGGATGACCAGGAAAGGCTTTGGCTTTTTATGGGATATCGCACAAATGATGTCCAACGCATCGCCTCATCAACAGATCACCCTCTGTCTTCTCTGTGCGCTCTGTGGTCAATTCTGCTGGATTCGGGTTGAAAAGAATCAGCGTCCGGGACTCCCATGAGCGTGCCTGAACGCAAATCCCCAGACCTCGAGCCGTTAGATTCGGCATTTGAGATCTCCTTGAGGCCTCCGCTTTTCGAGGAATTCGCAGGCCAGGAAAAAACCGTCGAGAGGCTCCAAGTCATGGTCGAAGCCGCGAAGCAGCGTGGCGACACCTTGCAGCACATTTTGCTGAGCGGTCCTCCCGGTTTGGGCAAAACCACCCTCGCCTATATCATCGGGAACGCCATGAATGCCGAGGTCCGCACCACCAGCGGACCCATGATCGAGAAAGCGGGGGACCTCGCAGGCCTCCTCACAAACATCGAACGCGGCGGAGTTCTCTTCATCGATGAAATCCACCGCCTGCAACCTGCGATCGAGGAGTATCTGTATCCGGCCATGGAGGATTTCAAACTCGATATCGTGATCGACCAAGGCCCGAGCGCCCGGACAGTCAGACTGAATCTGGCGCCCTTCACCCTCATCGGAGCCACAACCCGCTCCGGTATGATCAGCGATCCGCTGCGCTCGCGGTTCGGCATGAACTGCCGCCTCGACTACTATGCTCCCGAAACCCTTGCTGCCATCGTGAGCCGCAGCGCGGGACTCCTCGGCAGCGAGTTGGAACACGGCGCCGACCTTGAGATTGCCCGCCGCGCCCGGGGCACACCACGCATCGCAAACAATCTTCTCCGCTGGGTGCGCGATTATTCCCTCGTTCGGGCCGGAGGTCGAATCACCGCCCAGAGCGCCCATGACGCACTGACCATGCTGGACATCGACGCCGAGGGCTTCGACGAAATGGACAAGCGCATCTTGGAAGCGATCATCGGACTTTTTGATGGTGGACCGGTCGGCGTGAACAGCTTGGCCGTCGCGATCGGAGAGGAATCCGGGACGATTGAAGAAGTTCACGAGCCCTACCTGATCATGCAAGGCTACATCAAACGCACAGCCCAAGGCCGGGTCGCGATGCCGAAAGCCTACAAAAAACTCGGGCTCACCGCGCCAAAATCCTCCACAGACTCGCCCTCGCAACCGGACCTCTTCAAGGCATAAGGAGCAGGACACACCACGGCAGGCGCGTGGACGTCCTCGACGCGATGCCAATCATAAATCCAAGGGAGGTCACTGCCCGCACGTTTCAAGCAGGTCTTGGGCTCACCGGCGCTCTTGTTTTTTTGATTTTCTTAGTTGCAGAACGAGGTTTGAAGCCATATAAAGACCTTCCCGCAGGGTTGGTAGCTCAATGGTAGAGCAGCGCCCTTTTAAGGCGTTGGTTCTGGGTTCGAGTCCCAGCCAACCCACTTTCCCTCATCAGCCCGCAAACCCGCATGAAATCATGCTCTGCGGGTTTTTTAGTGCCTAAAACCGATTGCGAACCAAAACGCCCGAAAACGAATAAAAACGCACTCTAAATGGCAAGTATCTGGCAAGTAGTTTTCGGGCTTTTGGAGTCTAAAACGGGCAGCATTCACAATAAATCGCCGACACCTCAAAAAAAATCGGATTCAGAAAAACATTCCGCTTTCCGGCCAAATACTCCTCCACCCTTTTTTCCTCACTGCCAAAAACCAGAAACAACTTCGCCCAAATCCTCGCCCAAAATTTTCCAACCAGGGACGAGCAAGGTTTGCAAAGCGTCTCTTGTGACAGCATGTTCCTCGTCGCTGATCGCCGGCACAAGTTCGGCGCCCCCCCGGAAGGTCGAGCCTGGAAAAGCAACAGAGACTCGACAGGTTGATAAGCATACTCAGCTTCTAAAGCGTTTTTGATCCCGTCTGCTTTTTGCTTTCGCGCGCGTTTTTGTGTTTGCCCTCACTAGTGTCCGGTTGAGAGAAGAAATGGTTTAAATTAAGGTAAGCGTTGCACAGAGCACCCCGTTGTTTTTTGAGGGGTTGGTGTAAGTGT
>JBAWVX010000033.1:0-31417 GCA_037147075.1 bacterium
CCATTTTCGGGTCTTTCTTTTACAAAGCCCCTCACGGATTTTCGAGGTAGGATCAAAATCTGGAAAAACAAACTATTTAATTAAAATAGTATTTATCTTTTTAGTAAATAGCTCGCGTTGGCCAATGCACCCATTTTCAGCCCCTGCGGCACATGACGGGGGAGGTCTCAGCAGGTGTTCAACTGCTCCAGACCAGCTAGCTGTAAAAAAAGCGCCGTTTCTTGGGTCGGATCAAAAGGGTTGGCGGAAGGGGCGGGATTCGAACCCGCGGTAGGTTTCCCTACGTTCGATTTCGAGTCGAGTGCCTTAAACCGGACTCAGCCACCCTTCCATTTTGAACTTGGATGAAGATGATCCACCTATCCATCTTTACGACGATGATCTCTTCGGCCCAGTCTGGCAATCAATTTCTCGCGGGTATTTCAGAAAACAGGAATATCGCGACTTGCGGTTTTTTTCGAGTCATCTAGAAACCGCTCTGTCATGAGCAGCGAAGGTGCCATTCCAACAATGCCGAAGAGACTTCCAAGTTCACGTTCGCACAAGGACGAGGCGAAAAAAAACGAACCATCGTTGAATGACCCGGATCAGTTGGCAATTGCTCTTGGGAAAATACTTCTTAATGGGCTGGATGAAAAAAAAATCCGTGATTTGTCGGTGGAGCAGGAATCACCGATTCCGCTGGAACGAAGGATTCCCAAGCGCGGCTCCGAGAAGGCGAAATTTGTTCCATCTTCCTTGCCAATAGAAACTCACGGATCGCCACAGAATCCTGCCGTAGCACCTGCTCCGTTGACCAATGAGATCACGGATTCTCGAAAATCGTTGTTCTCCAAGAGAGGCCGAAGGGCATTTCTTAAACAGCCATTGCCCATGGGATCCGCGTTAATGGCGGGAGCTGCACTTGCCCTCGTTTTCGGATTATCGTTTTACTTGATTGGCTCTTGGAGTTCGAGCCAAAGATCGCGAAGCGTTCTTGAGTCCCCATCGAGATCCGGCGAGCTTTCTTTGCAGGTCCAAAAATCTATCGATGAGATTCTTTTTGATTTGAATCACGATCGGCCCAAGGAGGCTTTGGTGAAGATCAAAAAGCTGAAGACCTTCGAACCGGGGTTGGCACAACTTTCTAAAATTGCCGCGGATGCCGCGCTGGCGACAAGGGATCTGGACTCTGCGCAAGAGTTTATTGATGAATTGTTCAATTCTCGCCAATCCCTCTCCGACGCATTGGTATTCCAAGCCTGGCTTGAAACACGGCGGATTGCCGATCAAAATTACACAAGGTTTGGGGATCCCAAACTGCGGATTGAAGCCTCACTGAGGCAGGCCATGGCGGCGGACCCCACAAATCCCCGGCCGTATGTCGAATTGGCAGGATTGCTTCGCGCACTGAAGCGACCCGAGGAGGCCCTGCAATTTCTCAAGTCGGCCCAGCTCCGACAAAGTGTGGATCTGGATACCATCGTTGTGGATGTCTCTCTTGCGTTGCTTGAACTCCAAATGATGAGTGACTCCGAGTTGTCACAAATTCCGGTCAAAAGCGGCTCTGACACCCAATCGCTTCTGGCCGAAGTCTACCGGGCCATGAGGTTGGGCGACTCCTCAAAAGCCATTTCCCGCCTGGAACAAGCCCGCCAGTCCACACCGGAAAAAATCTTCTCCAAGCTCCTCAAAGATCCCGCCTTCGTCGTTTATTCCCGGGATCCCGCGTATGGGGACTTCTTCAAGAAATAGTTCAAGGCTCTTACGAATATGATAACAAAATTCCTTCACACCCGCTACCGCGTCGCCGATCTCGACAAAACAATCCACTTCTACCGCGAAGTCTTAGGTCTGGAGGAAGTGAGCCGCAAGACAAGCGACAGGGGCTCGGAACTCGTTTTTCTGAAAGTTCCCGGCAGCGAGTTCCTGTTGGAAATCTGCAAATATGATGCCAGCGGCCCTGTGATTGTTGGCCCCGATTTAACCCATCTGGCTTTTCAGGTGGCTGATATGGATGCCTTCGCCAAGCATGCCTCTACATTGGGATACCCGTTGATTGATGGCCCACACAAGACATCAAGCGGATCGGTGATTGCTTTCATTGATGCGCCAGAGGGCTATGAGATCGAATTGATACAGCCCGTGCCTTGAATTGGGGGCTCAGTTGGTATTCACCATTTCAAGAAATTTCATCTTGCCGGCGTCGAGTTTAAGCAGAGGGACTTTTTCCGTTCGGGCCAACTCGGGATCAGTCGTGATATCGCCCGTCAGACCGGGGAATTCCCTTGTCCCGGCCAAGGCTTCGCGGAGCTTTTCGGGCTCGGTGGTGTTCGCCCTGCGGATGGCATCAGCCAAAACCACCAAGGCATCGTAACCCATGGCCGCCGACGCCGAGGGAAACCCGCCGTTTTTGCGCTCGTAAACCTCGATAAAAAGTTGAACGGCGTCCGAAGGGCCTTCTGGATTGAATCGGCCAGGGAAATAGGTGTTGTTGCCGGAATCTCCAACCATCAGCGGGAACTCCAAAGAGTCCCAATTTGCTGTTCCAAGAAACGGCATTGTGAGCCCGAGCTCTCTCGCTTTTTGAATAATGGGAGCGGCTTGGTTTGCAGGGAGCGGCAGATACACCACGTCTGGGTTCTTTTTTTTGATGGTCAGCAGGTGCTGGGTGAAATCCCCTGTGCCGGTCTGGAAAGACTCACCTGCAATGCGTGTATCCGCCTTGCGCTTGAATTGCTTTCCAAATGCGAGAGCCAAAGTTTTTGAAAACTCGTCTGCGGGATCGTAGAGCACGAGCGCCCGCTTGGCTCCGAGGGTTGCTGCGAATTTTGCCATCACGCGTCCTGAATGAAAGTCCGTCTGGCAAATTCGAAAAATCCAAGGCTCACGGGAAGGAATGCCTGGCATGGTGGACCCGAGGGCTAGCAAGGGTATTTTCATTTCATCGGCTGCCATTGCCGCTTCGGCGCTACCCGCTGAGAGACCTCCGATCAAAGCAACCACTTTATCCTCGCTGACCAAATCCCTGGCTGCCTTCTCCGCGCGAGTCGGCTCCGCGTGCGTGTCGCGCACGATGAGTCGCAACATGTGGCCTATGACGCCGCCATTCGCATTGACCTCCTCGGCAGCCATGACAAGACCGTTGAGCGCCTCATTCGCACTGCCTTGTCCCAGACCTTTCAATGGCAGGAACACGCCGATATTGATGACCGGTGGCGGCGTAGGGATGGCAACAGGAGTTGCTTCGGGTGCGGGGGGGGGCACAGATTCACCCGGCTTTTTACATCCATAGAGAGCGATCAACATTACAGCAAAAAGAACGAGGGAAAAACGGCTCATGCCTCCTTATTAAAAAACAACCCGCCTTTCAGTGCAACTCTCCCATTCCATCCATCACGAATCTTGTCGAGGCAAGCCCGGGCGATTAACTTGATCTGCAATGAGGATTATCGTTACCGGCTTGATCGGTCAGTATGCCTTTGGAGGAGTGACATGGGACTACATTCAATATGCTCTGGGTTTTCGCGCTCTCGGCCATGATGTCTGGTATCTGGAGGACACAGGAGCTTGGGCTTACGATCCGGTGAAAATGGAGCCAAGCGCGGATTGCTCACACAATACAGCCTATCTGGCACGCGTTATGGAGCAGTTCGGAATGGGAGACCGGTGGATTTATCGAAACGTCGCTGATGAAAAATACCATGGGGTCGCGAGTGCCTCCGAAGCCGAAAACATCATCGCCTCGGCGGATGTCTTGGCCAATGTCTCCGGTGCTTGCTGGCTGCGGGATGAAACCGCACGCATTCCAGTGAAGCTCTTTTTGGATGGAGATCCCATGTTCACCCAGATCGGCCTGGCCACGGACCCCGGTTCGGAATACGCCAAACGGGTCGCATCCCATGAGCGGCATTTTTCTTTTGGTCTGAATATCGGACAAGCTGCCTGCGTGGTCCCGACGGCGGGCTTTCCATGGCGACCGACCGTTCAACCTATCGCTCTCGAATATTGGAAGGATCTCCCAACCGGGCACACAACTTCGCACATAGCCGATGGAGCCTGGACGACCGTTATGAACTGGGCGAGCTATGCGCCGAAGGATTATATGGGAAAGAAATACGGTCAGAAAGACATCGAGTTTGAGCGCTTCCTCGACTTGCCGGGCCTGACGAATGAGAAATTCGTCCTTGCCATGGGGCAGGGGGTGGGAAGCAAGCGCCCCACTGAGATGCTCGAGTCCAAAGGTTGGCAGATTATCGAGCCGGACACACACCTGCCGGACTACACAAGCTACCGGGATTTTCTTTCCCGCTCGAAGGGCGAGTGGAGCATTGCAAAGAACGGTTATGTGCGCTCGCGCAGCGGCTGGTTCAGTTGCCGAAGCGCTTGCTACCTTGCTGCCGGAAAACCGGTCGTCGTTCAGGATACCGGTTGGAGCGACCACCTGCCATCCGGTGAGGGCGTGGTGGCCTTCGACACTCCAGACGAGGCAGCACGAGCGCTGGATAAAATTTCCACAAACTATTCGCACCATTCCATGGCCGCCCGCGCGTATGCTCAGAAACATTTCGACGCAGCCAAGGTTTGCGCCGAACTCCTCGAATGAAAGACCTCTCTCAATCCGCCCTCATCATCGTCGGGCATGGCTCAACGGTGAATCCCGATTCCAGTGCGCCGTCGCTCGTTCACGCCCGGGCGATCCGCGAACGCGGCATTTTTGCGGAGGTTGCCGTATGTTTTTGGAAGGAGGAACCGACCTTCCGCGAGGTTCTGCGCATGGTGGACAGCCAGGAGGTTTATGTAGTGCCGAATTTCATCAGTGAAGGGTATTTCACCCAGACTGTGATTCCGCGCGAACTCGAACTGACTGGCAAAACGACGCGGGTCGGCGGCCGCACGATTTATTATTGCGAGCCTGCCGGCAACCATGAAGCCATGACCGGCCTTCTCATGAAGCAGGCCCGCACGGTCGCGCCCGGCGTTTCGCCCAAGGAAACGAGTCTTTTTATCGTCGGCCATGGAACCGGTCTCAACGAAAACTCCGCCGTGGCCGCCAAGCTGCAGGTCCAAAAGATTTCGGAGACCGGAGAGTATGCCGAGGTTCTCTCCGCCTACATGGAGGAGGCGCCTCTCATTTCGGATTGGGATAAACTGGCATCCCAACCCCATGTCGTCGTGGTGCCGTTTTTCATCTCCGACGGCCTTCACAGCTATCAAGACATTCCAGTTCTTTTGGGAATAGCCGAGGATGTGGGGCCAGCCGCCAGCCAGAGCCAAGTTTTTCGAGACAACCCGTATCGCCTGCGAGGACGCCAACTTTTCTACAGCGGTGCCATCGGCACCGACTCAGGCTTTGCGGATGTCATACTCGATCAGGTTTACGCCTTTGCGGAGTAGCTTGAATTTTGTGGCGCGTCGGTGAAGTTGTGCCAACTTATGCCGTCCTATCAAGATTATGACCACCCAATTCGCTGTTTACTTCCTTTTTGCCATCGTTCTGTTGGCAGCTCTCGTTGTGATTGTTGTTCTCATGAACTTTTTCGGGACATGGCTGCGAGCCAAGCTCGCCGATGCTCCGGTGTCTTTTGCCAAACTCATTGGAATGCGCCTGCGCCGCGTGCCGATGGGTCTCATCGTGGATAGCCGCATCACAGCCGTCAAAGCGGGAATCAATCTCGATACCGACCCTCTGGAGGCCCACTACCTTGCTGGTGGAAACGTTTCCCACGTCGTGCTCGCGCTGATCGCGGCGGACAAGGCAGCTCTCCAATTGGATTTCAACCGCGCATGCGCCATTGATCTCGCGATCAAAGGCACAAGCAAAACCGTGCTCGAGGCCGTGCGAACGAGCATCAACCCCAAGGTCATCGATTGTCCCAATCCCGCGACAGGAAAAGTCACCATCGACGCCGTGGCCCGCGACGGTATCGGAGTCAAAGTCCGCGCCCGTGTTACTGTGCGATCCAACCTGAACCGTTTCGTTGGAGGTGCCACCGAGGAGACCATTATCGCCCGGGTTGGCGAGGGTATCATCACCTCCATCGGATCGGCCGTGTCCTACAAGGATGTTTTGGAAAACCCCGACCGTATTTCGAAGACGGTTCTCGCCAAGGGACTCGACACGGGAACGGCTTTTGAAATTCTCTCGGTGGACATCGCGGATGTGGACATTGGCGACAATATCGGAGCCAAACTCCAAGCCGAGCAGGCCGAGGCGGACAAGGTTGTGGCGCAGGCCAAAGCGGAAATGCGCCGCGCCGCTGCTGTTGCCACCGAACAGGAAATGAAAGCGCGGACCCAGGAAATGCAGGCCAAGGTCGTCGAGGCTGAAGCTCAGGTCCCGGAGGCCATTTCCGCCGCCTTCCGGAATGGCAACCTGGGAGTCATGGACTACATGCGGATGAAAAACATCCAGTCCGACACCGCCATGCGCGACTCGATCGCCTCCCCAACGGCTTCCACTCCGGCTTGATCACAGAATGGAACAGCTCGTTCTGGTTCTCATCATCGGAGCGGTCAGTCTGATCAACTGGCTGATCGAGCAGTCCGCAAAGCGACGTGAGCAGCAACGGTCCCAAAGGGAGCGCGATGGCCGGGAAGTCGTGCCAAGCCCATGCGATGAGGCGTTGCCTGATGCCGTGCGACCTGTGGAGCAGCCCGACCCTCAGGCGGAAATGCGTGATTGGCTCGAATCCTTCGGCCTCCCCGTCCTCCTGCCAAAGACGGTTGCCGCTCCCGATTCCGTTTTGTGCCAGCCCGATTTGCCCCATCCGAAACCTGCCGCAAGCCGTCCCGTGGCGGCACGAAAGCCGAGAACCAAACATCTGCCACCGGCACCCGTTTTGGCTCCCTTCAAGACGAGGACCGACCTTCGCCAAGCCATCATCTGGCGGGAAATTTTAGGCGCGCCACGCTCAATCCAGCCCTTTTCAAGCCATTAACCGACCAATTTGGCGAGATTCATTCGGCTGGGTATTCTTGGAGGTGTAACCGGAGAATGCGGCGAATTTCCTCGATCCCCTCGGGATTCTCGTTGGCCCCGTGACCGGAGGGCACGATTTTTTCAGATGCCGCTTCTGACAAATGCGAACTCCAATAAGGAACAATCCCGTCCGAACTGTGCGGGGTGTTACCTTTCCCTTGATCGCCAATGATCGAGTGGAGGACGACGTTTTTCGACCTGGGGAGTTTGAGAATCGAGAGCAGGAGAGGGGATTTCGCTCGCAAAAACCGAATGCTGTTGGCAGGCGCGATGAAAAGATTACGCAGATTGCTGTGAATCGAACCCACCAAAACAAGTCGCTCTGCCGCTGTCGAGAGGTTGGGTAGCCGCACGAGACTGGAAAAGAATCCGGCAAACGGGTTCAAGGCCAACTCGCTGCCCTGATGCGGCGTAGCCACGAAGATGACCCGGCGGACGTCTTCTCTGGGTTCAAAATTCACCACCTTCAGGAGATGGGATTTGGCCCCCGCGCTGATTTTTAATGTCTCAGGCGGGGTGTCGGTGAATTGTTTCCACAAGGTCTCGCCGCCCTTGCGCACCATCAGACTCGAAATAAGCCCACCCATGCTGTGGCCAACCAAAACCATTCGGTCGAGGTTGGGATTGTTGTGCATCGGATCAAGCGTTTGCCGGTATCTGTCGAGTTCGCTGCGAAGCTTGGCGGCGGACCACCAAACCGGCAGGCCGGTGGGGTAAAGGTAGAACCAAAATTGATAGCGTGAGCGGATTTGAGGGTCTGCGAGAAGTTGGTTCACCGCCGGGGTCCATGCCTCCGGGCGGCAGAGCAGTCCATGAACAAAGACGACCGGGATCTTGCCGGGATCATATTTTTCAATCTGCAGAAGTCCGGTGCGTTGGAAGTTTGAATCTGAAAAAATGAGGGCTTGGATGTCGATGGAGCTGTTCTTTCCTTGGCTTAACAAATATGCGAGCGGGGCTGAAAAGTCGGCTGCAAGCGTTTGCATCCGCCCACCCGATCGAACCTGGCTGGTTTGAAGCGAACGGTAAAAAGTCAACTCGGGCCCGTTTTTAGGGAAACGAACGAGCGCCGTTGCGGGCAGGCTCATGCCAGTTCGTGAAGCACTGGGTTCGCCGGACAACACAGGCGAGCCCTTGGCAAACCAGGCCACGTAGGGTGTGCCGATACCGGGCTCCGTGATGCGTTCCCGGAGACCTTTGATACGAATCGCTGCGGAGGGTATGAGTCGGGTGGCCGAGCGGGGATCGATGGTTTGTTTTGAGGAAGGTGTGATGGTGACCGGAACGTTCTGAAAATTCTCGGAGGCCAGAATTTCGATCAAGCGCGTGGTGGCAAGCTGGTTCACGCTGTGGAGCTCGGTTCCAGGTTTTTCTTGCGAGGTCTCGCGAATCGCTTCGAGAAGGAGGTCCACCTTTCCGGCCTTGGAAAGATGCTTGTCCCCGGTCTGCAGAAGCGAGGTAGCCGCATGTGTCGTCGGCGGCACTGGCTTCGCCAGAGGGGAATGGCTGATCTTCACATCGACTAGCGCACATCCCGATAAAATGGTGGCCAAGATGAGCAAGGTCGCAGGAGAGAGGATGTTTTTCATGTTTTTCAAAGTGAAACGCAGAGGCTCGGTGATGGATTACTTTCCAATGCAGAATCGGCTAAAAATTTCGCCCAGGATGTCCTCGGTGTCGGTGGCTCCGACAATCCGTCCCAGAGAGTCGAGGGATGCCCGCAATTCCACGGCGGCAAGCTCTGGAGGGGCGTTCGATTGCACCAATTCGGCGGCTGCACGCAGTGAGGCCGTGGCAGATTCCAGAAGAACCTTGTGCCGTGCGTTGATCGCAGCCAGCGAGTCACCAGCCGCGAGGTTTTTGGTGGCCCCGCTGAAGTTGGTCATGGCATCAATCAGGACTTCAAATCCCTCTCCAGTAAGTGATGAAACCGCGATGGCAGCGTCATGGCGTTTCGAGCCTGCTTGCAGAAGATCCGATTTATTGGCGACAAGGATTTCTTTGGGATGGAGAGGCTCGGGGGGCGTCCTGGTCGTGGCGTCGAAAACATGAAGCACAAGGTCGGCGTTTTCCATGGCCCGGCCGCTTCGTGCGACACCCTCCTTTTCGACGGGGTCGGTCGTTTCACGCAGGCCGGCCGTATCGGTGAGGCGGAAGAGAATGCCACGCAGGCAGGCCGATTCCTCAATGGTGTCGCGCGTCGTTCCCGGGGTTGCACTCACGATCGCCCGGTCCATGCCGAGCAACCGATTAAGAAGGCTCGATTTTCCGGCATTCGGGAGACCTACGATCGCCACACGCACGCCTTCACGAAGCACACGGCCCTCATCAGCCGTGGCAAGAAGTTTGAGCGTTCGATCAAGAACCGATTGGATTTTTTCAAACAATATCCGCCCGGTCGCTGGGTCGATTCCCTCCTCGGGGAAATCGATCCAAGCCTCGATGTGGGCGACAACTTCGAGAACGCCGTCGCGAAGCTGCAGGATTTCATTTCCAAGGCGTCCCTCCAGTTGCAGCGCAGCCGCGCGGAGTGCAGGGGCGGTGCGGGCGCGAATCATGTCCATGATCGCCTCGGCCCGTGTCAGGTCGATTTTGCCATTGAAAAAAGCCCGCTGGGAGAACTCGCCGGCCTCCGCCGCGCGTGCACCGGAGCGAAGGACGGTTTCCAGAATACGAGCCGCGAGCAAAATGCCGCCATGGCATGTGATTTCAGCCACGTCCTCCCCTGTGAAGCTGGCCGGAGCCTGGAATGTCGTCACCAACACCTGATCCAACGTTTCCATGCCGTCATGGATGGTTCCGAACATGGCCAGACGAGGCCTCGGCGCTCGGGAGGCCTTGAAAATGTTACCAATGATGGAAAGGGCCTCCGGGCCGGAGATGCGGATCATCGCGATGGCTCCCTCTCCCGGCGGGGTTGCGATTGCGGCGATCGTGTCGGATTGGAGGCTCATCAAGCGGGATTGCCGATGGGGAGCAGCCCGGCTTGGCGGAGCGCTTTCAACTCCTCAATGAAGCGTCGGTTTTGCTCCATGGTTCCCACGGACACGCGAATCCACTCCGGCAGTTTGTAGCTCCGCATCGCCCGAACAATGACGCCACGTTGGAGAAGGGCTTTGAAAACGGCATCGCCGTCGCCCACCTGAACCAAGACAAAATTCGCCACGCTTGGCACAAACGGGAGGCCCATGTTCCCAAACTCGCCCTCCAGATAGCTCCTTCCCTTGTTCGTCAGTTCCCTTGTGCGACGCATGTGGTCTTCGTCCAAAAGTCCAGCCAGAGCCCCGGCTTGGGCGATTCCGTTGGCATTGAAAGGTTGGCGCGTTTTTTGAAGGACCTCCGCGATCGTTGCCGGTGCCAACCCGTATCCGATGCGAAGATTTGCAAGGCCTTGGATTTTTGAAAATGTCCGCATCACCACCACATTTCGGTCCTCACGCACATAGCGCAGGACGTCTGGCGCATGGTCCAAAAATTCGAAATACGCCTCGTCGAAGATCACCAGCACATGCTCAGGAACCCCCGCCATGAAGCGGTCGATAGCCTCCTGGCCCACCATGGTGCCCGTGGGATTGTTGGGATTGGCGATGAATACCTGACGTGTCTTCGGAGTGATCGCCGCCAGCATGGCATCGAGGTCGTGTGTAAATCGAGGGTCTGGCACCTCCACGGTTTGGGCGCCGAAGAGTTGAGCCATAAGACTGTAGACCGCAAAGGCGTGACCGGCCGTGACCACCTCGTCGCCGGGTTTTAGAAAGGCATGGCCGATGAACTCGATGATTTCATTGGAGCCATTTCCAAGAATCACATTCTCGCGGTGCAGGCCGAGTTTTCCCGCAATAGCATTGCGCAGAGCCCACCCTCCGCCATCGGGATAAAAATGCGAGCGATCCAGCGTTTCTCGCATCGCCTGCAAGGCCACAGGCGAGGGGCCGAGCGGATTTTCATTGGAAGCCAGTTTGATAATTTGCGACGGCTCCAAACCCATCTCGCGGGCCAACTCCTCGACAGGCTTGCCTGGTTCATAGGCGATAAGATCAAGGATGTGTTTTTGGGCGTGGGAGAGGATGGACGATGTTGCGATGCTCATTTCCAAGAGGATTGCTGCTCGCGGCCCGCGATTCAAGGCGTCGATGGAACATTCTCTCAAGCCTTCAAAATGCCCTTTGCGGTTTCCATGAGGGCAGAGACTCCAGCATGGCTGTATTGGCGTTCGCCGGTCACCGCGAACAAGTCGTCCTCGATGCCGCTCCGAATCGAAAGGGCCGTCAAGCCGTAGCGTTTACAGACATCTTTCAAAACCGGTTCATGAACGGGAGCCGCTCCGAGGCCGCGTGCCGCCAATTCCAACATGGCGGCCCCATCGTCAAACTCGGCCCGGATGAGGGGAGTGATGCCTTTTTCCGCCCACCATTGCTCGAGTTCCCGGCGCAACACGGATTCGCGTGCCGGCGCGAGAATCGGCAACTCCGATACATGGCCTCTTTTTTTGAACTCGGTTGCGATTTTTGAGGTCGCGGCAAAGACCACGCTCATTTTTCCAATCCGGATGCCGGGCGGCAGATTCATGCGGGTCGGGGGCGGGGCCTCGTTGGCAAGCACGAGATCCACTTGGTGCGAGGCAAGAGCCCCCCACAATTCTTGCGGCAATCCCTCCCGCACCACAACCCGGAGGCCTGGCGCCATTTCACAGGCCCGCTCTAGAAGACGGGCTGCCAAAAGCTTCGGCACGGCATCGGCCACTCCCAAGAAAACAGTCCCTGGTCCACTGAAACCCCCTCTCTTGACCGAGTCGACCATCTCGTCGCCCATCGAAAAAATCCTCTCCGCATAAGCCAGAAGATGCCTCCCCGTTTCTGTCGGGGTCATGCGCCGACCCTCGCGACGGAAGAGGGCCGTTCCAAAAAAATCCTCCAACTCCCGAACCTGCGCGCTCAGCGTCGGGGCCGAGACATGCAGTGATTCGGATGCGGAGGTGATGCCGCCGCACTTGGCGACAGCCAAAAAATAACGCAGGTGGTGGTAGTTCAGCTGGGTGTTCATTTTTCTAAAAAACTAATATAACATTTTGAAATTCGTAATTCCAAAAATAAAAACCACAGTCATGTTATCTCCATGATTCTTCCAATTCTCCTTTTCCTCGGCACACTCGCTCTCTCCTTCTGGGCTTCCATGCGCGTTAAGCGCGTCTACAACAAATATGCGGCGCAACCCTCCCTCACTGGCCTCACAGGGGCTCAGGCTGCTGCTCGCGTCATGCAGGATGCCGGTGTTGACGGCGTCACCATAGAATCCTGCCCCGGTGAACTCACGGACCATTATGATCCCGCCCATCGTCGCCTGGTTCTCAGTGAGGGCAACTACAGTGGCACATCCATAGCCGCCTTGGCCGTCGCCGCGCACGAGGCGGGTCATGCCATTCAGCACTCCCGCGCCTATGCCCCGCTCCATCTTCGCATGGCAGCGGTGGGCGCCACCCAAATTGCCAGCCAACTTGTTATGTGGCTGCCCCTCATCGGTATGTTCACCGGGTTTGTGAACACCCACACAGGGATTGTTCTCATGGCCGCAGGATGGGGAGTCATCATGCTTTTCAACCTGATAACCTTGCCCGTGGAGTTCGACGCCTCGGCCCGCGCCAAGGTGGCGCTTCGTCATTCCGGCATACTCGCCGCCACGCATGAAGAGGATGGGGTAAGCCGCGTCCTCAACGCCGCCGCCTGGACCTATGTGGCTGCATTTATCACCTCGCTGGCCTATTTCATCTGGCATCTGTTGCCTCTCCTCATGGGGCGCCGCGACGAGGAATGAAACCATTAACCCACAGAACCTCCCTGATTGTGTCACCTCTCAATCCCCAAAAAGCCGTATCCATCGACGAGTTCATTGAAGTCGAACGCTCTCACATCACTTCTGAAAAGCTTCTCAAGTTGATCGCTCTCATTCCCAATCTACGGGCAAAGATGGAGACCGAGCAGGCGAGGGCCCACTACGATCTCATCCAAGGAGTTGATATTCTGATTCGGATTCTCCAGTCTCGGGAGGTGGCTCAATGCACCGATCCTCTGCCTGCCCATCTCGCCGAAGCGGGATTTGCGGCGTCCTATATCCTGAAAGGGGCAGACATCATTCCCGATTCGATCCCGGAGATCGGTCTCACGGACGATGCCCGGATTCTTGCGCGTGTTTTTGAGCGGAATGCCAGCCTCCGAGAGTTTTGTGAGGTGGAAGCCCTCACGGCATGAACCGCGACGCAACTCACAGCAGTCCAATCGATCTGGCTCTCGATCATTGCGTGGAACACGCGCGAGGTGGGGGGATTCAACTCGCTGAAGTGATAGACCGGATTGGTTCGAATTCCTTTTGCTTTGTCGCGTTTCTTCTCGCTGTTCCATTTGTGCAGCCCTTGCCACTCGGTCCCCTGACGATGGCGTGCGGTGTGACATTTGTAGCCCTCGGATGGCAGATGGTGCTTGGACGCCCCCACCCTCAGTTACCGAAATCCGCCGGTCAGCTTCGAATCCATGGGACGTTGTGGCTGGCTGCCTTGGGTTTCTCCCAAAGGCTTCTCAAGTTCTGCCGGTTTTTCACCCGGGAGCGTCTGCAATTCTGGGTTGAGGGAGAACGCGGTCACCGCCTCGTCGGTTGGCTGATCCTCATAGGTGGTGCCTTATTGGCCATCCCCGCAGCCAGTCTTCCTTTAAATAATTTTTTTCCGGCCTTGATGATTATCTTTGCCTGCCTGGGGTGGTTGGAGCGTGACGGTGTTATGATTCTCGTTTCGATAGCCTGGGGAGCCATCACGGTCATTTATTTCGTGCTTGTGATCATGGCGCTGCTTCTTTTCGGCAAACATCTCATCGGCTGGCTTCAATTTGCCTGATTTAAGCAAGGCCGTTTTCGGCTCCTGTTGTGACGAGGCCCAGGGTCGACGACTGCCTAAGTTTTATTGACTGACAATAATCTGCCTTAGCGTGGCAAAGCCGATCAGTAGTGCGATACATGCTGCACTCCAAGTCACGATGCTGAATCCCCACCAGATCCAGGGGAGTCCGAGTTGGAAGTGCCCGATGAGCAATCCAAGAACAAAAATGGGGCCGAGAATTTGACGATAGAGCCCCATGAGCAGGCCGTAAGCAGGTTTTTTCAGACCTTGCATCATGAAGACGGTGGAAAAAAGGACAGGGTAGGCAGCGAGTGTCAGGGAGGATACGAAGAGATATTCCCGCCCGTGGCTGATCACCAGAGGGTCTTTTGTAAAAAGTCTGAAAAGCGGTTCGGAAAAGACCACCAGCACCAAACCTCCCGCAACCATGAGCGAGACAGAAAACTTCAAGCACAGAAGCCATGCCGAGCGGATGCGGTGGGGGAGGCCAGCTCCGAGGTTTTGTCCAGTCAGGCTCAACATCGCACTGCTAATGCCGATAGCCGGAAGCAGCACGATTTGTTCAATACGCGTTCCGAGGCCCATGGCGGCGATAGCTTCCGTGCCGAACGATTTTACGAACCAGGTCAGGATAAAAACCCCGCAGGCGATCGAAATCATGTTCAGCATCGTGGGGATGGCCTGGCGGAGGATTTTTTCCTGTTCAAAAAAGTCGGGAGTCCAGCCTTCGTGGTCGGCTCCATGGCTTTTGAAGTGCTTCAGAATGATGATGCCAAGGTAAAGACACCCGCCGATCTGAACCAACACTGTGGCGAGTGCCAAGCCGCCGACACCCATTGCGGGCAAGCCCAGGAGCCCCCACATGAGGATGGGATTAAGGGCGCAATTCGCAAAAAAACCAAGGATGAGAACATTCCTGTAGGGGGTGTTTCTTCCAGAGGCGCTCAAGAAGCTGTTGAGCGTCATCACCAGAGTGAAAAACGGACTGCCGCCGAAAATCACGCGCATGAAAAGAACAGCCTGACTGTGGTAGGACTCTGCCGCTCCTAAAAAGCGGAGCGCCGCCGGAGCGGCTAGGACTCCGCAGAGGGCGAGCAAAACCCCCACGACGATGGATAGCAAAACCGCCTGTTGAAAAATCCGGCGCGCCTTATCAGTGGATCCAGCACCGAGTTCATGGGCAATCAGGGCGGTGGCTCCTTGGCTTAAACCGCTTCCCAAGGCGGTGATCAGGAAATATAGCGGAAAAGAAATCGAAAGTGCTGCCACGGCCTCAGTGCCCAGACCGCCCGCGAAAACCATGTCAGCGACATTGAAGAGGGTGTTGAACAACATGCCAAGGGCCGATGGAATAGCGATCGCCACGACCAGTCGCGGCAAAGGATCTGTCGTCAGGTTGAGCGTGGTCTTGGACATCGCGGCAGAGGATTTCATCACCCTTTTCGGAGCATGAGCGCGAGTTGATTCCGGTGAATTCCCATGTGCATGGCGACCATCGCTGCCCATCCATGGGCATCCAGTGGACCAAACCACGGATGGCTGAATCGAGGCTGTGTTTTGAGCTCGCTTGTGGATTTCAGGACTTCGATCACATCGCCGCAGGACACCTTGTAGAGCGATTCGACAGAGGCACCTGCAGCCGGATCGGGCTTCACAGTTGCCGTGATGGCAGCACCGCTCATTTCCTCTCCCTTTGAGAGTTGGCTGATAATTGCCACACAGGCATTGTTGACGATGCGGAGGTGATCTAAAACCATCCAAACCGAATAATTGCGACTGCTGTCCTCCAAGCCCACGGCGCGAGCAATCAAAATCCGCCTGCCCCTATCGGCAGTTGGAAAGGAATCCACCAGCGAATGGATTTTTTTCTGCTCTTCGCAAAAGGTCTCCAGAAAGGAGGCGCGATCTCCCCTGCGGCATCGCATGCCAAAAACAAAGCGCGCTATTTGCAGTTCGATCCACGGCAGTCCTGCCCCTGGAGGCGCCAAGCGGGGAGTTTCAGTTGTTTTCATATCGGAAATTCAGTGCTTTGTGATGGATTCATTTTTCCATCTGAAGAGCCTTCAAAATCCGCTTCGCTCCGGCCTCTGTGAATGAGCCTGTTTCGGAGGCAAGAATCGTCCCATCCCGTTCGACGACGAGCACTGAGATGGTCCCGGTCGTGGTGATTCCGCAGGATTCCAGAAACGCTTTTTTGTCAGTGTAAGCCGTCCAGACACGGGCGCGCGTGGCTTTGTCGCGAATCCCGCCCCGCATGCCGGTATCGATGAACCATCGCATGAAAACTCCTGGATTTTCGATCAAGGGCATTTCAACCCATGGAAGAGCCGAGCCGATAGATTCCAATTTCATGCCTTTGATCCAACTGTCGATGAAGACTTGCTGAGGCTCGTCGAACCCGATCAGAAGCAGCGTTTTTTCGCCGGGGAATCCCACGGGGGCTTTCCACGGAGAACCGTTCAGGTCTTTCCCGCATAACGACGGGAAGGTGGCTGAAAAGCTGTGACTAGAAAGGGTGATGGACATTGTGGCGAGGAGAGTAAGGAGTTTTTTCATCAGGTTTACGAGTTGGCTTTTTGGCAGGCCGTCTTTTGAGTTTCATTTTCGAGTTTCGAATTGGGACGCCGTGTTGAGCCACGCATTCGGAAAGTATGGCTGTGATACCTTCGCCTTGCTTGGGAGGTAGCCTTAGTCAATCCGACCATAGACGAGGCCCAAACAATTGGAAGAATCACCTCCAGAGGATCGGTCGGCAAATCAATGCACCCGGACCAGGGCTGTGCAGGCCTGAATTGGCAGTGCGGCTCTTTTTGATAGAGCTCCGCCGCGTGTTGCAAATCCGGCGTGAATGTTGAAGGTTGAGTCATGGTTTTTGTTGAAAGCTTCGCAACCAAAGCCCAAAGGATGGTTTTCGGATGTCTTTTCGCTCTGGCTATTGGCCTCGCTGTTCCTGAAGCGCGTTCAGAGCACCCCGCTTCTCCAAGCACGGACGCCTCGCCAACGCCTCTCCCGACGCCAAAATCGACGCCTGGCGAAGATGAAGAGGAAGAAGCGGAAATTCGAAGAAATCATCGTTTCATGGGACAACCAATGATCTCGTCAAACGCAAGGCTGGTCGTAGGAACGGAAATTCTCGTGCCCACCCAATACGCCGCACCACAAATCATCCCTCAGAGCCATGGGGGCTCGGTTTTTCAACCCTCCATGCCGGTGGCTTTTGAGAAGCGCCAAGTCGGTGTTTCGGTGGACCAGAGGGGGTGGAAGATCTCCGAACTCGAGGGGTTTCTTGATTATGGGAACCCTGTCCGAATAGTCGTGCCTGTTTTTAATGACAAGGGCGAATGGGTCGGGAGCACTTTTCAGGAGCACCCGAATCCCATCCTTCAGCCGGTCTTCGGAACGTTTCAGCGTCACTAAACCTTGGCCTAAAAATTGCAAGTTGGACGCAAAAATGGGATTCTCACTAATGCCACGTGTTAAAAACCCGAAACAAAATTTCTGATGAATCTTGCTGGATTTCGTCTCTTGGCAATTGTGTTGCAGAGATTCCTTCTGACTACGTATAATTTCTAACCTAGCATTTGTGTTTTGAGTGCTTTGGATGAAACGGGCAGTTAGCTCAGCGGTAGAGCGGTAGTCTTACACACTATTGGTCGGGGGTTCGATCCCCTCACTGCCCAGGCTCCTCTGGTGTCAGAGGTGTTGGAGAAGGGGCCTGCATCAGTTCCATTTCTCTATCTGCGCCTCATCCGTGCGAGCAGTTTGCGTCGAACATCCAAGCGAAACTGCTCGATGAGTGCGTCCACGTGGTCGGCGAGGTCCAGCGTCTCGTCTCGTGCTAGTGGGGCGAGGTCCATTGCAAAGGCGATGCTTTCGGAACAATCCGCCGCATGAGATTCAAAGAAGGTGGCGTTGGCTTGACGGCGACCGATCACGCCGAGGTCGTAGCGTTTATTGCTGGTGATCTGTGAGTCAAACACCCCGTTCAGGGCAGCGGCGAGATGATCCCTGCCACCAACATCGTGCACCACCTTGGAATCGTCGGGCATCCAATCCAGGTCTCGCCAGACCTCGCAGCCGTAAACTTCTCGCGGGCGCTGGGCCATCGGCAGATCTCGAATCGCCTCGATCACTGCCACGACAACTCCGATGTGCGTCTCATGCTTGTCGGCAGGGTTGTGAGTGTAGACCACATGAGGCTGGGTCGCATGCAACACGGCGATCAAATCGTCGCGGAGTTCGGTTTCTTCTGCCTTCTTGACGGCGGAGCTGGGGTGGTCGAGATGAAACATAGCTCCGTATTGCCCAATTTGGGCTGCAAGGTTTTGCTCCTCCCGCCGGATGGCCCGTATCTGCTCATCGCTGTGACTGGCGTAGCGGCCACATTGCACGCCACCGGCACCATTGGTGCACGTCACCCCGCCGAACCATTTCGTTTCTTGCCGGTAGCAGGCGAGGATGCCATGGAAGGCCATGAACTCGAGATCATCTTGATGCGCTCCGATTCCAAGATGGGTGATACGGGAAAAGGCTTCGGGAACGGATTTTCCGTCGGGAATGAAAACTTGGGCCGTGGATTGGTGGAATCTCATGGTGGGGTCTCAGCCATTCGGAAATGCATGCAATGTGGCAAGAATGATTCGACGCCATTCCTGTTTGCGGTGGAAGTTGCGGACTGCGTGCGGTGAAGTGGAGGAAATCACTGGCTCGGGCTGGCCGTTCGTGTGGTCGTAGCGTCCCAAGGAAAGGAGCCATTCGGGATTCGTGCCAGGAAAAAGGCCTAGCAGTGGAATGATTGCAAGAACGCTCCAGCCTTCTGATGTGATGGTGGTTTGGCTCGTGAAAAGCGGCGTGGACACCATGCGTTTTTCGAGGGTTTTGATTTCCCCGGTGCCATCAAAGAACAGCTGGAGCACGCTGTTAGAGGGCGTGACGTGGAATTCATAGTAAGCGTCCTCCCCGGTTGGTCCGAGGAAGATTTCGAACGCATCGCACTTCGTGAAGGCGGGGAAGTTGAATGGAAAAACGTCCCGCATGACGTCGGTGTCCTGGAGGTCAGCACGGATCATGAGACGATCGTCATTCAAGCCGATCGTGACTCGACCGGGCAGGAATGTGGGTTCGACTTGAGGCAACCAGGATTGTCCGTAGTCCCAAACAACAGTGGTTTTTTGCATAGTGCTCTCCATTTTCACAACTCAGAGCGGAAGACCCAATGGGACTTCCAGCTTAATCCCCAAGGGAGTGTTCAGTCTGGCGCTAAGCGGCAGAGATGGCTTTTGTGGTCTCAACGAGTGCGGGTTGAAGAATGGCTTGGATTTTTTGAATCGTGGCCTCGACGGTCAAACCATGCTTCGCGCGGAGGATCGGCACGGTGCCGTGCTCGATAAACTGGTCCGGCCAGCCGACCCGCACAACGGGCGTTTGGATGTGACGGTCGGAGAGGTGCTCGATGACAGAGCAGCCAAAGCCGTTCGTGAGAACGTGGTCTTCCATGGTGCAGAGGACGTCGCAGCCACTTGCAAAAAACTCGAGGGTCGCCGTATCGAGGGGTTTGATCCAGCGGGCATTGATGACGGCGGTGGAAATGCCCATTGCCTCGAGCTGCTCGGCAGCGGGAATGGCGAGATCGCACATATTGCCGAGAGCGAAGATAGCGGCCGTGGTGCCGTGCCGGAGAACTTCGGATTTTCCTATCTCAAGAAGCTTCGGTTTTTTCGCCGGCACAGCGCCCGTTCCTGTGCCTCGCGGGTATCGGATCGCGCTCGGACCGTCGTGATTGGCCATCGTCCAAAGCATGTCGGCGAACTCCGCCTCGTCTTTGGGCTGCATGTGGATGATTCCAGGAATCGGACGCAGGTAGGCGATGTCGAAAAGTCCATGGTGGGTGGGCCCGTCGTCACCCGAAAGCCCGGCGCGATCCATGCAGAGCGCGACATTGAGATTCTGCAGGGCGATATCGTGAATGATCATGTCATACGCCCGCTGCATGAAGGTGCTGTAAATGGCCAGAAAGGGTTTCAGCCCCTTGGTCGCCATGCCGCAGGCGAAGAGTGCGGCGTGCTCCTCAGCAATGCCGACATCGTGGCATCGGTCGGGATGCCGCTTCGCAAAATTGATCAAGCCCGTGCCCGTGGGCATTGCCGCCGTGATCGCGACGATCTTATTGTTGTCGTCGGCGAAGTCTGCAAGCTTGGTTCCAAGAAGCTCGGAATAGGTCGGGGTGGGGGACGCGATCGTCTCGCCGGTGTCGAGGTGGAATTTTCCGAGACCGTGGAATTTGTCGGGCTTCTCAAGTGCGGGGGCGTAGCCTTTGCCCTTCTGTGTGAGCACATGCAGGATCACGGGCTCGTTTTGGGTTTTTAGAAACTCAAAGGTCTGCGCGAGAAGAGGGATGTCATGACCGTCGACAGGCCCGTAATACCGGATGCCGAGGTCGTCAAAAATCACGCTCGGAGCAAGGAGGCTCTTCAGGCCCGCTTCGGCCTTGTGAGCCAGTTTGCGTGCGGTTTTTCCCCCGATCCACTCCAAGAATCTGGCTGCGTTTTCGTGGAGGTTTGCATAGGCCGGGTTGGTAACCAGACGATTCAGGTAATCTGCAACGGCTCCCACATTTTTGGCGATCGACCATTCGTTGTCATTCAAGACGATGATGAGCCGCTTGGTTGTGGCGGCGACATTGTTCAGAGCCTCAAAACTCACGCCACAAGTGAAAGCGGCATCACCGGCGATGCAGACCACATGCTCATCAGAGCCGATTTGATCGCGCGCTGCAGCCATTCCCAGTGCGGCGGAGAGGGCCGTGCCCGCATGACCCGCGCCGTAGCAATCGTGTTCGCTCTCGCTGCGGAGCAGAAAACCATTCAGGCCCTCGTATTGCCGGATAGTTGGAAAGCGGTCAAGGCGCCCAGTAAGCATCTTGTGCACGTAGCCTTGGTGGCTGACATCGAATAGAAACTTGTCTCGCGGCGTCTGGAAAACCCTGTGCAGTGCGATCGTCAGCTCCACCACGCCGAGATTCGGTCCCAAGTGCCCGCCTGTTTTTGAGAGGACTCCGATCAATTCGTCGCGAATTTCCTGGGCGAGAACTGGCAAATCCTCCGCTGGCAGGGCTTGAACATCCTGCGGCGAACGGATTCTTGAAAGAATGGGACCGGGTTTTTGATCAGGCATCCCTCAGTCTTTCTGTTCCTCGAATTCAGCGAGGTCCAAAGTCCCCCGGGCATTGCGCGTGATGATTTGGATTCTTTTCTCGGCGGCGTCCAATTTGGCCTGACAATCCTTCACCAGTCCAATGCCCTCTTCATAGGTTTCGATGAGTTGTTCGAGTGGAAGGTTGCCCGCCTCCATTGCAGTCACGATTTCAGAAATCCGCTGCATCGCGGATTCAAGCGACTGAGATTCTTTTTGGATTTTTTGAGCCATCTGACAATGAATTCCAACGGCCTCATTACAAAGCACGCGCTGGCTTTCGGCAATGCGTATATTGAAGTCCGTGCCATGGGTTCGGAAGCGTAGGGATTAGTCCCCATACCAGACGGAATGGGGGACCTCTAAAGTGCGCCTCGTGAAAACACCGAACCATTCTCAGAAGTCGTCGCTCCCTGCCATTTTTGCCCCGCTGCTTGCCGTCGGATTGGGAATCATGTCGCTCCAAGCCGCTTCAGCGGGCCGGGCATCCGCGACGCAAACTTTCGAAGTTCCTCTTTTTTCAGGCACACACAGCCGCATCGAGGGTGTTCTCTCCAACAAAGAATATGCCTTCAAACTACCCGAGCACGTGCGTCTCGAGCCAGGCAGTGAGATCACGCTGGCTTGGCACGGCTCACCGCTACTCCTCGCGGATGTTTCAACGCTGAGCGTTCAACTTAACGATCGCGAACTCACCAGCATTCGGCTGGGGGCTAAAAAAGACACGATGGATGCGCAGGATCGGGGAAAAATAACGGTTCCCCTGCCTGCAGATGCGTTGCAACCGGGTTGGAACCGTCTGGTGGTGAACTGCCTTTTGCAGACAACTCAGTCCCCTTGTCGGGATGTTGACAACCCGGCATCCTGGGTTGAGCTGGATTCTGCAAGCCTTCTGCGTGTGGCCTACGCGCCGACGCCTCTTTTTCCGGAACTCCAGCGTTTCCCTGAGTCTCTGACGGAACCTGCTTTGATGAATCTTGCGGAGTTTCGCCATGCGCCCTCCACGGAGGCTTCCGAACCGGTTGTCTCACTGCTTGTGGCCTCCGATGCCGGCGAGGCGGAACTCCGCACACTCCTGATAGCCGCCGCGCGTTTGGGGCAGACTGTCTACACCGACCCACATGCCGTGCAGGTCAAGGACATCGCCACTTTTTCCGAGGAATCGACAGCAAGAAACGGCATTCTCATTGGTCAGCGTTCCAGTTTGTCGCGGACGCCATTACCGCCGGATCTTGAAAAAGCCATCGCCTCGCTGGGGCAGGGGGAGGGGCTTCTAGCCGAGGTAATCGCTGGGGCGGCTGGCAACCAGCGGAGGTGGATCGTTGTTTGCGGTGCGGATTCGCACGGCTTGGAAAAGGCCGCACAGACGCTCGGGAGTGAAGTGGCACTCCGCAACGTGCCGTCGAATCCTTGGATCGTCACGGATTCACCCGCTCTTTCACCTATTGCCGAAAAATTGGCACAACTCCCCGCCGGAGCAGTGGATTTGGATTCACTGCGCGGAGGAGGCATCACTTTGAGGGGGCTTTTCCGAAATCAGACATCGCGGAACATCCACTTTCCTCCCGGCTTTCAGACCACGCCCGGTGGCTATGTGGACATCGATTTGGCACATTGTGGGACGCTTGAGAAGACCTCGGCCATCGATGTTCGTCTCAATGATGTCCTCATCGGCAGTGTGGCACTGACACCACAAAACGCGTCCGGCACGCGCCAGAGGCTTCTCATTCCCGCAGGCATCGCCAGTCGTGATCCCTCGACACTCTCGGTTTCGAGCTATCTGGATATAGGACTTGTCGACTGCGCCCACCGCAATGATGAGCGTGCCTGGGTTTCGCTACGCGGTGATTCCGTGGTGGATTTCCATGCGGCGCCAGCAGTCATCAACGATCTCAGCCGCCTGGGGCTTCTTTGCCTGCGTGACGCATTTTTAAGGCGGACAGCCATTATCGTTCCAGCGGAGAGCAGTCCGGAGCGGAATGAATTGCTGAAAAACATCGGCATGCACCTCGGCCGACAGCTTGCCGATGTTCCCGTGCTCTGGCCCCAGGTGGCGACTTATGCTCCAGGGCTTCCCCCCGATCCGGAGCGAATCGCCGGACGATCAGGTCTCATTCTCGGGTCGGCTTTTCAATGGCCCTTGGCTTTCGGCAAAAACCTTCGTCTCGCCATCGAAGGCGGGGACTCGCCATCGGGTTCGATCATGCTTCGCGGTGAACCTGTTCCCGTTGCAGACTTCGATCCTTCCCTGAGCTTTGTGCAACTGCTGCCGTCCCCTTGGTCCAAGGGAGAACTCTTCGCCACGATCGGCGGGGTGGAAGGTTATGGTGGAGAAACAACGCTGCAGCTCCTCACCGAATCGAGTCTGTCCGAGCGATTGAGCGGAACGGTGGCAGCCGCCGACGCCAGCGGCAGGGTCGTCACTTATGATGTCCGGTTTATTCAGGAAGTCTCACTCGCCGATCAAATCCGCAGCGGCTTTGCATCGGGAACGACGCCCTCGGATATCGACAGCCGGCGCATGGACCAATCCGAAGCGGGTTTTTTAACGCAAACGGTGAATTATTGGATAGCCGGAATGGCCTTTGCCACTATGGCCGTGCTCTACGCGGTGCAGCGCATCATGGTTCGCCGCCGACAAAATCCGAAACGTGGGGAGCAACTGTGAAAGCGGCTGTTTTTTTGATGGCGGCAGCGTTGATTGGAAATCTAGTCGCTGCGAGTGCCACTTCGAGCACGCTCCTGATCCATGACACGCTCTCCAAGCCCTTCTCGCTCGTGAACGAGGTCGCACCCTTCCAAACGATCCTCACGCGATTCGACACGAGTGTGAAGACTCTTGCTGATTCGAAGGTGGAGGCGGCGGATTTGGAACAAGCCGATTTCATCTTGCTTGCTGGCATTTCTGGTTTCCCCAAGCTCAAACCGGAAGCGCTGCGCTCTCTTCAGAATTTATCTAAGCCCGTTATGGCCATCGGGGCGGCTTCTCCGTTCGCTTCCCGCAAGTCTTCCAGCAAGGCCTCCACGCCCTTTGATCAAGCCAAGCTGGCCTACCGCGGCCAGGAATGGACGATTCGGCTCGATCCATTTTACGTCGAGAGTGATTCGGACATCCAAGTGCTTGCCAAAGTCTCCTCGCCGAAAGGGGCGTATCCGCTGGCATGGAGGATGGACAACCGCTTCGGATTTGCTTCGCTGCCTTCCGAAGCGCCCCTATCGATGGTGTTTTCGGACGTTCTGCTCGATTTTTATGGCGCGAGTGTGCAGGCCTCTCCGGCACTCGTTTTTGTGGTCAAGGATTTCAACCCCTCCTGCAATCCGTCCACGCTTCGGCGCCTCGCAGATTATTTCGATCACCTGAAAATTCCCTTTGTTGTCACAACGCAAATGAGGGAAGTCCCGCCCGGTGTGGAAATCATTCCACGCGGGGATTTCCTCGATGCCCTCCGCTACGCTCAAACTCACGGGGCGCGCGTTTTTCTCGAGGGTGGCGACGGTCCGGAGCGTTCCGAGGTTTTCCTCAAGGAGGGGATTCGAATCCTTGGCTCCACTGATGCTGCAAGCGATACGACGGGCATGGTCATAGGCGACGTCTTGTTGCAACGGACCCCGGGAGAACCGCTCGTGCCCTATTCGACTGCCGTGCCGCTCCGGCGTGCAGCGGGAGGATGGCTCATTCCTGCGAATGTGCACAGTGGTATGGATGGCTCCGCAAATGACGAGACCCTTAGGAGCATCCGAGAAATAACGAGTTTCCGGGGCGGGCTTGCCGTCCTTGTGGTCCCGGCTTGGATGCGTTTTCAAGACATGCTGGCTGCTGTGGAGACCGGTCGGTCCACAAACCTTCCAGCCATAGATCCCTCGACCCGTTTTTCTGTCCAAAAAGAGCCTACTCCATGAAACGAATTTCTTGCTTTTCTTTTGTATTGTTGGTCTCGGTCGGCCTTCGGTGTGCGCAGGCTTCGGATCCGGTTGCCGAGGCTGCGGAGCTCTCAAATCAAGGTCGACACGCCGAAGCCGCCTCCATTTTGCAAAGAGCACTCGAAATGAATCCCGGCGATGAAGGGCTGCGCTTTCGCCTTGCCACGGCCTTGGTCTTCGATCACCGGAATTCCGAAGCCCGCGCGGCCTTTTTGGAACTGGCCAAATCTTGGAACGCCGACATCGCTGCCATGGCCGTAACAAGCCTGGCTGCCCTCGATCGCGCGGAAGCCGTGGAGAAAGCCGCCCGGGCCCGTCCTCCTTCGCAGGAGGAACTCCAGCGCCGAGCGGATTACCAGGCCAGACAGGCTCGTCTGAACCGCCAGCAGCTTGCTTACGACCTCGTCAAGGCTCATCGCGATGCGGAAGCCGTTCAGGCGATTGATGATCTGGAGCGCCATGGCGAGGTCACTCCGGACTTGATCATGGAAAAAGCCGCTGCTCTTGAACGCCTGGGAGACCCTCTTGCCGCCATTGTCGTCCTGCGCGATGTGGCCGGTGGGGACAATCCCGACCCCCGCGCCCGCCTGCAATTGGCCTCGCTCTTGGCTGGGGCTGGGAGGCGGTCCGAGGCCTATGAAATCTGGCGCGAAATCCGCGATCAAACCGGCGACGCCACACTCAGCCGCGTCGCTGCTTCCGAGATCGATGCCCTCTCGGCCCCATACAATCTGGATCGCTGGGCATGGGGCGAACTCGACCTTTTTGGGACCTACTTGTCCCGCTACGATATTGGCGTCTCATCAGGCCGTTTGCGCGAAGGCACATTTCTACCCGGTGCACGGTGGATCGAGCCCTTTGTTCAAGCGGATTTCAGCCTCGATTCCACAAATTCCAGCAAGGGGCCCGGCCAGGGGATTCCCACCATCTACAATGAAAACCTCGCCGGGTTTCATGCGGGTGTGCGGGTTCGTCCGGTCGCCAACCAATCCCTCGTGCTCTATGCACTCGGCGGTGTTCAAAAGGATCTGCGCGGCACTGAGGAGCACAACGGCGAATGGTTTGCCGAGATCATCGCAGGCCTCAATGGATACTGGTCCTGGGGCCCGGGCAAAGAATGGACAGCAATTGATTTGGAAAGCCTCTCCCCCGGCGGGCTTCCCTCGATTTCCGCCGGGAAACAATCCTCTCGCTGGTCTCTCAATAACTGGTCGCCGGTTCGGTTGCGTTTCGATTGGTTTGTCGAAGCCGGTGGCGATGCCGCCTATTACAGCCGCCTTCCGGATTGCCTTGCCTACGGCCAATCGAGGCAGGGTGCCCGACTCGCGCAATTCGGCAAGGCCGGAGCTGTGGATATCTATGCACTCGAAAACCTGACGATGGATACTAAGGGAAACTACTACGACAACTACATCGAGGCCGGGCCTGGTGTTCGCTTTGTCACGGCACCCGTTGGGGCTGCAGTTCTGACGACCAGTCTTGATTATGTCCTCGGGTCCTACTTGGGACGAAACAGCAACAACACGCGCGGTGACACGGCCGCGAACTACTCGGATCTCCGACTCACTGTCGCACTGTCCCTCCGCTGGTAAACCTATGGAAACTCTGCACACCCTTTTTGTCGCGCTGGCTTATGTGTCGGCGGTCGGATTTCTCATCTTCGGCATCGATGACGTGTTCTTCGACATGCAATTCCTGCGCTACCTTCGCGGACGCCGCAATGCGCAGCCGGTTTCACTCGAAAGACTCAAGAACGAGCCGGAAAAACTTATCGCGATTTTCATCCCCGCCTGGATGGAAGGAGGTGTGATCAACCGCATGGCCGACTATGCGCGAAAAATTCTCCTCTACGAACGTTACGACATCTTTATCGGTGTTTATCCCAACGATATTGAAACCAACCGCTGTGTGGACGAGTTGACCCGTGTTTCCCCCCGCATTCACAAGGCCGTAACCCGTCTGCCGGGTCCCACATCCAAGGCCGACTGCCTGAATGCGATCTACGAGGTGATGAAGTCGCGCGAAATTCCCGGTCGACGCGAATACGAGATCATCGCGCTCCATGACGCGGAGGATGTCCTGCACCCTCTCACGCTGAAGGTTTACAATCACTACGTGCCGGAGTTCCTCGATATGGGGCAGATACCTGTTTTTCCGCTCGAGCTGACTCCCTGGAGATACTGGGTTGGAAATTCCTATCTCGATGAATTCGCCGAATGGCATGTGAAGGACATGTATTCCCGCGAGGCGATTGGCGGAGTGGTGCCATCCGCCGGTGTCGGCACGGCCTTCTCGAGGAAGGCGCTGGATTATCTGGCCTCGAAAAATGCCGGAGGTCCCTTCCGCGAGGGGCAGCTGGCCGAGGACTACATGGTCGGACTCGAACTGTGCCGCTCGGGCTTTCGCGCCGGCTTTATCGACCACCCCGTTGAGCGTGAGATCGTGACCCGCAACGAAAAGGGCGAGGTCGTCTCAACGCGGACGGTGACCGAGAGCGTCGCGGTTCGCGAGAATTTCCCGCTGCGCTTTATGGATGCGGTGAAACAAAAAGCCCGCTGGATTGTCGGCACCGCCTTTCAAGGCTGGCAACATGGCGGATGGTGGGGTTCTCCCGCCGTGCGCTACACGCTGTTCCGTGATCGGCGCGCTCCAGTCGTCCATTGCATCAATGCCGCCGGATACTGCGTGATGGGCTATGTGCTTTTGGAGTTCGCGGTTCTGCACTCAAGTTTCAGAAACTGGATTTTTGTGCGGCCGCTGTTCGAGGCCGACAGCCTGCTCTGGCGCATTGTGCTGGTGGACACCGCGCTTCTGGTTTACCGGGTCGGGCAGAAGGTGACCTGCGTCTCCAATGTCTACGGACTCAGGCAAGGACTCTTTGCCATTCCTCGCTATCCGGTGGTCAATTTCATCAACATGGGAGCGACATTCCGCGCGGCATGGCTCTATTTGATCCATCGTTTTTTGAATGTGCCCCTTGCTTGGACAAAGACGACCCACCTTTTTCCAGACAAAGCTAAACTTGAGGAATACTCGCGCTCGGTGGAGGATTTGCTCGTGGAGGATGGCTATGTGTCACGACCGGAGCTCCAGCAAATCCTGAATCAACACAAGGGACTCTCGGCCCCGCGCGCCCTTCTCGACATGCAACTCATCGACGAGGACCAGTTTCTCGACATCTGGTCGCGCTTTGCCCGACTCCAGCCTGAGACGCTGACCCCTGAGGACATCTCACTGGAATCTCTCGAATGTTGGTCGGAAGCTCATGCTGTGCGGTTTCAAGCCATGCCGACCACGGTCGGTGAGGATGGCGCATTGGCATTTGCTTTCACCGAACCACCGTCGGAAAGCGATTTGCAAACTGTCGCGGAACTAGCCGGAGCACCTGTCGAAGCCCGGCTTTTCCGTCCCTCGAATCTCTCTGCGCTTCGAAATACCATCTATCCCGCCCGTGTTCTGGATGGCCAGCCCCGGCAGCCTTTGGCAGAGGAATTCCAGGCCCTCTCGGAGAATGATCGCCGTCGGGTCCGGCAATTTCAGATGACGCGCTCGCGCTCGCTGGCGGATGCCATGATCAGCCTGCGGTTGGTCTCTCCCGAGAAGGTTCGGCGACTTGTGGCAGTGGATCTCGGAGTTGCCGAGGCCGACTTTTCGCGCCTGACTATTAGCATTTCGCTCATCAAGGCGCTTGGTCCAGTTTTCTGCGAACTCCACGGACTGATTCCGCTCAGCGATGGCAGCATCGGTGTTACCAATCCCGTCCATCCGGGTGCTATGACTCATATCAGCGATATCCTCGGCTCAGAGGTCTCCTTTTGCGCGGACACGCCCCCCGCTTTTGTAAAGCTTCACCATCATCTCGCAGCCCTGCGATTTGGCGAGGACGCCCTGGTCGAATACTTCGTTGAGGCCGGTGAATTGACCCGGGAACATGCCATCCGTATCCGTGATATGCGCCGCCTCATTTCTAGCCCAGTGGATCGTTTGCTGATCCAACTCGGCCTTGCGAAAGCTCCGAAAGTTTTGAAAGCCCTTCGTCAGATATCGGGGCTGGCAACGGTTGCCGAGTCCCTCGAACCGAATGGTCTCGAAGCCGAAGAACTGCTTGCACCGGGCTTCAGCGAGCGGACCGGCGCGATTGTTCATCAGATTCGCGATTCGGGCATCACCTTCCGCATCGCAGGGCTTCTTGCCGAGTCCGACTTGCGGGAGATTGCCACACGCTGCGCCGGTATGCCTTTAGAATTTCAGCTTAATCGCCCATGAAATCCGCCACCCCTAAAAAAACCATTGCTGTCATCGTCGGCACCCGTCCCGAAGCGATCAAACTCGCTCCTGTGATTCGTGGTTTGGAAGCCTCCACCTTGCTTCATCCCCTCACAATCTCCACGTCACAACACGGCCAGATGACAGCCCAGATTTTTCAGAATTTCGGCATCACTCCCGATTTGGATCTGCGTGTGATGCGTTCCAGGCAGAGCCTCTGGGACCTCACGGCCAGCCTCTCTACCGCCCTCGGAGACGTTTTCAGCGGCACCAGAGTCGATGCGGTGGTTGTTCAAGGTGACACCACCAGCGCGTTCGTCGGTGGCTTGTGCGCCTTTTACCATAAAATCCCGGTTGCCCACGTGGAGGCCGGCCTGCGCTCTCACAACCGCTATTCGCCTTTTCCCGAAGAGATCAACCGCGTCATGCTGAGCCGGCTGGCCAACTGGCACTTTGCTCCCACCGACTTCGCCGCCTCGCTTCTTCGGGCGGAGAACATCGCGGACGGATCGATTTTTGTTTCCGGCAACACTGTTGTCGATGCCCTCCAGTGGATGACGCGACAGTCCTCCGTCGATTCACTGCCCACAGGAGTGGCCTTTGACGCCCGCGCAGTCATCCTTGTCACCTGCCACCGCCGCGAAAATATTGGCACACCCATGCGATCCGTCGCTCTTGCCATCAAGCACCTCGCGGACGCGCATCGGGATGTGCATTTTATCTTCCCCTTGCACCCGAATCCCTCTGTGCGGGAAAATGTGGTGCCCATCCTCGCCGATCAGTCTGGCATCTCGCTTTGCGAGCCCTTGAATCACGACGAATTCCTCGCCGTCCTGCGGCGCTCGCGCTTTGTCCTTTCGGATTCGGGAGGGGTTCAAGAGGAGGCCACCGCGCTCGGCAAGCCTGTTCTTGTGCTGCGACGCGAGACCGAGCGCCCCGAGGGCGTCGCCGCAGGCACACTCCGCCTTATCGGCACAGACATTCAGGACATCATTCGCGAGACAGAAACCCTTCTCAATAACCCCGCCGCCTACGAGGCCATGACGAATGGATCGAGTGTCTTTGGCGACGGACATGCCGCTGAGCATATTATCCGCGTGCTGGAGGAGGAGCTGAACGTGGACTCCAGCTTCGTTTCGACCCCTGCTCGCGGCAACACTTGATGTCATGCACCATCACTCCCAATCCATGAGCACTGCCAATCTACCTCCCATACTTCTGATCGATGATGACCCACTTGTCTTGGAAACATTGAAAGACCTTTGTGCCAGCATGGATTGTCAACGACATATTCAGCACCTCGACACTACGACAGCCTTCGAGGCGGCAGCCGATCCCGAAATCGGCCTCATTGTTTGCGATTACCGATTCCCCTACACGAGCGGAGTCAGCTTCATCGAGCAAGTCCGCCGCCGAGGAATTGAAACGCCCGTTCTCTTCATCTCTGGAAGCCCCGATTCCGAAGCCGTCTTGAAAGCTTCTCTGCTTCCCCGCACCGCCTTCCTTTCAAAGCCCTTCACCATCCAGAGATTCCGCAACGCCATCACGGACCTTCTCTCTCCCGGTCCTGGAAACAATTTGGAGAAAACGCTTGCCCCCTTGACGGGAAATCGCTAATTTCTAACCTTCCGTTGAGGAGCCTTAGCTCAATCGGTTAGAGCGCTGCCCTGTCACGGCAGAGGTTGCGGGTTCGAGCCCCGTAGGCTCCGCATTGTTTTGTTCACAAAATCTCTCGACATAAGCTGCGTCAAAATACAGGGGGGGAGAGATAGATACCACCTCTTTGCTTAACCTGGTTCTCTGCTGTCTTTCAGACCTTTGAAATATTCCACTCTTGGACCTTTGCCGACATCAATGAAAATCGCATCTCGTAGACCCATGAGAGTGTTTCAGCTTACGGCATGACGGAAAATATCGTCCGTAGCCGCAGCGGCGGATCACAATCAAAGCTCTCGAATTCGAAAGTAGACGTATCGTCGCACAGAGACAGTCTTTGAAATGCACAGGCAACCGCCGTGTCTCGGACGCCTGCGCTGCCGAGAAGAAAACCGATTCGTCTAATATCCCCTTCGGCAACTTCTCCGCTTCCAGCAACGAAGAGGGGGAATACCTTAAAGATCTTATCAAACCAACCTCCAGGTGATCTTCCCTCGAAAAAGCGTGGAGGGGCTTTTTTGTTAATCGGGTTTATG
>JBAWVX010000034.1:0-30777 GCA_037147075.1 bacterium
CACCAACACCAACACCAACACCAACACCAACACCAACACCAACACCAACACCAAGCCCGACTCCAAGTCCCACAGCGACGCCCACACCCACGCCGAGTGGATTTGTTTTCAACGGCTCCTGGTCGGCTACGGCGAAAATCCCCGCGCTGGCGACATATCAGGATTTGTATCAAACCGTCGCAGTGACACCCGGGGCCAGCTATACCGCGAGCGTCTGGGTGAAGGGCAGCGGTTCTCTGGAGCTCCAAATCTGGGGGGATGCGAAATGGACGAAAAAACTCGCCACGGCCCGCGTCAATGCCGGATCGACATGGACGAAAATCACCACGCCGGCATTTAGCGCTGGAAGCCGTCAGCGGGTTTATCTCAGCTTCGACACGGCCTACAGCAATGCCGCCGGCACGATGTATCTCGACGAGGTGTTCCTGGGAACATCCGGCGGCATCAACCGCGTTACAAATCCCGGGTTTGAAAGCGGCAATACCGGCTGGAGCAATGACGCGCCCGCGATATTCAGTATCCAGCCAGGGCAATAAGGTGGGCCGGAAACCGGGGGCATTGCTCTAACTGTAATACCACAAGGAGATGTGAATCGTTGCCCTCATTGACGAGACCGCTGTCATCGAACTATGGCTCGCCAAACCATTCCACGACTAAAACCACTAATCGGTGCTCGAGGAAAACAGACAACTTCGGCAGTGGCATGGTGTGCGTGGAGGCTGTCAATTTCCAGCCTTCCCGCCCGCCGGCCCCTCACCTCGCGATGTGGGGCGCTTGACGCTCAAAGTCCCATCTGCTGACATCGAGTAGTGTTCCTCTCTACGCCCAGCCTCAAACTCCGGGCAACCATCTTAGTGGGCCAAATAGCGATTTCCTACAAGAAGCAGCTACCTTGCGGAGGCATAATTCGCTTCCTTTGGATGACTTTGCTCTTGATGAACTTTGTGGATGCGAACGCCGAGAGCGAATGGCTCGCGTTGGCCCGCATCGACAAGGGGGTTCCCGAGCAATATGTTCCGGGTCTTCGTCGGATGAGGGCAGCGGATATCGATGCCATCCGGGATTCCGAAGGTCGCTCGTTGCTGCACATTGCAGCTTGGCGCGGGCACCAGATCAGTTCCTTCGCGCTCCTTTCTGCCGGTGCCAACGTGAATGCCCGTGACGCTGCCGGGCGGACTCCCCTGCATGCTTTGCTGAGTCCGGTGCGACCGCTGGAGCCAGACCTCAAGATGATGATGCTTGAAATGCTGGTTCTCGGTGGGGCAGATCTTAATTCTCGGAGCAACGACGGATTGACTCCGCTCGCCTGTGCCGCCAGAGACGGTGATTTTGTTGTAGCGGAGTATCTTCTTTGGCGGGGTGCCCAGGTGAATCCTCCCGGGGTCCCTCCTGAAAAACTCCCGCTGACTCTCGCAACGCAAGGGAAGTTTCCGGAAATCGTCAAGCTCTTGCAGGAGACATGTGCCGCACAAGAGAACGACAAACACCTGACTCCCCGCAGGAGAATTGCCGATGCCATTCTTGCAGCAGATCTCAACAGTGTCATAGATGCCCTCAACAACGGGTGGGACATCAACGAGAAGGACGCTAATGGAAAGACGGCACTCATGCGCGCGGTTGAAAAACGAAGGGAGGCCCTTGTGAACTTGCTCGTGGTTGTTGGCGCGGATCCAAATATGGGCGACAAAAGCGGGCGCACACCGCTTATGGCGGCTCTGACCGAGCCCGGATGGCCACATGACCGCATGGCAATCAATCTCCTTCTGCGCGGTGCCAACCCAAGTGCAAAAAAAGTTTCCGGGGAAACGCCGTTGACCGTGGCTGCCGAGGCTGGAAATGATTGGGGAATTCTTCTTCTTGTGGCCGCTGGTGCCGATCCCAAGGAAGACACCAAGAAGGGGAGTCTGGCCAATTGGGCGAGTCATCGCCCGACGGTCGGCATGCTTCGCAGGTTCGGGGTATTTCCCGATGAGACCACAGCTCGCCGGGACAACTCACCGACAGCCTTGCTGATCGAGGCCGCCAAACAAGGCGATCTCAGGGAAGTAGCCCGCTTGCTTGACTCGGGATTGCCTCCGGATGTGTTTGTGGCAAAAAACGATCAGCGCACGGCGCTTACATGGGCGGCAAATTGCAATCACTTCGATGTGGTTGATCTTCTCCTCGCGCGAGGGGCCGATATCAACCGTCGCTCGGTAGTATTCGGCGAGCATCTCCTTCACTCCCTTGCCGGACGATACCAACCGACCGATGATAATGAAGTCGGGCGGATGGCTGCGGAAATCATCCGCAAGCTTGTCGAGCGCGGAGCCAAAGCGGATATCAGAAAAAATGACGGAACCACACCGCTGATGATTGCTGCCCAGTGTGGGGTGACGGGTCCGAACACGCTTGCGCTTCTCGAAGCCGGGGCAGACATCAACGCCCGCAATGCAGCAGGGCTTTCTGTTCTGGGAATCGCCCGAAAATTCGGGCGCGAGGAAATGGCGGCATTTTTGGAATCCCGCGGGGCGCGCGAGTGATTGGGCCTCGCGCCTCTTTTGGAAAGTATCCGGCGCAGTGATGTCGATTACCTCGTCCTCAGGTGTGACCACACCGTCGCCCTCAGGCCGCTTGAGGCCTTGGCCACGCTGTTGCCACTCCGCTTCGCTTCGTTGCTGCCATCTCATACCAAAGTCAGCTTGCTTTTAGACTTTGAAACTTGTTTGCACGGCAAACCCTTCCGGGGAGCGCGCTCGCCCCCCCAAGGCCATGCGCCCAATGCTTGGAGCCATCAGAATGAGAGTCCAAAACCTATCAGCTATTGGTATGAGTTCAGCCAAACCGCATGAGTAGCGGCTTCAGCCGCGAAGTGCGTTGGGCGTCACATGCAACCACCCCGAAATCGTTTCGCGGGTAAACCCGCTACTCATGCAGCTCGCCGGTGAATCAGGACTTATACCAAAGTCAGCTTGCTCTTAGACTTTAAAAATAGTTTGAACGGAAAATTTTTTCGGGGAGCGCTCTCGCTCTCCGGGGCCATGCGCCCAATGTTTGGAGCCATCAGAATGAGAGTCCAAACCTATCAGCCATTGGATTCAGGCGGCCTTTCCCCTCTCCGGTCGGCTGTTGGAATACCAGCCATAGTAGTGCGCGAGTTGTAGTTTTTTGAATAATCGAGATTTTTCGGCTTGAGTTGGTGCTCCAAGGCGACGCGGCTTGAAACTTTGAAGCGGCTGGATAGGGTTAGGCCGTCATGCCGTTTTATTTGGGATTCACTCATGCTTCATTGCTGAAAGGCACCGCTGCCGGAGGGCAGGCGTTTTGACTGCGGTCGAGCGGAAGAGGCTGGTCGAGGCACGCAAGAAAAACTCTGTCTTTTGGCGCGTGGTGCACTGGTTGGGCTCCATGCAATTGGCCCTGATTCTCCTCGCGACCATTGCCATCGCATGCGCGGCGGCGACGGTTGCCGAGTCGGAGTTCAGCACAAAAATCGCGCAGGTTTACATCTACAAGGCGCCTTGGTTCCTCATCTGGCTCGCCGTGCTGTGCATCAACCTCTTCGCGGTCACTCTCACCCGCTGGCCGTGGGAGAAAAAACACGCCGGATTTATCATCACCCACTACGGCATCATCACCCTGCTCCTTGGTGCGATGGTGGGCATCCAGACCGGCTTTGAGGGAAATGTAACCCTGCACAAGGACAAAGGTCCTGTGCGGAAGATCACGGTGAACCGCAGCATCATCCAAGTCGAGAGCCCGAATGACTCGGCACTCTATGTCATGCCATTCGACGCCTCGGCGACGCGGCCGAGCGAGAAACGTCCGAGGGTGTTTGAGGTGCCCCGCACGGATCTCCAAATCCTCGCCGATGGATTCAGCGACAATCTCATCAAGGAGGAAAAGCTCGTGCCCTCCGAGTCGGGCGGGCCGGGCGTCATGCTCCGCTTTACGAGTCCGCGCATGGGACAGAACCTGGAAATACCCGTGGTGCTCGAGGAGCAGGCCCCCCAGGAGCGGGATTTTTTTGGACTGGCGCGCGTGGTTTTTCAGCCTGAGTTGCCGCCGCCGGCAGCGGCTGTCGATGCGGAAACGCAGATGGTCTTTGGAAAGTTCGCGCCGGTCGTGGAAGGTGGTCCGAAAGCTTCTGGCATACGGGTCATGCTCAGCACGGACGGCAAAAAAATAACCTTTGCGCCTTCCGATACAGCCGCCGCCACTTATCTACGGGAGGAGGTCATGAAATCCCCCCTGCAAGCCGGGTCTGCGATTGTGACGGTGGAGGATTACTGGCCCGACTTTGAAATGGCCAACGGGCGCCCAACGACCAAGAGTGATCAACCGAACAACCCGGCTGCCCTCGTCCGAATTCAAATAGCGGGAAGCCCGGCGAAGGACTCCAAGCCCTCTTTGGTAGTGGCTCCCGGGGCGGATGGCATTGTCTACCAACTCCAGCGCGGCGGATCGACCTACGCCTCGGGTGCGGCGAAAGTGGGCGACACATTTTCGACGGGGTGGGCGGATTGGCAGGTCGAAGTGTTGGGTTTTTATCCCCGGGCCGCCGTGCATACCATCATGCAGCCAGGTCCCGCATTGCCGAAGGGCGAGACGGGCGTTCCGGGATTCCGGGCGCGGCTGGTTTCGCCCGGCAATCAAGACACCGAGGCGCGCTGGATTCCCAGCGGCGACATCACCTCGCTCACGGACGGACGGAATGTCGTTCGGGTGGGATACGGTCTGGAGTTGCGGCCATTGCCATTTGCAATGCGCCTCTTGGATTTCGAGGTTCCGCGCTACGAGGGCACCGAGACGCCATCGAATTTCATTGCGACCGTCGAGTTCAAGGAGGATGGCACGGCTTTCACCAAAACCGGCACGGCCCGCATGAACCATCCAGCCAGCTTTCCCGGCACGCTTTTTGCCAACTTAACCGGCATCAACTACAAGTTTTCCCAAGCGGAGTGGAATCCGCGCGACCTCGGCGAGACGACTTTGCAGGTGCTCTATGATCCGGGCTGGCTGCTGAAGTGGTCGGGCTCTCTGGCCATTTGTGTCGGGATCGCGATCATGTTTTACTTCAAACCCAAATCCAAGAACGCATGACATCTCCATACCGCCTGTTTGCCCTCGCCGCCGCGCTTCTGTTTTTTTGCAATGTCTCGCACGGGCTCGATCTCACCGGCTTGGACTCGATCCCGATCCAAGAAGGTGGGCGCAAGAAGCCATTCCTCGTTTTCGCCGACGAGGCCCTTTTGAGCCTCTCCGGCAAAAGCCGCTATCTCAAGGATGGTGTGAAGATCGGCTCGACCGCAACGGTCGCCTCGCTCTGGCTCACGCCCGTGGGCTGGGAGGACCAGCCGCTTATCCTCATCGGGAACAAGAAATTCAAGGATCGCCTTGGCCTCGATCCGACAAAAAAACTTTTCACCTACCGAGAGCTGGCCATGAACGAGCCACTCCGCGCCGCTCTGCAGGAGGTTTCCGCGATCCGTTCGAAAAACCCCAAAGCCAAGCTCGATGTCGAGCAGCGCGAGGCCTCGACCATCGGCATGCGTCTGGCGGTTTTCGAGGGTCTTGTCAGTGGCCGCTCGATCACCCTGCTGCCGACGGGTGCCGCCGCTTGGAGCCCCCTGAAACCCGAAGACGCAGCGCTCGCCAAGCTGCGCGAGGGGTTTCGCTTGAACGACCAGACGGCATTCGACAGCGCCCTGGCCGAGTTGCGCGCCGAGCAGGGCCGGGAGGAGGCGAGGTTCCAAGCCGACCCCGCTAAAATTGCCATCGAAGTTTTCTATCAAAAGCTCCATCCCTTCCGCTGGGCATGGATACTCTATCTCGCCGCCGGAGTCGGCATGTTGGTCGTGCCCGGGAAACCGGGCTACGCGCTGGGTTGGGTTCTCGGCCTCGGCGGATTCCTGCTTCAGCTCGCGGGCTTTGTTTTCCGGATCCTTATTTCCGGCCGGGCTCCTGTGACGAACATGTATGAGTCGGTTGTGTGGGTGGCTTTTGGAACGATTTTCTTCGCGTTGGTTTTCGAAGCGATCTACCGCAGCCGGTATTTCCTGCTTGGTGCGGTGCCCGTCGCTGTTGCCTCCCTGATTCTGGCCGACACGCAGACAGTCATCCTTGACAGGTCGATCCATCCGCTCGTGCCGGTGCTGGCGGATAATTTCTGGCTCACGACGCATGTCCTGACGATCACGCTCAGCTACGCCGCCTTCGCCCTCGCGCTCGGCGTCGGCCACATCATTCTCGGGAAATCCCTCATTGGTTCGAAACCATCGCCGGCTTTGCACAACTATCTCTACCGGACACTCCAAATCGGCGTTCTGCTCCTCGCCATCGGCACCATCCTTGGCGGTGTCTGGGCGAATTACTCTTGGGGCCGTTTTTGGGATTGGGACCCCAAAGAAACCTGGGCCCTCATCGCGCTTCTCACTTATCTTTTTCTCTTGCACGGACGGATCGCCGGAAGATGGGGAGGATTCGGAATGGCCGTGGGGGCCGTGCTGGCTTTTCAATGCGTGATCATGGCCTGGTATGGTGTGAACTTTGTTTTGGGCGTCGGCCTGCACAGTTATGGTTTTGGCAGTGGTGGCCTTCCGGGTGCGATGGCTTTTGTCTTTTGTGAACTCGCTTTTGTTTCCATTGCCGCGTTGCGCCAGAGCCGACTTAAGAAAACGGCCTGACCACTCGACGATTTACCCTCCACATTTTCCCTTTGACACAATCTGCTGAACCGGTATTTTTCACTCCCCTGTCGAAAACAGGTGAGGACGTCAACCGCCCCTCGGCAATGCGGAAGCGGAGAGCGTCGTCGCCTTTTTTTAACAACGGGAAAACATAACGCAGGTCGATGTGCAAATACCGCGGTTCACTCCGCCAAATGCCCATGTAGCTCAGTCGGTAGAGCACGTCCTTGGTAAGGACGAGGTCACCGGTTCAATCCCGGTCATGGGCTCCACCAGCATCGTCCCGCAACCAAAAAATCAACCAAAATCCAAGATGGCAAAAGAACAGTTCCAGCGTAACAAACCGCACGTCAACATCGGCACGATCGGCCACGTTGACCACGGTAAAACCACACTCACAGCGGCAATCACCACCGTGCTCGCCAAGTCCGGCAAGGCACAGGCCCGCAAATATGATGAAATTGACGCGGCTCCCGAGGAAAAAGAGCGCGGCATCACCATCAACACCGCCCACGTCGAATACGAAACCGACAACCGCCACTACGCGCATGTCGACTGCCCTGGCCACGCCGACTACGTCAAAAACATGATCACTGGTGCCGCCCAGATGGACGGCGCGATCCTCGTCGTGAGCGCTGCCGACGGCCCCATGCCGCAAACCCGCGAGCACATCCTTCTCGCCCGCCAGGTTGGTGTTCCTTCGATTGTTGTTTTCATGAACAAAGTCGACATGGTCGATGACAAGGACCTTCTCGAACTCGTGGAAATGGAAGTCCGCGAACTTCTGAGCAAATACGAGTTCCCCGGCGACACGATTCCGATCGTCAAAGGCAGCGCCCTCAAAGCCCTCGAAGGTGACGCCAGCTACGAAAAATTCATCCTCGACCTCATGGCCGCTGTCGATGAATACATTCCCCAGCCTGAGCGTCCAAAGGATCAGCCTTTCCTCATGCCCGTTGAAGACGTGTTCAACATTGAAGGTCGTGGAACTGTCGCCACCGGACGCGTTGAGCGTGGTATCCTCAAAAAAATGGAGGAGGTCGAAATCGTCGGCCTTCGCGATACCAAGAAGACCACAGTCACAGACATCGAAATGTTCCGCAAGCTCCTTGACAGCGCGGAAGCCGGCGACAACGTCGGTGTGTTGCTCCGCGGCACCAAGAAAGAGGAAATCGAGCGTGGTCAGGTTATCGCCAAACCCGGTTCGATCAAGCCTCACACCAAGTTCAAAGCCGAGGTCTACGTTCTCAGCAAAGACGAAGGTGGCCGCCACACGCCATTCTTCAGCAACTACCGCCCACAATTTTATTTCCGCACCACGGATGTGACCGGAACTGTCAAATTGCCGGATGGTGTTGAAATGGTGATGCCCGGTGATAACGTGTCTGTGGAAGTCGAACTCATCACGCCCATCGCGATGGAAAAAACCATCCGCTTCGCTATCCGTGAAGGCGGCCGCACCGTAGGTGCCGGTCGTGTGGCTGAGATTATCGCCTAATTCTCTCACAAGCGCCCGCCTTAAAACGCGGGCCGGAACCAATTCCGAAGGTCAGTAGCTCAATTGGTAGAGCAACGGTCTCCAAAACCGTCGGTTGGGGGTTCAAGTCCCTCCTGGCCTGTGGTTCCTTCTCAAAAATACACAACCTGATGTTTTCGAAACTTCGCAAGTTCACCTCAGAAGTCCGGGTGGAGCTCGGCAAGGCCCAGTGGCCATGGGATCCCAACGAAAAGGGTTTCCGCCGCTACAAGGAACTCACAGACTCCACAGTCGTTGTTTTTGTGGCCATGGTTCTGTTGGGCGGTTACATTGCATTTTTCGACTTCATTCTCATCAATGTGGTTGGGTTTCTCACCAATCCATAACCCCCCCAAGCAATTTCCAAATGGCTTTAGCCCCAAAAGATCAATGGTTCGTGGTGCACGTCCTCTCCGGACAGGAGCAGAAGGTCAAAGACAACATCGATCGCCGAATCATCACTGACGAAATGTCTGATCACGTCTTCGAGGTGCTCATCCCCACGGAGCGTGTCCAAGAAATCAAGCGGGGGAAGAAAACCGAGACGACCCGGAAGTTTTTCCCGGGCTACCTGATCGTCAATATGCATCTCCTCGATGAAAACAACCAACTTGTCGACAAGACGTGGTATTTCATCAAAGACACTGCTGGCGTTCTTGGTTTTGCCGGCACAAAGGACCGCCCCATTCCGATGCGTCCCAAGGAAGTCGAAGGGCTTTTGGCTCAAATCCGTGATCGGGAAGACACCGTCAAACCGAAAATCCAGTTTGAAATCGGCGATAAAGTGAAGGTGGCCGATGGTCCTTTCCAAAACCAAAACGGACTCGTCGAGGAGATCGACCCCGAGCGTGGCAAGCTGCGGGTCTCTGTCAGCATTTTCGGCCGCGACACACTCGTGGACCTCGAATACTGGCAGGTGGAAAAAGTTTGAAAGGCCTGAAAAAATTTTCCCCGCCGACGGGAATCAAAGCGTGTCGGCAGCATAGTCCGGATTCGTCCGGTCGAACCTCGCACGCGGTCGACGTGGCCGCAAGTCGCCCTCTCTTTCCTGCTTGAGGCCGGTTGCGAAACAAAAAAAGGAACCATTAACCATATGTCAGCATTAAAAGAATTGATCGCCAGCTCGGTCAAAAACTACCGCGAAGGTAGCATCGTCAAGGGACACATCCTTGAGATCAGACCACGGGAATTCCTCGTGGATATTGGATACAAAAGTGAAGGCGTGATCCCTGCCGCCGAATTCGACGAACCCGAATCCGTTGAACTTGGCGATGAAGTCGAAGTTCTTCTCGAAAGGCTCGAAAACGACGAGGGCATGGTCGTTCTCTCGAAGGAGAAAGCCTCCCAGCGCCAGAACTGGGAGAAGATCGTTGGCGTGTTCAAAGGCGACGGCCTCATCAAAGGCAAAGTCCGCAGCGCGGTCAAAGGCGGTCTCACCGTCAACGTGGGCGTGGAGGCGTTTCTCCCCGCATCCCAGATTGATATCGTGCCTCCGAAAGACCTCCAGCAATTTGTCGGAAACACCTACGATTTCAAGATCGTTAAAATCAATGAGGACCGCAAAAATGTGGTTCTCAGCCGTCGCGAAATCATCGAGCAGGAACGCTCGGACAAACGCCAAGCGTTCCTCGGCGGTGTCAATATCGGCGATCAGATCGTCGGCACGGTCAAAAACATCACCGATTTCGGTGCGTTCATCGACCTCGATGGGATCGACGGCCTCCTCCATGTCACCGACATGTCCTGGGCCCGCCTCAACCATCCGTCCGAACTCATTAAAGTCGGCCAGCAACTCACCGTTCAGGTTCTCGACATCAACAAGGACAAGGAGCGCGTCTCCCTCGGCCTCAAACAGATGCAGTCGAACCCATGGGACAAGATCGAAGAGCGTTTCCCAGTCGGCCAGAAAGTGTCCGGCAAAGTCACGAACCTCATGCCCTACGGCGCATTCGTTCAGATCGAAGATGGCGTCGAAGGCCTCATCCACGTGTCGGAACTCTCTTGGACCAAGCGCATCGCGCGTCCCTCGGATGTCCTCACACTCGGCCAAGAAGTCGAAGCCCTCGTGCTCGGCGTGAACAAAGAGGAACAAAAAATCTCCCTCGGTGTTCGCCAACTCGAACCAAATCCATGGGATGAAATCGAGCTTCGCTACATGATCGGCAAACAGGTCAAGGGCAAGGTTCGCAATATGACGGCCTACGGCGCGTTCGTGGAACTCGAGGAAGGCATCGACGGCATGATCCATGTTTCCGACCTCTCCTGGACCCGCAAGATCAATCACCCGAGCGAAATGCTCAAAAAAGGCGATGACCTTGAAGCCGTGGTCCTCGACATCGACAAGACCAACCAGCGCATCAGCCTCGGCGTCAAACAACTCGATCAAGATCCTTGGAAGGAAATCGACGGACGATTCCGCATCGGTGATCTCGTTAAAGGCACCATCACCAAACTCACCAACTTCGGTGCCTTCGTCCAACTCCAGGACGACATTGACGGCCTCGTGCACATTTCGCAGATCAGTGAGGATCGTGTCGAAAAGGTCAAAGATGTTCTCAAAGTCGGCCAGGAAGTGGAAGCCCGCGTCATCAAGGTGGACAAGGCCGAGCGCCGCATCGGTCTCTCGGTCAAAGCCGCCAACTACAGCGAGGAGGCTTTGCGCAAAGAGGCCGAAACTCTCGAGACTCTGCGTCCGGGCGAAGACATGGTCGGTCTCGACCAAGCCTTCCAGTTCGCGGAAGACGAATACCGTCCCGGCGAATCGAAAAAGTAAGCCCCCGTGGCCACTTGATTCGTATCATTCAAGATGAACAAACCTGAAATCACAGCCTACCTGAAAACCCACTGCGGATGGAGCCGCGGCGTGCGTGCAGTTTTTGAAAAATATGACCTTCCCTACACGGAAAAGGACATCATTCAAAACCCCAACCACCGCTTCGAGATGGAGCAACTGAGCGGCCAACCGCTCTCGCCCTGCGTCATCATCAACGGGCAGATGCTCGCCGACATCAGCGGTGAGGAGGTGGAAGCTTACATGCTGCAGAGTGCCATTGTCGGAGACTCCTCGAAGAGCACCAATGTTCCGCTCAATGCTCCGTGTTCGGATGAAGAGCACGCGGCCATGGTGCAGGTTCGTTAAGTCAGAAAAAACTCAACCCGAAAAGACCGCTTCGATGCAAATTCGGAGCGGTCTTTTTTGTTGCCGCTGATACACTCCAAGAGCATCGAAAATGAAAAAGCGCCGTAAAAAAACCTCTCCGCCTCCACAGCCGCGATTTGTGAAGCTCTCCAGCGACAGGAGGATCATTCTCCTGGATCAGGAGCCGCTCCGCGCGGAGGCAGGCTGCGCTGCCCAAAAAAAAATCCGGGAGATAGACAAGCTTTCCACCTCGCTCGAGGAGTTTGAAAAAACGATCCTCCCCGCCTTCACCCGTTGGGAGGAGGAGACGCTGGGTCCGCTTCTGGCCGAGGAGCGTCAGATCAACGCCAAGATCGACCATCTCGAACATCTGCTGAGCACGGCGGGTCTGGAGGCGCTTTTCACAGGACGTGATCCCGCCGAAATCTATGCTGACATCGCCCGCGAGCAGCAGGAATGGGAGGAGCGCCAGGCCGGTGGTGAGCCGGATCGATCTTCGCCTGAACCGGAAGTGGAAGATGATCCCGATGCCGAGCGGGAATTCACCGACGAGGAGCGCGAATTTCGCAGCTACGTCCGCTACGCCATTGATGAGGAGCCGGATGAATTGGACAAGCGGCAATACAAAAAACTCTTCAACGAATACCGGGAGTGGAAAAGGCACCGCGAGGAGGACTGCGCCTCGGCAACACAGAAGAAGCAAGACATCCCCGCCCGTGTTAAGGAGCTCTACCGTGTCCTCGTGCGCCGGCTGCACCCCGACACCGGCAAGTCCCGCAGCGATGCAAATACCCAGCGCCTCTGGCACGAACTCCAAAATGCTTATGCCACAATGGATGTCGAGCGTCTCGAGGTTCTGCTCGCGCTCACGGACCTGCATGAGAGCGGCAGCGCGATCCGGTCCACGCTCTACCACCTCCGCAAGGTGGCCAATGAAATGGAGCGCACGGTCCGGGATTTGAAAAAACGCTTCCGTGAGGCACGCTCCTCCCCCGCTTGGCAGTTCTGGCACGCGGAAAATCGCCAGAAGGTCGGTGCAAAAATGCGTGCCGAAGTCGAAGCCCGCATCCGTGACGCAAAAAACCACCTCGCCACCCTCGAGCGCGAAATCGACTCTTGGAAAAGAGAGGCCGGGGTGAGCCGACGCAAGGAGTCAAATACCAAAAGCCGCAAGCCGAAAGGCGAATCGAGCCAACAAGCGTTTTTCGATTTCTAAATCTCCGTGCGCTTCGAGCCTCTCAGCGTTAATTTTTTTCAAGTCATGACCACCGCAGCTATTCTCGTTGCCGCCGGCTCCAGCAACCGCATGGGCTTCGACAAACTCATGGCCCCTCTGTGTGGAAGGACTGTTTTGGAGTGGTCGCTGCGAGCTTTTCAGGAGTGCCTGGAAATCGACTCTGCCGTGTTGGTTTGCGCCGCATCACGCATTCCAGAGTTCTCCCAGCTGGCAGCACCTTTCCCGAAGTTTCGGCAAATCGCCTCTGGCGGTGCGGAGCGGAGCGTCTCTGTCTTACGTGGACTTCAAACCCTCACCTCGAATCCTCCGGATTTCGTCGCCGTGCATGATGCCGCCCGTCCGCTCGTGACACCCGCTTTGATCGAAAAAGTCGTTCGCGCGGCCCAAGTCCATTGCGCCGCCTCGGCAGCGCATCCAGTCACCGACTCACTGCACCGCGCGGATGCGGCGGGATTCCTCGGGGAAACGATTCCCCGCATCAATCTTTTCGCGATGGAAACCCCTCAGGCCGCGCGGCACGATCTTCTGCAGGCGGCGCTGGAAGCCCATCATCTGGGAGCGACGGATGAAGTCTCAGCGCTCATTGCCAGCGGCGTCCACCCTTTCCCCGTCGTCCACGGGGAACCCAATCTCAAAATCACTTTTCCGCGCGATCTGGGTTTGGCGGAGTTTTATTTGAAGTCCCTGTGAGCAACAAGTGCCAGCCAGCCGCCACTCCCCGTCTCAAGCGCTTTCGATACCGGCTGGAATTTTGGGGGCTTAAGTTGGTCGAGTGGATCATCCCGCGCTTGCCTTATGCGGCCCTTCAGCCGCTTGGCCACATGCTCGGCGCACTTGTTTTCCACTTGGACTCGCGCAGCCGCGCCGTGGCAATCGATAACTTGCGGGTCGCCTTTGGCGAATCCTACACCCTACGCGAGCGAAACCGCATCGCCCGAAAATCTTTTCAGAACTTCGCCCGCACGATGCTCTGCCTCTTCTGGTCGCCCAATCTCACGGCGGAAAACTACCGGAACCATATCTGCGTGGACGGTCTTGACAACCATCCCATCCATCGCGACCAGCGTGCGCCCGGAGTCTACTTCCTGACACACTTTTCAAATTTTGAATGGATCAGCCTGGTGAGTTCCTTTGCCGTCACGCCTGGGCTGGTGATCACCCAGACTTTTAAAAATCCTCTTCTCGGTCCCATTTTTGACAGTCTGCGGGCCAGAGGCGGTCACACGATCATTCCACCATCCCGAGCACTCATCCGCATGATCAAGCTCCTGCGCTCCGGAGGAAAAGTCGGGGCCGCTGCCGATCTCAGCATCCATCCCAAGCATGGTGCCGTGCCGGTCAAATGCTTTGGTCTTTGGACCTCCATGAGTCCGATGACAGGCATCCTTTCCGAGAGGGGTGGGGCGGCTCTCGTTCCGAGCCGGATTTTTCCGGAATCTGATGGAAACTTTCGCCTTGTTTACGATCCTCCGCTGGATTTGCCACAAGGCGCCACCCACCAGCAAATCGCACAAGCCTGTTGGGATGTTATGGAACCCATGATCGCCAAGAATCCCGAACTCTGGCTCTGGAGCTATAAGCAGTGGCGATACAAACCCTCTGACGACTCTGGGTCCCAATATCCATTCTACGCGAATACCTCGAAACTTTTCGACGAGCTCCTGAACTCTTCCCATCGTTCCGCCTTGCCCGAAGAGGACGCCATCAACTCATATCCCAAGTTTTTCCAGGGCGAAGTTGGATTGCCTCCTGGCTCACCTGCCAGTGGCCTGCCGCCGAGCGCGCTCTAGTGCGCTCAAAGGCTCACTTGCCAAGCAGGATCGCAATCGTCCATTCCTTGACCTCGTAGTTTTTCTGAGAAACCAAGGGGACTGCTGAGCCGATCTCAAGGATGTCTTCCGGCGCGGGCAGACTGGTGTCGCAGTAGCGATGCCATTGGAGGGCCTTGGGAAGGACGGGAAGGCCGAAAGTGATCGGTTGGTAATACATATTGCATACCACGTAAATGAAGTGGTGGCTTCCGCCGATGGCCTGTCCATGGCGTCCGCAGAGCATGAAGGCGAGTGTTCTGCTGGAGGGCGTCCAGTCGGGATGCCAAGGTAGGACTCCATGCCAGCTGATGTCAGGATAACCACTTCCGATCTGGTCCATCTCGCTGAGAAACTCGGGTTGGCGGAGAGCGGGGTTGGCTTTTCGAAAGGCGATGATCGACCTGGTGAAGCGGAGCATCTCTTGGCCGAAGGCATCGGGCTCCCAGTTCAGCCAGTTCCAATCCACATCGTGGCAGTAGGCGTTGTTGTTGCCACGTTGGGTGCGTCCGCTCTCGTCTCCCATGGTAATCATGGGCACACCTTGGCTGACCACCAAGAGTGCCATCGCGTTTTTGCTCTGGCGCAGGCGCAGAGCGTTGGTAGCCGGGTCGTCGGATGGTCCCTCGGTGCCGCAATTCCAGCTCAGGTTGTCGTTCGAGCCGTCCTGGTTGTTTTCGCCGTTTTCGAGATTGTGTTTGCCGTTGTAGGAAAAAAGGTCGCGAAGCGTGAACCCATCGTGACAGGTTATGAAATTGACGCTTGCAGTGGGCTTGCGCCCGGCCGCCGCATAGAGGTCTGGCGACCCCAGGATACGCTGCACCATTTCCCCCACATACCCGGGATCCCCTTTCAAAAAATGCCGCGCGCAATCACGGTATTTGCCGTTCCATTCCATCCAACGTCCGTAGCTCGGGAAGTTTCCGACCTGATAGAGCCCGCCTGCATCCCATGCCTCGGCGACGAGCTTGCAATCCGCAAGCACCGGATCGTGGGCGAGGAATTCCAGCAACGGCGGGTTTGCCAGTGGATAGCCTTGACTGTCGCGGCCGAGGATCGAGGCGAGATCGAAGCGGAAGCCATCGATGTGATATTCCGAAGCCCAGTAACGCAGGCAGTTGATCACAAATTCCCTCACGGCCGGGTAGTTGCAGTTCACCGTGTTTCCGCACCCTGAATAGTTGGCGTAATTTCCCTTCTCATCGAGAATATACCACGTCTTGTTGTCGATACCCCGGAATGAAAAAACCGGCCCGTTCGCTCCGCCCTCGGCTGTGTGGTTGAAGACAACATCCAGCATGACTTCGATGCCCCGCGCGTGGAGGGCGCGCACCATGTCCTTCATTTCGGCGACCTGCAAATGTTCCGCACCCGAGGAGGCATAGCTGGCCTTCGGGGCAAAAAATCCCACCGTGCTGTAGCCCCAATAATTGCAGAGTGTCTCACCATTCGTCGGATTCGTGCGGAGATTTTCCGTTTCATCGAACTCGAAAACGGGCATCAACTCGACGCAGTTCACCCCCAGCTTTGCCAGGTCCTTGACCTTCTCGGCCAGCCCGGCAAACGTTCCCGGATTCTTCACTCGCGAGGTGGCGTGGCGCGTGAAGCCACGCAGGTGCATCTCGTAGATGATCAATTCACATGGCGGGATGCGGTTGATTCCGTTGGTTTCGAGCACTCCGGTGCCGGTAGGCACTCGGGAGCGGAAAACCGGTTTATGGGCCGATCTGGAGCGGTCCATCCACTGCTCGCGTCCCACCACCTCGCGCGCATACGGATCCAGGAGGATTTTCGAAACGTCAAAATAGTGGCCGTCGCGCACGCTCGAGGGGCCATCCATCCGAAAGCCGTATTCCAGATTTTCGTATTCGAGATCATAAACAACCATGGCCCAGACGTGCCCCAGACGGTAGCCGGCGGGAAATGGAATTTCCGCAACAGGCCTCGGCTCATCCTCCTTGAACAGCACCAGCGTGCATCCAGTGGCGTTGGCGCTGAAGATCGAAAAATTCACTCCGCCCGGCACAGGACTCACCCCGAATGGCAAAAGATGGCCGCAGCTCACCGTGTATTTACCGATCTTTCGACATGTTGAGGCGGGGGACTTCATCCTGCACGAATCGTATTTTCGAAAATAAAAACCGCAAGCCTTGGCTCATGACTCAGTCAAGAGTGGGACTGCTAATGAGCGGTGCGAGTTTTTTTTACGCTTGCTGAGTTGTCCACGAAACCGATGATACAGGCTCTTTCAAACCGTCTAGCCGGCGTGGCGAAATGGCAGACGCAAGGGACTTAAAATCCCTTATTCCGAAAGGAGTGTGCGGGTTCGAGTCCCGCCGCCGGCACGGAGGATTCCGCCACGCCCAAATTCCAAAGACCGTTTGGGTCAAACAACCGGACGAGAATCCTTGTCCCTCATCATCCAAGCCATGGCGATGCAAATTTCATACAGCACATACATCGGCCCTCCCATGAGAACGAGGGTGAGAATGTCCGATGTCGGGGTGATGACTGCGGCCAGAAAAAAAATGATAACCACCGCAAATGCGCGAGTGCGTCCCAGGAGTTCGTGGTCCACGATCCCGAGCTTCACCAAAAGCAGAATCCCAAGCGGCAGCTCGAAGGCAAGGCCGAAGGAGATGACGAATTGCGTGGCAAACGAGTAGTATTCGCGAACTGTCCAAGTAGGCTGCCAATTCATCGCTTGGGCATCTTTGAAAAAAAACTCGAGGGTTTGAGGGAGCACGATGAAATAGCTAAAGGCGGCACCGCCCAGAAAAAGGCCCGAGCCAAGCGCGGCTGCCGGAAAGATCATGGCCTTCTCTTTTGGCGTCAGAGCCGGCAGGATGAACTCGGCGAGGAAAATCACGATCAGGGGAAATGAAAGAACCAAGCCGGCGTAGAAGGAAAGCTCGAGAGATATGGTGAACGAGTCAGCCACGCCGAGGGATTGCAAGTTCGCCGCACGTTGGGGGTCGACCGTCACCAGTGGATGTTGCACAAGAGAAGCCAACTCGGTGCGGAAGACGAAGGAGAGAAGCATCCCGGCAACAAGCGCGGCGGCGATTTTGATGATCATGAAGCGCAAATCCTCGATATGGGAAAGAAAGGGCTTGGGTTCGTCTCCGCGATTGCGAAAAGCGAAAAACCTCTCCAGCGAAAGCATGGTTTTGTTAGCGGAGTTGTTCACGCCAGCGGGCCAGTTCTCTTTGAATATTTTCCGGCGAAGGGGCCCCAGTCGTGCCGCGCGCGGCGAGTGCCGCGCGCAAGTCGAAGGTCGCCTTCACGACCTCGGGCGACAAGACGGGGGATGCCTCCAAAAAGACAGCCGGGTCGAGTTGATGCAACGGGGTTTTCGATTCCTGCGCCACGGCGACAAGGCCGCCAACGATCTCGTGCGCCTTCCGGAATGGAACTCCCCCCTCGACCAAGCGATCGGCCAAGTCCGTGGCGAGGAGAAGCGGATCGCTGGCAGCGACCAGCGCACGGTCTTCGCGGAGCGAGGCTGCATCGAACATTTCGGAGAAAATGGCCAGTGTCTCGGAAACGGTTTTTACCGAGTCGAAGACAGCCTCCTTGTCCTCCTGCATGTCGCGATTGTAGGTGAGGGGCAGGCCTTTCATCACCGTGAGAAGGCTCATCAAATTCCCATAAAGCCGCCCCGTGCGCCCGCGCGCCAACTCGGCGATGTCGGGATTTTTTTTCTGGGGCATGAGACTCGAGCCGGTGGTGTGCCGGTCGCTGAGCTCGATGAATCCAAACTCCGTCGAGGCCCACAAAATCACATCCTCGCTCAGGCGGGAGATGTGCATGCCGAGAATCGCCAGGCAGGCCAGCACCTCGCAGGCGAAGTCCCGGTCGGCGACGGCATCCATGCTGTTCGTCGTGACTTTTGAAAAACCCAGCTCGCTGGCCACGGCCTCGCGGTTCAGCAGGATCGTCGAACCCGCAATAGCTCCCGAACCCAGCGGACAGGCGTCCATGCGCGCAGAGGCGTCGGACAGACGCGAGGCATCGCGGTCGAGCATCTCGACATAGGCTAAAAGATGATGCGCAAAAAAGACCGGCTGGGCGCGCTGGAGATGGGTGTAGCCGGGAATGATGGCGTCCTTGTGCCGTCCGGCGAGGCCTACGAGCGAGGCCTGAAGTGAGCGTATGCCGCCACGAAGCTCCGCGCACGCGTCGCGAAGCCACAGGCGAAAGTCGAGCGCGACCTGATCGTTCCGGCTGCGGGCGGTGTGAAGCTTCGCCCCGGCCGCTCCGATGCGCTTGGTCAGCTCCGCCTCGATGTTCATGTGCACATCCTCGAGGTCCTGGCTGAATTCAAATTTTCCAGCCTCGATCTCGGAGCGGATTTCCAACAACCCGCTCTCGATTTTTCCGAATTCCTCCGGCGTCAGAATACCCGCCGCGAGCAAGGCTCTGGCGTGGGCGATGCTGCCCCGGATGTCCTGCCGGTAGAGCTGCCAATCCACATGCACCGAGGCGCCGTAGGTTTTGAGCAAGTCCGATTGTTCCTCTTGGAAGCGTCCTTTCCACATGACTATTTTATTCTTTCGCCTCCAAGCGCTTGGCACACGATCCGCGCAGTTGAAACTCGTCGCAGTGGGCCTCGATTTTCACCATTTTATTCGCCGGTGAGAAACCCAACCGGCGGGTGATGCAGTTTTCCAGCAGTTCCATGTTCGGGTCTTCGAATTCGATGATTTTTTTGCAATCCACACAGACGAGGTGGTTGTGAGTGGGGTGCTCCAGAAAGTTCGGATCGTAGATTTTTGTATCGCCGCCGAGTTCGAGTTCACGAAGCAGGCCGCTTTGAACGAGCAAGGGAAGCGTGCGGTAAACAGTGGCCCGAGAAACCGAGCGGTCGATGGCACGCGCCATGACCAGCAACTCCTCGGCCGTGAAGTGATCGTTCGTGCCGAAAGCTGCCTCGATAATAGCCTCGCGCTGCGCGGTTTTGCGCAGTCCTTTTCCCGCGAGATACTCATGCAGAATCTTGCGAACGCTCTCGCGTGCGACAGTGGCCATCGCGGAATGAAACAACCCCCCGCGCCCCGCGTCAAGGCGGGGGAGGCTTTCGGGCAAAACACCCCGCTTGATTGCTCGTGGCGTATCGCGCATCGTCGCGCCTATGCAATCCGTCTCGACAGACCTCATTTCGGAAATCCTGGAGCTGAAGCGCTCCCGCAATGCCGTGATTCTCGCGCACAACTACCAGATCGCCGCGATCCAGGAGGTGGCGGATTTCGTTGGCGACTCGCTCGGCTTGAGCCGTCAGGCGGCGGAAACCGATACGGATGTGATCGCTTTTTGCGGCGTCCACTTCATGGGCGAGACGGCGAAAATTTTGAGCCCTTCAAAAATCGTCGTGATTCCCGAAATGGACGCTGGATGCTCGCTATCGGACTCCTGCCCGGCGGACAAGCTCGCCGCCTATCTCGAGGAGCATCGCGACAAAAACTACTATGTCATCGCCTACATCAATTGCAGCGCCGGCGTGAAGGCTCTGGCCGATGTGATCGTGACCAGCGGCAACGCGGTGAAAATCGTCGAATCCGCGCCGAAGGACCGCAACATCCTCTTTGTCCCGGACCAGAATCTCGGCGCCTGGGTGATGGAAAAAACCGGCCGCCACATGGATCTCTGGCGTGGCAACTGTTATGTCCATGTCGAGTTCACGCGCGATAGCATCAACCGCATCAAAGCCGAGCATCCCGGAGCCGTGGTCGTCGCGCATCCCGAGTGCACGCTCGCCGTGCGCCTGCTCGCGGACGAGGTGTGCTCCACCGAAAAAATGGTGAGCTACTGCCGGGACAATCCGGCGAAGGATTTCATCATCGTCACCGAGAGCGGCATGTTGCACCGACTGCGCCGCGAGGTGCCGAACAAGAATTTCATTCCCGGACCGACCGACTCGTGCGCCTGTGCCGACTGCCGCTACATGAAAATGAACACACTCGAGAAGCTCCGCGACTGCCTCGCCAATCTCGAGCCGCGCATCGAAATCCCGGAGGACATCCGCGCCAAAGCCGAGCACTCGGTGCGGCGCATGCTCGAACTCTCGAAGTAAGACCGCAGGGTTTCCCGTGACGGCGGGGCGCGCGACGGCTATGGGTGCTGGATGAATAAGTTGAATTTCGCGGAATTGGGCCTCTCGGCCGAGGTTTTGAAGGCGGTTGCCGATCTGGGTTTCGAAGAGGCCTCTCCCATCCAGTCGGCTGCCATCCCTGTTCTGCTCGAAGGACACGATGTGGTCGGCCAGTCGCAAACAGGCTCCGGGAAGACAGCCGCCTTCGCGATTCCCGCGATCGAGCTTTGCGTGCCCGCAGACCGCTCGGTGCAAGTTTTGATCATGTGTCCCACGCGCGAGTTGGCGACGCAGGTGGCCGACGAGGTGCACAAACTCTCCGCACACAAGCGCGGCATCCACGCCGTTCCGATCTACGGCGGTGCCTCCTACGAGCGGCAATTTTTCGAACTCAAAAAAGGCGTCCAAATTGTGATCGGAACCCCCGGCCGCATCATGGACCACATGGAGCGCGGCACTCTTCAACTCGGCGCGGTCAAGATGGTCGTTCTCGATGAAGCGGACCGCATGCTCGACATGGGCTTCCGCGAAGACATCGAAAAAATCCTTTCCGCCACACCCGATGAACGGCAGACCGTTTTCTTCTCCGCGACCGTTTCCAAGCCAATCCGCGACCTGATCGAGCGTCACTCGAAAGAGCCGAAATCCGTCAAGATCGAGCAGAAGCAACTCACAGTCCCCGCGATCGAGCAGTGGTATTACGAAGTGCCTCAGCGCATGAAATTCCAAGCGCTCCTCCGCCTGATCGATTTCCACGGCTACAAACTCGGCATCATTTTTTGCAACACCCAGCGCATGGTGGACGAACTCGCCGACGACCTCATCGCCCAGGGATTCTCCGCCGACCGGCTCCACGGCGGCATCGCCCAGGCGCAGCGCACCCGCGTCATGAACAAATTCAAGAAGGCGGAATTCGAGTTTCTCGTCGCGACGGATGTCGCCGCGCGCGGCATCGATGTCGATGAACTCGAACTCGTCGTGAACTACGACCTCCCCTACGACTCCGAGGACTATGTGCACCGCATCGGCCGCACAGGCCGCGCCGGCCGCAAGGGCATGGCCGTCACCTTTGTCTCCGGACGCGACATCTACAAACTCCAACACATCGAACGCTACACCCGCACGAAAATCCTGCGCGGCAAAATTCCCACCGCAGGCGAGGTGGAGGAACGCCGCGCCGATGCCATGGTTCAAAAAGTCCGCGAAGTCCTCGATCGCGGCAACTTGTCCATGGCCCTGACCGATCGCTTGCTCCAAGAGGGTTACAACTCGACTGACATCGCCGCCGCCCTCTTCGAGCTTCTCGCCGGTCCCGAGACCCCGCCTGAAAAGGACATCGAAGAGCCCCGCAAAAAAGCCGCGCCCTCGCGAGAGGATCATTTGCAGGATCCCTCGCCAAACCTGCGCCCCGCCTCGCGCGGCATGCAGTGGGTGCGAATCAGCGCGGGACGCGAAACACGCATCTCGCCGCGCGACATCATCGGCCTCCTCGAAGACTCGCTCGGCCTGCCCGTCCGCTCGGTGGGCATCATCGACATCCTGCCCGGCCAATCCTTCGCCCAGGTGCCGCAGCAATTTCTCGATGTCCTGCGCGACGGCCCGCGCCTCATCGAGACCAATGCGGGCGATATCCAAATCTCCCTCGCCCCTGTTCAGGATTCAAAAAGGGAATTCAATAAGCAGAAGTCCTCGAAGAAAAACAAGACCACTTGACCGTCGGAGAGACCATCAAACGCAGATTTCGCGATGGAAGTCATGGCGGTGAGGGAGGGATTCGAACCCTCGGTAGCCTTTTGGACTACGGCGCTTTAGCAAAGCGCTGCTTTCGACCACTCAGCCACCTCACCCGTTTCAGTCTTTCATCAAACCATCAAACGAAGGTTCGGTCAACTCTCCGGATTGATCAAACGGAGGCTTGTTTCACTGCAGACGCGATGGGCTTCACAAATTCCGACACCTTCCCGACAAGAGTATCCGAATTTCCCTGTTCGCCAATCCGGCGCACGATGGCACTGCCGACCACGACGGCATCCGAAGCTTTTGCCACCTCCGCAGCCTGTTCTGGAGTGGAAATGCCGAAGCCCACAGCCACGGGCAGGGTGGTGTGTTTCTTGATCTCGGCGACCTGCGCCGAGATGTCCGTGGCAAGGCGGCTTTGCTCCCCGGTCACTCCTTCGCGCGAGACATAGTAAATAAAACCCTCGGCAGAGTTCGCGATGAGCTCCATGCGCTCGGGCGGAGTCGTCGGTGCGATAAGCCGGATCGAGAGAAGCCCGTGGGATCTCATCAACTCGGCATTGCGTGCGGCCTCGTCGGGTGGAAGGTCGAGGATCAAAAGCCCGTCTGCCCCCGCTGCGGCGGCATCCGCATGGAATTTGTCGAAGCCATAGACATAAACGGGGTTCAGGTAGGTGAAGAGAACAATGGGAATCTGCGAGCCGCTGCGGATTTCCCTGACCGTATCCAGCACGCCTGCGACGGTGGCGCCGGCCTCTAGGGCGCGTCCGGATGCGGCTTGGATGGTCGCGCCATCGGCCAAGGGATCCGAAAAGGGAATGCCCAGTTCGATGATGTCCACGCCGGACTGCTCGAGCCCCGCCACTATCGCGGCGGTGGACTTCAAATCCGGGTCGCCCGCGGTGATATAGGCGATGAAGCCGCACTGGCCTGCGGCGCGGAGGGTTTCAAACGTTTTGTCGATGCGGTTGGGCGTTGTCATATGTTGTGTGTTTTTCAGAGCCGCGTGTGATCCATACGCCGAGAAGGGCGATGTCAGCCGGCGTCACGCCGCTCAAGCGGGCGGCTTGCCCAAGCGTCTCGGGACGCACACTGGCAAGCTTCTGCGCGGCCTCGGTGCGAAGTCCGTTGATTTGTGTAAAATCGACCCAGTCGGGAATGACCTTGCCCTCGTGGCGGGCGGTGCGGGCGATTTGCTCCTCCTGGCGGGTTATGTAGCCGGCGTATTTCAGATCCGTCTCGACCTGCTCCCAGACAGCTTGCGGAAATTGCGAGCGGATTTGATTCGGCACGGTGGACCAAGTATTCTCGGGCCGCTTGAGCCAGCGTTCGAGAGGTATGGCGTCGATTTTGAATTCGTTCAGCCGGCTCTTGAGTTCCGCCAGGCGGCTTTGTTTTTGCGCGAAGCGCGAGGCGCGCTCGCCCTGCACGAGTCCGCATTCGATCCCCTTGCCCGTGAGACGGAGGTCGGCGTTGTCCTGGCGCAGCAGCAGACGGTATTCCGCGCGGCTGGTGAACATGCGGTAGGGCTCGGGTGTGCCGCGGGTCACGAGGTCGTCGAGCATGACGCCGATGTAGGCCTCGTGGCGGGCGATCGTCAGCGGCGGACGGCCGAGGCGCTTGAGGGCGGCGTTCGCCCCGGCGACGAGACCTTGCGCGGCGGCCTCCTCGTAGCCCGAGGTGCCATTGATCTGGCCCGCGAAATAGAGGCCCGGCAGGCGTTTCGTTTCGAGCGTCGTGTGCAGCTGGGTCGGTGGACAGTAATCGTATTCCACCGCGTAGCCGGGACGCAGGATTTCAGCATGCTCGAGTCCCCGGACGCTGCGGATGAATTGGTATTGCACCTCGAAGGGCAGGCTCGTCGAGGCGCCGTTCACGTAGATCTCGTCTGTGTGTCGGCCCTCCGGCTCGAGGAAAAGCTGATGCTGGCCCTTCTCGGAAAATTTCACCACCTTGTCCTCGATGCTCGGGCAGTATCGCGGTCCGACTCCCTCGATGACGCCCGAGTAGAGCGGGGATTTGTCGAGGTTGGAACGGATGATTTCATGCGTGGTTTCGTTGGTGTAGGTGATCCAGCAGCAAATCTGGCGCGCGTGGAAGGAGCCGTCGCGCCACTCGTTCAGCGTGTGCAGGTCGTCCTCCCCCCGCACAAGCGTGTCGGCGAGGTAGCTGAAAAGCGGCGGGGGGTCGTCCCCCTGCTGGGGCTCGCAGGCAGAAAAGTCGATGCTCTTGGCGAGTAGGCGGCAGGGGGTGCCTGTCTTGAAACGCTCGACCTCGAAACCTAGATCGCGTAGGCAGTCGCTGAATGTCGAAACCGCGTCGCCAAGACGCCCGCCGGTTTGATTTCTCAGGCCGACATGCAGGAGGCCGCGCATGAAAGTTCCGGTCGTGACAACAACCGCTCCGGCTTGGAAACGCAGGCCGAAATTGGTCTCCACGCCTTCGACGCCATTCCCGCCGACAACCAGCTGCGTCACGTTTCCCTCCTTCATGTCAAGGCGGGGCTCGCGTTCGAGGAGCGCCTTCATTCGAAACTGATAGGCCTTCTTGTCACATTGGGCCCGTGGAGCGCGCACACTGGGACCTTTGGTGGCGTTCAACATCCGGAATTGGATGCCCGTCGCATCGGTATTCAACGCCATCGCTCCGCCGAGCGCATCGATTTCCCGAACCATGTGCCCTTTGGCCAAGCCGCCGATCGCGGGGTTGCAAGACATCTGCCCGACGGTATCGGCATTTTGGGTGAGCAAGAGGGTTTCGCAACCGAGGCGCGCTGATGCCATGGCCGCCTCGATCCCGGCGTGACCCGCCCCGATGACGATGACGTCGTAGATTTTTGGGTAGACGAAATCGCTCAATTTATTCGGTCGCAATTCCGTGTTCGGCGAATTTCTTTTTCAGGGCTTCGGGAGAAAGCTTGAAGCTGTTTTTGAGGATGATGTCGCCCGCCACGAAGTTGTCGAATGTGCCGCGGACCGCCACATTTTCGCCTTTCACAATGAATGATGTGGCATTCGAGAGGTTGCCGTTCCAGTCCGTGTGATAAACAGTCGCCTTGGAGTCATTGTCTGCCACTGTTACAACCGACGAAGGGATGAAATCCGCCGAGAAAACAGCTTTCACATCGGGCGTTTGGCGATTTGGCAGTTGCAGATAGGCTGTGAGTGGATCGCCCTCTTCATCATCCGATTGGGTCACACTGCCAACGCGTCCGTAAACGCAGATGCGCATGCCGTTGTATTTCTGAAGGGCCTGGCTTTCCGATGCGGCAAAATCATTCACGATCTGCTCCAGGGTGACGAAACCATCGGCAGGAAGCGGCGCGAGGGGAGGCTGGGTCAGGCCGGTGATGGTAGAGGCACACAACCAAACGAGAGTGAGGATCAAGGTCTTCATGACACTGAAGCATGAGGCAAGACTTGACTTTCCTCAACGCAAAACCCGCGCCACGTTTTTCGGGCGATGCCGGAACTGGCGAATTTCCACTGGCGTTCTCGCTTTTTCCGTGCGAAGAGAAACACCTTTCACAATACAATGATTCGATTCCAACACTCTCAAGTCACGATTCTCTCTCTTTTGGCAGCCAGCTTCATGGCCATCCCGGCTTGCAAACCTCCAGCTGCGCCGCAGGATCCGAAACCCAAGGCGGAAAACACTCCTCAAGTGGAAAACAAAACGGAAAGCGGTTCGAAGGTGGAACCCGCCGCAGCTGCCAACGAGGGAGCCGAGGCAATCATCAAGAAGCTCAAGGAAGCAGGGGTCGAAGCCACGGTCTCTACGGACAACTCCACCAGCACTCCACCTCCGGCGAACAACAAGCCTGTGGAGCTCCCCGAGATCGTTGCCACTGTTAACGGTCAGAATATCACGAAGCAACAGCTCCAGGATCTGTTCAATTCGGCCCTTCAAGCTTCCGGGGCCAAAATTCAAGACCTCGACGCCCAGCAACAGCTCGGCGGTTATTCCCAGCTCCTTCAAGACCTGATCATGGACAAGCTCGTGTCCGAAGCGGCCTCCGGTGAAAAAGTCACCGATGCCGATGTCGATGCGGAACTCGCCAAAATCAAAGGCCAGTTTCCCGACGAGAAAGCTTTCCAGGAACAAATCACCCAATCCGGCATGACGCCCGAGAAACTCAAGGAGAACATCCGCACCGGACTGCAGCAGAGCCGTTGGATGAAATCCCAAGTGAAAACGGAAGAAGTCACCGAGGCCCAAGCCAAGGCTTTCTACGAATCCAACACCAAGGAATTCGAACAGCCCGAAACGGTAAAAGCCAGCCACATTCTCTTCATGGTGGATGCCGATGCATCAGCCGATGTCCTGAAGCAAAAAGAGGAAGCCGCCCAGAAGGCTGCGGAGCGCGCGGCTGCGGGCGAGGACTTCACCAAGCTGGCCAAGGAACTCTCCGAGGAGCCCGGAGCTTCCGAGTCCGGCGGCGATCTGGGCTTTTTCTCCAAAGACCGAATGGTGCCGGAATTTGCCGAAGTGGCTTTCTCGCAAAAGGTGGGCGACATCAGCAAACCGGTGAAAACCCAGTTCGGCTGGCACATCATCAAGGTCACCGATAAAAAAGCCGCTGGCACTGTGCCCTTCGACCAAGTCAAGGACCAGATCATCTCCTACTTGAAGAGCACCCAACAGCGCGAAGCCGTGCAGGCCGTGCTGAACAAGCTCAAGCAGTCCGCCAAAATCGAGACCTTCCTGCCCAAAGCCGGCTAAAGCCCGCATGGAGCAGCCCACGGGAAAACCCGCAGCAGGCCTTATCGGACTCGGCATCATTGGAAGTCGGGTTGCGGCCTGCTTGCGGCGTGCAGGCCATCCGGTCTGGCTCTGGAACCGCACCGTGCGGCCAGAGCCAAATTTCCTGAGCTCTCCCACCGAGATCGCCGAAGCTGCGCGCCACATCCAGATATTTGTCTCGAACGGCGAGGCTCTTCAGTCGGTTCTGAATGCCATGCTCCCGGCCCTCACCCCGGAGCATGTCATCCTGAACCATGCCACTGTCTCACCTGCCGACACTCTTGCGGCGGCCGCACTGGTTTCGGAAAAACATGCCTCTTTCCTCGACGCCCCCTTCACCGGCAGCCGGGATGCCGCCGCAGCGGGGCAGCTTGTCTACTACATTGGTGGCGATCCGCAGGTCTTGGAACGCGTGCGCCCTCTGCTGGAGGCGTCATCCAAGCACATTCTGGAAATCGGCGCCATCGGCCAGGCATCGGTTGTCAAAGTCGCCACCAACCTCATCTCGGCCAATGCCGTCACCGCCCTCTCCGAGGCCCTCGCTCTGCTCGACCGCCATGGTGTGGAACTCCACAAGCTTCCTCTGGCTCTTCAGAATAATGCTGCCCGCTCCGGCGTGATCGACCTGAAGCTACCTTGTATGCTGGCCGCCGATTTCGACCCCCGGTTCTCCCTCAAAAACATGTTCAAGGACGTTCAGATCGGCCTCACCATGGCCGAGGAAAAAGACATCGAGCTTCCCGCTGCCGCAGCCTTCGCGGGCGTGGCCATGGCGGGACTGCAACGCGGCTGGGGCGATGAGGATTTTTCCGTCATCTCCCGCTTCTACGATTTCCCGGGCCAAGGCCACGCCCTCCCCGACTCCCCGCCGCCAGCCAGCGCCTCCGTTCCAGCGACAGGGAATGCCGCCATCGAACCCACCGGACTCAAAAATCTTTGGGGTCTCCTCCGCAGGAAAAAATGAACGCCGCTCCTGCCAGCGGCTACTTCGAGGTGTGCGGACGTTCCCGCTTCCGCCTCAGCGGCCCCGACTCCCCACGCTACCTGAATGGGCAAGTCAGCATCGACATCACACGCCTCAAGCCTCTCACTGCGCGCCCCGCCTGCCTCCTCACAGCCAAGGGAAAACTCTGCGCCCTCGTGCAAATCTGGCGCGACGGCGACAAGCTCCTCATCGAGTGCGGCGAATCCCTCGCCGAGGCCGTCCACGCACGCCTCGAGCGCTATCTCATAGCGGATGACGCCCTCCTCGAGCCGCTGTCCATGCCCGCGTCGACGCACCACATTTTCGGCAGCGAGGCGCCCGCCGGAGCACTCCGCATCAACCGCACCGGCCGACCCGGATTCGACATCGCTCAAAAACCTTCCGACCTGCCCGAAGCCACGCCCGCCCAACTGGACCTCCTCCGCATCCTCAACGGCCTGCCCGCCTGGGGTCTCGAAATCACCGAGGACACCCTGCCTCAGGAGGCCCGCCTCGAGGACACCGCCGTCGATTTCGACAAAGGCTGCTATGTCGGCCAGGAAACCGTCTCCCGCCTCAAAAGCGTGGGCCGCGTGAGCAAGCGCCTGCACGGCTTCCTCGGCAAGCTGCCCTCACCCCTCCCGCCGCTGGCCCGCCTGCACCCCGTCGGAGAGCCCGACACCACCGCCGGACACCTCACCAGCAGCGCCCCGCATTTTGACATCGCACAAACCGCCGCCCTCGGTTATCTCAACCGCCAGTTCGAGGAACTCCAGTGGTTCGGCGTCAGCGATGAGCAAGGCCGCCCGCTCGGCGAAGTCGAACGCCGCGCATTTCCGATCCTATGAAATCCTTCATCGCCCTCACGCTCGCCGCGCTCCTCTGCGCCGCCACAGCCGCCCGCGCCGCCACACTCGGCCCCGATGTGGCCATTCTTCAAATCCAATTCCCCAAGGAAAAACAAACTCGACAAGTCACCATCGGCCTCTACGACGACTCTGCACCCTATACGGTCGACAATTTCAAAAAACTCATCCGGAAAAAATTCTACAACGGCCAGCGCTTCTTCCGCGTCTTCCCCGGCTCCTTCATCCAAACCGGCGACCCCGCCAGCCGCCACGGCCAGACCGACACCACCGGCACTGGCGGACCAGGCTACACACTCCCAGCCGAGATCCTTCTCAAACACGAGCCAGGCTCCGTCGCCATGGCCCGCCTCCCAGACCAAATCAATCCTGCAAAAAATTCCAACGGCAGCCAATTCTTCGTCTGCCTCCAGCCCCTGCCCAAGCTCAACGGCCAATACACTGTCTTTGGAACCGTCCTCGAAGGCCTCGACACGCTCGTCGAAATCAGCAAGGCCCCGACAAACAGCAACGATTTTCCCTTGCCCAAAATCACAATTAAATCCATTGTTCTCGCCCCGCGCGATCAGGCCGCGCCCGCAAGGTAGGCCCGCCGCAGGAAAAAAAGGGTAGATACCGAAGTGGCCAAACGGGGCGGACTGTAAATCCGCTGGCTTACGCCTTCACTGGTTCGAATCCAGTTCTGCCCATTTCCCTTATTTTCAGTTGCTTGCAAAGGCTGATAAGTTGTTGGTTCGACCTTAATCACTGTCCAAAACCCTGGCAAAAAAAACTGTTTTTCGAGGTTGGCTCTTGCACCAAGACTTGCACGATTTTCCAAACCCGCAACAGGAATAGCTGATTCTTTTTCCGGGTTAGCCGGCAAACCTGCACCCTTAGGAATTTCCCCAGGCGTCAATTCCACAGCACCCTTGGAAAATGAAAGGTTCGCCAACCACCGCGTTTATTTCGTTCCCATCGGATTGGACAAACTCATGAGTCGGAAATATCCACTCTTGATGAGATTGCTTTTGAAAATCGAAGAAGCGGCTGACGTCCTTCCCACCGAACAGAAGAAGCCGCTTGTTGCTTTCCTGCTTACCTGTCTTCGCGGCGATGCTGACGAACTTTCTCCTGTGCGCGACATCTCTAAATCGACTATGCAGGCTTCGGTCGTGGATGATGAGGAGTGCCGCAGAAAATTCTTGGCGGGTTTCGTGGGGATTATTCCTCGCCAACATCATTTCACTTGATGGTTGCTGTTTCAACAACGGAGCGTTATCAACCTTCCTCAAAAATTATCCGCAAACATAGGCCAGAAGCCGTTTCAAAGCCCTCATCATTTTGGAATGATACGAAATTGGCATTGTTGCGGAGCCAAATTTCAAGCGGCTTGAGCAAGCCCTCGTTGATCTAAAGTCGTTTCCATCCGCTGGACTGCTGAGAATCCCTTGCCAGAAATCTTCTCGGGATGGCGAATGCTGTGACCTTGCTTCAAAAGACGAACTGTATCGGCATGACGATTCTGAATGGAATTAGAGGAGATCGTTGTTCCTTTCGGGCGACCAAGAACAACGTCACTCCGCCAAGGCCGAATTGATGCGCTCACGCAAGACCGCAACTTCGGCAACGCCATCTCAGGCAGAAGGAAAAGCCTCCTTGAGCCTGCTGGATGACGGCGACCACTTGGAAGGAGGGTTTCAATTGATTGCGAGTGCCAGTAGAGCAAGCATTCATGGGCTTTCCAATTCTCAAAAAAGCGATGAAGGATGCTTTTGGTTCTGGCTGCGCGAGAGACTTCATGCACCAAAACTTTTCCAATCGATCCTGATTCAGCCACCTCACTCGAGGCGCTTGAGTTCTCCTCGATTATTTGCCAAAGGCCTTCCAGAAATTGTTTTCTCCACCACCTTTATTCATCGGTAAACGATGTAGAAATCGTTTTTGTTTGTAAAATGAAACCAGCCCCGATCACCTAGAGCAATTCAACAAATAGTATAGCCACTATGATGGCTTGAGGTATGAGTAG
>JBAWVX010000035.1:0-30775 GCA_037147075.1 bacterium
CCCAGGTGCCGGTGGAGTTGCCGAAGCCAGAGGTGGCTCCATTGGAATCCCAGTAGTAGGTGGTTTGAGCTTGAAGGAGACCGCCGATCGCAAAAGCAGTCAGGGCGAGAGCCTGACCGCGCAGGATAAACATGTTTTTGAGAAGTGAAGAAATCATGACGCGGACTGTTATAGAGGATCGGTTCGGTAATGCAAGACCTCTTTTATTTTCTCATTTAAACGGGATTGGGGTGTTCAAGACATTTGAGACAAAAAGGGTGCGTAGCGGAGAAAAAAGCCTTTGTCCGCCTGAAGGGTGGGCTTGTCGAATCCAGTGATTAATACCAAAGTGAACTTGTTTTTAGACTTTAAAATTTGTTTGCACGGCAAACCCTCCCGGGGATCGCGCCCGCCCTCGGGTGCAATCGGGTGCGCCTCGCGCCCGATAGGGAGAGATGCCACCGGCCTTCAGCCGCATTTTTTCGCTTCTGGTCCGCGAGGGCGCGTCCCAGCACACTCGGGGGCGAGTGCGCTCCCCGAGACCATGCGCCAGACGCTTGGCGCAACCAGAGGCAGGGTCCAAAAGCTATCGGCTATTGGTATAAAACCGGAGAGTGGGTCTCATCGCAATCCCGCCCTTCCTGTGCTCTAACAACAGTTCTCTCCGTGTGGTTGTCCTGCAGCACTGCTTCGGGCCATGATGTTTGTAGAACCACGCCAAACTTTGAAGTTGCGCGGCGGGATCCGAGGTGAAAGTCTCTGCGGCCTTTTTATGTTTGCAGATCTTCTCTCTCAACGAATCCAACGATCCGGTATTGTGGCTGTTTTCATCATCGACCGCGAGGAGGATGGTCCGCCACTCGCGAGGGCCTTACTAGAGGGGGGAGTCTGTGTCATGGAGCTCACGCTGCGCACGCCGGCGGCCCTCGGGGCTCTTCGCCGAATACGCGCCGAGGTGCCCGAGATGCTTGCCGGGGCAGGGACTGTTCTCACACCCGGCCAGCTGCACGAAGTTCAATCCGCCGGGGCGGAATTTGCTGTTTCCCCCGGTGTCAATCCGCGCGTCTTGCAGGCCGCTGCCGAAGCGGGACTGCCGTTTGCACCGGGAGTGGTGACTCCCTCCGATATCGAAACAGCACTCGAGCACGGGTGCTCGTTGATGAAGTTTTTTCCGGCTGAACCCAGCGGGGGTCTCTCTTACCTGAAAGCCATGGCCGCTCCGTATTGGCATCTCGGTGTCCGGTTCATTCCCCTTGGCGGGATCAACGAGAAAAACATGGGCACCTACCTTGCAGACCCGCTCATTTCCGCGATCGGAGGATCCTGGTTGGCCCCTCGCGAGGCGATCCGTGAAGCCCGCTGGAGCGACATCACCGCATTGGCCCGCCACGCCACCGCGACCATTCAATCCTTTCGCGAATCTTCGAACCCGCCATCGGTCGTCTGACGCTGAATGGCCGGTCCACGTGTTTGGCAGATGGCCGCAGGGAGCGCGCCCGGCTGGGATCGAACCAGCGACCATCGGTTTAGAAGACCGGTGCTCTATCCACTGAGCTACGGGCGCCATCGGAGTCCGGCTGCATCAGCCGTCGGGAGTATCTACCATGAGGCGGGGGAGGGGGCAAGTGCCTCACATTTTCGCGGTGGCTAGGATCTTCTCATCGGTTAGGGTGCGGGGATGAGTGAGATCGTTGAAACGCGGCGGGTGGATCGCATTTGGTTGCGCTCGGATCTGCTGGTGGGCGCGCTGGCGGCGCTCGTGGCTGGTGGCGTTTACTTTTGGACTGCGGCTCCCAATGTGACTCTTCTGGATTCCGGGGAGTTCCTGGTAGCGGCACAGCACCTGGGTGTGCCGCATCCGACGGGATATCCGCTCTGGACGATGTTGGCGTGGGTGTTTCAGCTCCTGCCTTTTGGCAACGCGGCTTGGGAGATCAATCTCTTCAGCGGATTTTGCGGGGCTTTGGCTGTGGGTTTGCACGCGATGTTGTTCTGCAGTTCCACGCGTTGGATTCTCGGTGCTGCTGCGGAGCGATGGCGGGGATGGATTATGAGAGTCTCGCTCACGGTGGCGTGGCTCTTTGCTTTTAGTGCCTCGATGTGGTCGCAAGCGGTGATTGCGGAAGTTTACACCCTGCATGCGCTCTTGATCGGGCTTTATCTGACCTCGCTTTATGCGTGGTTGCGGCGCCCGGAGAGCCTCGGGTTGCTGATGCTCCCGTTTTTTTTGTTGGCGTTGTCCTTCAGCAACCACCAACTGAGCGTGGCGCTGGCTCCTTTGCCGTTTCTGGTGGTGCTGTTGGTTCGGCGTGCGGTTTTTTGGGACCTCGTGGTCGCGAGTGCAATGACCGTGTTGCTCGTCTACCTGGGCTTCGCCCTCCTTTCCGCCGAGGCGCTGGTGCTGAAGACGGCTGTCCGTTTTTTTTATTGCGTGATGACGGGATTTGTCATGCTGGTGCTCCTGCGGCGGACGCGTATCGAGTGGCGGTTGGTTGCGTATCTGCCATTTGTGGTGGCTCTGGGGCTGTTGCCGTATGCCTATATGCCGTTGGCTTCTTCGACGAATCCGCCCATGAACTGGGCCTACACCCGGACGCCAGAGGGTTTCTTTTTTTCCTTCAATCGATCACAATATGGAGGGAGTCTCTCGCAGCAGAGCTTGCGTTCGCTTGGGAACCTGATGGGAACGGCACCGGACCAGTCTCCGGGCTCCGAGGGCGCTGTGGGAGGCCTGTCGGGGCATTCCCGCGGGCTTCCAGGCCAGTTTCAGGAGTGGGTGGGCTTTTTCTGGCTTCAGCTGGGACGCAGCTTCACGCCTTTGGGAGTGGTGGCGTATTTTGCGGCGTTGCTGGTGGTGCTCCGCATGAAGGACCTCGCGGCTCGGGCTTGGATTTACACGTTGGAAATCGCTTTTGTGCTGGCGGCCATTTTGCAGCCCGTGGCGGATGGGGCCCAGACGGATGCAGGCGGTTGGTGGCTTCAGATGCCTTACCACACCTACACGAATTTTATTTTCGCCCTGCTGGTAGGCTTGGGGTTTCTTGCGGGCGGGATCTGGCTGTTCGTCCGCGCTCCCAGGTGGGCGTGGTTGGGCTGGGGGCTCCTGGCATTGCCGCTCTGGCCGTTGTTCATCAATCACGACAGCTGCACACAGCGCGGACGGTGGTTCGGCTGGGAGTTTGGCTATGACATGTTGAAAGATTTGCCGTTCGGTAGCGTGGTGCTGGGGGGCACCGATCCCGGGCGCTTTGTGCCGACCTACATGATTCTCGGTGAGAGCACGCAGGCGCCAGGCGTGAAGCGCGACCCCGGGTTTGATCGCCGGGATCTGTATATCATCACCCAGAACGGGGTGGGGGAGCCGCTTTATCGAAAGTATCTGGCCGATCACTACGGAACGGACCGCCCGAAGCCGTCGAATGCGTTCGAGCGTTGGCTGGGCCGCGCCGAGGCCTATCCTGCAAAGGCGTTGGTTTTTCCGAGTGAACAAGAAATCACAGACGCTGTTTCAAAAGAAATGGAGGCCTGCACGGCTCAAGAACCAGCCGACTCGACTTTGCCTCACAGCGTGGTGTCGAGGTTGATTTGGGAAAAAAACTGCGATGCTCACGAATTCTTTGTGGAAGAGAGTTTCCCGATGGAGTGGTCCTACGACTATGCCGAACCGCACGGGCTTGTTTATCGGATCAATCGCGAGCCACTCAAAGACATCGCACCCGACGTAGTGAAGCGGGATTTTGAGTTTTGGAATGGGTATATCGTGAAGCTTAAAAACGACCCTGGATACGCCAAGGACTATGATGCCCAGCGGTCCTTTTCGAAGCTTCGCGCGTCGACCGGGAATCTGTATCGCCACCGGAAAATGGAAGTCGAAGCGGAACGGGCCTACCGGCAGGCGCTTGAACTCTGGCCGGGAAGCGGCGAGGCCTTGAATGCCCTTCATACGATGCTCGGGGACCGGGGTGACTTCGATGGCGTGCTTTCCATTCTCAAACCCGCTCTCGATGCCGATCCGAACAACATCGGTCTCTGGCAGGTGTATTTCCTAACCGAAGAACGCAAAAAACTCCAAACCGAGATTGCAACCTGTGAGGGGGCCGTGGCCAAGGATCCTTCGAGCGCAGCTGCTGTGAGCAAACTCCTCGCACTCTATTCAACGACCGGGGATACCAACAAAGTCTCCATCCTGCTCGACAAAGCGATTGGTCGATTTTCGAAGGACGCCGATTTTCTGAGAACCGCTGCACAATATGGTGAGGCGGGAGATTTGCCCGAGCCGGAGCTTGCCGCCACAACCGCCCTTGTCGCGTTGGAGCCAGACATCGCCGAGAACCATCTCGCTCTTGCACGCGCGGCCCTGCGAAACAAAAAAAAGAAGGAATTTTTCGAAGCCGCTCGCCTGGCCGTTCAGAAGGGAGGCCTTCCTATTCGCGAAATTCTTTCCAAATCGCCGGACTTCGAGCCAGTGCGGAGCGAAGCCGAATTCCAAGCCCTCATCGGACGGTAGTGGCGGTTGCGAGGGATCCCGGATGCAGCCCGCATCGATCGCCTTGGTCTTCAAATTTTCGGAAACACGGCCTGAAGCAACTCAAGCATCCGACCGGCGGCGGCCTGTCCCACGGCGCTGACATCCTCGTGGCACAATTTTGTTGGAGCGAGCCCCGCGGCCCAGTTCGTGAGGCAGGAAAATCCCGCCACCTCCATGCCGAGCGCATGGGCCTGAATCACCTCTGGCACGGTGGACATGCCGACCGCATCTGCCCCCAGGACTCTCAGCATGCGGATCTCGGCGGGGGTCTCAAACTGGGGGCCCTGCACGGCGGCATAAACGCCTTCGTGCAGCGTGAACCCGGCTTCGATGGCCGCATTTCGGAACAGGCCGCGGAGTCTCACGCTGTAGACCTCCGACATGTCGATGAAGTTCGGGCCACCGCGCAGAGGCGAGGCTCCCAGGAGATTGATGTGGTCGCTGAGCATCATCCAGGTGCCGGGTTCGTAGGCGGTCTTGAGGGTGCCGGCGGCATTAGTGAGGAGGAGGGTTTGAATGCCGATGGCGTGCATGACGTCGATGATTCTCACCACTTCGCGGGCACTCCAACCTTCGTAGAGGTGAAGCCTGCCATGGGCTAGGAGAAGCGGACGGTCTTGCAGACGAGCCACCAGGAACCGTCCGGCGTGGCCTGGTGCGCCCGATGCCTGCAGGCCTCGTAGTTTGCTGTAGTCCACCGCGTATTCCTGCGGCAGGCTTTCAGCCAGACAGCCCAATCCGGAACCCAGGACGATGGCCGTTTGGGCTCCGCAATGTTGAAGCTCGTTCGGAATTTGCATCGCGTCAGCGTGCGCCAATCCCCAACAGAACAGAAGGAACCGTGCGGAGGATAATGTAAAAGTCGAGGAAGAGCGACCAGTTGTCGATGTATTCGAGATCCATCCGCACCCAGTCGGAAAATTTCACAACACTGCTGCGGCCCCGGATTTGCCACAGGCAGGTGAGGCCGGGCTTCATGCTCAGGCGGCGGCGGTGCACGGTCTCCTCGAACTTTTCGACTTCGTAGACGGGGAGCGGGCGCGGACCAACGAGACTCATGTGTCCACGCAGCACATTGACCAGTTGGGGAAACTCATCGAGGCTTGTGCGCCGCAGGAAGCGTCCCAGAGGGGTGACCCGCGGATCGTCCTGCATTTTAAAAACGGGACCTTGCATTTCATTGAAAGCGTCGAGTTCCGCCTTCTCCTTCTCGGCGCCGACACGCATGGTGCGGAATTTCAACATCTCGAAGGGCTGTCCATGGAGGCCGGCGCGCCGCTGACGGAAGAGAGCCGGTCCGGGGGAGCTGATCTTCACCGCCGCCGCCACCGCAATCAGCACGGGGGCGAGAATGAGGAGACCAAGCAAGGCTCCGACCCGGTCGATGACATTCTTGAAGAACAGGGCCCACGGCTCGGTGGGTTTGCTGTGGAAGACAAGCATCGACCGCATTCCAAACAAGGCAAAGGAGGGTCTTGCGATCGCGGTCGGGATGAACTCGGTGCTCACCCAGGCGTCCACACCCTCGGCCTCACAGGCCTCGATGGCACGCCGCACCTTGCGCATGTCCAGGCTTTGGAATGCGAAAACAACGCGGCCCACCGAGTGCGTGTGGAGGGATTGGACGAAATGCTCGATCGGCTGGGTGGCCAGATCGATCCTGTCCACGACAGCGTTTTCCATTTTCTGAACAGGGGTGAGACTTTCCACAAGGGCATCCATACTGGATGGTTCGCCGGCGAGGATGATGCGTTCCCCGATCTTTCCCGTCCGCACCTTGAAATGGTAATTTGAGATTTCAATCTGCTCGCGAATAACCAAGGCGCAGGCGCCGAAGAGGGCGAAGAGGATCAAAACGGAGCGGCTCGGCACCTCAAGCCGCAGGAAAATCACGGCCACACCGAGCAAGACGAAAAGCCACACGCCCGCTGAGGCGATCTTTTGCATCGAACGCCATGCCGTTTTCTCCTGCGGGTGGCAGTAAAATCCCTGCATCTCCAGAAAAAAAGGCGCAAAGGGGATGATCACTGCCAGCATCCAGATGAAGCTTGGGAAGGAATCGATCTCCGCCAAGCCATCAAGCACCACGAGACGGTGGTAGCGCAGAAAATGGGCCAGCCAGAAGGTGAAACCGAGCAGCGCCGCGTCGCAGAGCTTCAGGAGTTGCAGATTGATTTCGTTTCGCTGAGCAATCATGAAAGAGAGATGTCATTCAAGCCGCCGGGCCTTGACACGGGCTTAAGAAATACCTCCGCCAAGATGAAACGCAACGACGCAATTTCGATATTCCAGCCGGGAGCGGTCGTCGGCATCGTGGATTCCCTTGAAGCCTCCCGCAAGGCCTCGAAGCTGCCCCTCGGCGCGGTCGATTTTCTGGAGTGGCGGGCGGATGGCTTGGGACTCAATATGCCGAAAGCGAAATGTCCCTGGATCGTCACGGCGCGCCATCCGGCGGAGGGTGGCCGGAATGCCATGTCTGTCCGCGATCGGAGGGATGCCTTTGCGGCTCTTCTTCCGAAAGCCTCGATTCTGGATATCGAAGTGCGTTCGCTACGCTCCCTGAGAGCCATCGTTTCCCAGGCGAAGGTAGTGCGGGTGCCGGTGCTGGCGTCGTTTCATGACTTCAAAAAAACGCCATCGCCAGAGCGTTTGCGGGATGTGATCCGTGAAGCCGAGCAGCATGGGGCGGATGCCATTAAAATCGCTGCCCACACTGTTTCTGTCGCTGATCTCTCCCGCTTGTTGGAGGTGTTTTCCCTCTCCCGACTTCCGCTGGCTGTCATGGGCATGGGGCCCCTGGGAATGGCTTCGCGGGTCCTGTTCGCCAGTTGCGGATCGGTTTTGAATTATGGCTGGCTGCACGCCCCGAACGTGCCGGGGCAGTGGTCGGCAAAGGAATTGCGTGGCATTCTGACCCGCAGTTCCGGGCAAGATCTCGATTGACAAAGGATCTCAAACTGCAGAAATTTACCGACTGTTCGAGTCCGCAGGGACTCCTTGTTGGTGGTCGTAGCTCAATGGTAGAGCTCCAGGTTGTGGTCCTGGCTGTTGCGGGTTCGAGTCCCGTCGATCACCCCACCTCTCGATGTCAGAATTATTCGCGTGATCCCATCGCGTGGTTCTGGTTTTTTAAGCACCACGATGGCTAGTCATTTTGGAACTTTATTTCGTCTCTCCACCTGGGGCGAGTCTCACGGTGGCGGGGTCGGGGTGGTGATCGATGGATGTCCCCCGCGCCTTCCGCTCTCCGAGGCAGATATCCAGCCTGATCTCGACCGGCGCCGCCCGGGACAGAGCGATATCGTCACGCCGCGCCAGGAGGGGGATACCTGCAAAATCCTCTCCGGCGTCTTTCGCGGTGTGACGCTGGGCACGCCGATCTCGATTTTTGTGCCGAATACCGACGCCCGACCGGAGGCCTATAGTGAGATGGAGACGCATTTCCGCCCCTCGCACGCCGACTTCACCTACCAGTCGAAATACGGCGTCCGCAACTGGGAAGGCGGGGGACGTTCCTCGGCGCGAGAGACGATTGGTCGCGTGGCCGCAGCGGCTGTTGCCAAGAAAGTGCTGAAGGGTCTTTTTCCCGACATCGAGATTCTTGCTTGGGTGTCCCGCATTCACGACATCGGGTCCCAGGTCGATGCCTCGTCTGTCACGATGGCTTCGATCGAGTCGAATGCCGTCCGCTGCCCGGATGCGCGGGCTGCCGAGGCCATGATCGACCGGATCAAAACAATCCGCAGGGAGGGCAACAGCGTCGGTGGTTTAATCGATGCTACCGTGCGAGGAATGCCTGTTGGGCTGGGAGAGCCGGTCTTCGACCGTTTGGAGGCGGACTTGGCCAAGGCGATGCTGAGCCTGCCGGCGACCAAAGGCTTCGAGGTGGGCTCGGGTTTTGCTGGAACGCTTCTGACCGGATTGGAGCACAACGATCCTTACGTAATCCGCGATGGTGTTGTGCACACGACCACCAACCGCTCGGGTGGCGTGCAAGGCGGCATCAGCAATGGCGAGCCGTTGATCTTCCGCGTGGCGTTCAAACCGACGGCGACAATTTCCAAGGCACAAGCGACTGTGACGACCTCAGGCGAGGAATCCACGCTGGCGGCGCGCGGTCGCCATGATCCTTGCGTCCTTCCGCGAGCTGTGGTGATGGTCGAGGCCATGACGGCATTGGTGCTTGTGGATCACGCCCTGCGCCAGCGTGCCCAGGATTGCCTGCCGAGGTAGGGGCATGTCCGATCTCGGTTCTCCATTCTGGCAAAATGTCCTGCTCTACAGCGCGGCGGTTTTCCTGCTTTGGGAAATCTACGCGGGCTGGCGGCGCGGACTGATTCGCGGCGGGCTTCATTTCGGGGCATTCGTGGTCTCGGGCCTTCTCGGCATGTTGGTTGGCCAATCGGTGGCTGCAGTTGTCGGAATCGTGCTGCCGGGAGTCGCCTTTCTAGCTGCTCTCGCCACCGGCGCGATTGTGGCTCTGCTGACCTTGGGCATTTGTCTTTTTCTCGGCGCTGTGCTTTTCAAACGCACCTCGCAACAGCCTCCCGGCCTCGTCCGGTGGGTCTTCGGAGCTGGCGGTGCAATTTTTGGGTTGCTCACAGGCCTCTTCATTCTGTGGGGCTGCCTGTCGATTATTCGGACATCCGGCGCGATGGCGAAGTCCGGCATGGCCTCGCCAAAAGCCGAGGAAACCTTCCCTGCGGCGCACACTCTTGCGGTGCTCAAGGACTCCCTCGAAATGGGACCGCTCGGCGAGATGGTCGAGTCCATCGACATCCTGCCTTCCCAAGCTTACGACAACTTCACGCGCATCGGGCAGTTGGCGAAAAACCAGGACGCCATGATGCGCTTTCTCGATTATCCCGGTGTGCAGGCAATCGTGGCCCACCCGCGTGTGCAGGCTTTGCTCCAGGATCCCGTTGCCGTGCAATCAGCCGAGAACCAAAATGTCCTCGCACTCATCCAGAGCCGCTCCGTTCTGAATGCCGTCACCGACCCCTCGCTGCAAAAGCTCGTCATGTCGCTCGATCTTGAAAAAGCGCTCGATTACGCCATGCCAACCAAGCAAAATCCGCCCTCTCCAAAAAAGACACCATGACAGATTACATCGCCACCATCGGCCTCGAAGTGCATGTTCAACTCAAGACCCGCAGCAAAATGTTTTGCTCCTGTGCGGTGGAATACGGCGCCGAGCCGAATACCAACGTCTGTCCCGTGTGTCTTGGAATGCCCGGCGCGCTGCCTGTGATGAATGAGGAGGCCCTGAAGCTCACGGCCCTCGCTGGGCTGATGCTGGGCTGCGAGATCGGGCCGGTCTGCAAGTTCGATCGCAAAAATTATTTCTACCCCGATATGCCGAAGAACTACCAGATCAGCCAATACGATCTGCCCTTCTGCCTCGGCGGCACTGTCCCTCTGCACGATCTCGCATACCCCAAGGACGCCCAGAAAAGCATTGCCACAAAAGACAAAAACATCCGCCTCGTCCGCATCCATCTCGAGGAGGATGTCGCGAAGAGTTTCCACATGGAAACGGCCACCGGCATCGACTTCAACCGCGCCGGCACTCCCCTGCTTGAAATCGTCGGCGAGCCTGATATTTCCTCGCCCGAAGAGGCGTTCGCCTACCTCACCGTTCTTCAGCAAGTCATGATCTACGGCGGCATCAGCGACGCCGACATGGAGAAGGGTCAACTCCGCTGCGATGTCAATGTCTCGGTCCGCCCCGTCGGCACGGAAAAATACGGCACCAAGATCGAGGTGAAAAATCTCAACTCCATCTCGGGCGTCCGTCGCGCCTTGGCCTTTGAGATTCCCCGCCAGATCGAGGTCTTGCGCGGCGGCGGCGCGCTCCAACAGGAAACCCGCCGCTGGGATGACGCCCGGGGCGAGACGACCCTCATGCGCATCAAGGAGAGCGCCCATGACTACCGCTACTTCCCTGATCCCGATCTTTTGCCGGTCAAAACCGCCTCGCTCGTCGAGGCCGCCCGCGCCTGCAAGCCCGAGCTTCCCTGGGAAAAGCGCGCCCGCTTTGTCAGCGAATTTGGCGTGAGCGATTACGATGCCTCCGTGCTGGCAAACGACCTCCCACTCGCTTCCTATTTCGAGACGGCCGCGCGCGGCGCCAAGAAGCCGAAACATGTCGCCAACTGGATTCTCAACGACCTCCAGAGCGCCATATCATCCGCTTCCGTGGGCATTGCCGACTGCCCTGTGCGACCGCACGCCCTCGACGAGTTGGTGAACCTCATCGACTCCGGTGCCATCAATTCCAAGCAGGGCAAGGAAGTCTTCGCCGAGATGTTCACTTCGGGAAAATCCGCCGCCGCCATCGTCGAGGAAAAAGGCCTCAAACAGGAAAGCGACACGGGCGCGATCGAGGTCTTCGTCGATCAAGCCATCGCCGCCAATCCCGGCCCCGTCGCTGATTTCAAGGCCGGTAAAGTCTCAACCCTGAACTTTCTCAAAGGTCAAGTCATGAAGCTCTCCCAAGGCAAAGCCAACCCGGCCCTCGCCGGCGAGATTCTGGAGAAGAAACTCTCGTGAGTAAAACAGGGGAAGCATCCCTCGCGGGCGGCTTCACACTGGATTTCCCAACAGCCAGAGTGGGGAGTTTTCCGTTTTCCGTTTTCAGTGGCGCAGCCTCAGTCACATGGCTGCGTTCGCCCGCAGGACATGTGTTCGCACCCTTGGCCCATGCTTGATCAATGGACAGTCTGGATGCGTGAGGCGATGATCTGGATCGAGCAGACTGGCCCCATTGGCTGGGTTTGGTTTGTCATTCTCTATACGCTTTCGTGTGTGCTCTTCCTGCCCGGTTCGGTTCTGAGCTTCGGTGCCGGCGCGGTCTATGGCTTCTGGGGAGGCACGCTGCTCGTGTCTGTCGCCTCTGTCGGCGGGGCCTTGGCGAATTTTTTGCTGACCCGCCACTTGTTGCGCGGTTGGATGGAACAGCGTTTTGCCAAGAGCCGAAAATTCCATGCCCTCAACCATGTCGCCACCAAGGACGCCTGGCGCATGATCATTCTGAGCCGTATTTCGCCGATCCTGCCGCACAGCCTCGTTAGTTGCGCCTTTGGCCTCTCGCGTCTGGATTTCTGGCGCTACCTTGCCGCCTCCTGGGTTGGCTTTTTGCCGATCAGCGCCGCTTATGCCTACGGCGGGGCCGTGATCGGAGCCGCTGCCAAGGCCGGTCTCGGCCAAGGTCCCCGGGCGTGGTTGGTGTATGGTCTCGAGCTTGCGCTGACGATCGGCATCACGGTTTGGATAACCCGCGCCGCCCACAAGGCGCTGCGCTCCGTTGCTCCAGAGGTCGTCGATGGGGAGACAAAGAAAATGTCGTGACGGAAACCTTCTAAAAATATTGTTCATTTTTTCTTGAACAAAATGGCACTTGGGCGATGCTTCCCATTGTCCCCCTGCCAATGAGGCTTGTGGAAAGTTCCATTTCGACCGGGCAAGTGGTCAAGGAAGCACCCCTGACCAAAGGCGGCAGCTTGTCAGAACCGGTTCCCCAAGACCATCGGGGCGTTCAAAGCAAGGAGGCTCAATCTCCCGCCCCTCTCTTGAACACGTTTCAGTTGGAAGCCGTCGCGTTGTTCGTCCACGCATTCAGCGCTCTCTCACTGCCACGCTCCATCGGTGAAATCTACGGCCTTCTCTTCAGCACCCCGGAGCCCCTCTCGCTTGATGATGTGCAGCAGCGACTCCAACTCAGCCGGGGATCCGCCAGTGAAGGCCTGCGCTGGCTGCGTTCGCTTGGCGCCGTGAAGCAAGTTTACCTGCCCGGCATCCGCAAGGAACACTTCACCGCCGAAACCAGCCTGAGGAAACTCGCGAGCGGCTACCTTCGCGACCGCATCGACCCCCACCTCGAAAACGGCCCAAACCGCCTCAATGTCCTCGAAGCCAGTATCGATCCCGCCTCTCCCTCGGCACATTTCGAAAGATCGCGAATCGGGCAGATTGCCGGTTGGTATCAATTTTTCGGAAAAGTGCTGCCTGTCATCAAGGCTCTCGCTGGCAAATTTTAAAAAATCCCAGACCTGGGATTTAGGATCCTCAGTCAATTCATGCAACAAGCCGCAGCAGAATACGAAATAGTCATCAAGCCATCGAAAAGCTGGTTCGGCCTCGATCTGGCTGAGATTTGGCGCTACCGGGATTTATTGTTTCTTCTTGTTCACAGAGATTTTGTTTCCAACTACAAGCAAACAATTCTCGGTCCACTTTGGTTTATTATCCAACCGCTCATCACCACCGTTATTTTTACGATTATTTTTGGAAAAGTCGCCCAAATTCCCACCGATGGAATGCCCCCCATGCTATTCTATTTGGCCGGATTACTGGGTTGGAATTTCTTCTCACGCACGCTGGGCGGCACCTCCACCACGCTTGTTTCGAATGTCGGCCTCTTCGGAAAAGTCTACTTCCCACGCCTCGTCGTTCCACTGTCTGCGGTTGTTTCGAATTACATTGCCCTGGCCATCCAGTTGGTCACATTTCTCTGCTTCTGGATTTATTACAAATTCTGCACATCCGTAGGCGCTTCGATCCATGTCGGATGGGATCTCCTCACTTTTCCCTTGGTGATCCTTCAAATTTCCGCCCTCGCGCTTGGTGTCGGCCTCTGGCTGTCCGCCCTCACAGCCAAATACCGCGACCTCGGATTTCTCACCGGCACGATGATTCAGCTCTGGATGTATGCGACCCCGATTATTTACCCTGTGTCTCAAATCCCTGAAAAATGGCGCTGGGTTTCTTCATTGAACCCCATGGAAAAGCCCGTCGTCGCCATCCGAGATATGTTTATCGGGCGAAATGTGAGTTCTGTCAGTGACTTTGGCATCTCTGCCGCCATGACCCTATTGATCCTCTTCACGGGCATTCTCATCTTTAACAAAGTCGAAAAAACCTTCGTCGACACGGTGTAGATGAAGCTTCCCAAGGCGCAAGTTTTCAATGGAGACAAAAAAGACAACGCCATTATTTCCTAACGAGCTGCGATCTCATTCCGCTGGGGGGGGGCGTGAAAAAATCAAGTGGAGGGAAAAACAAAGAGATTTGCCCATCAGTGAAAAGGTAGCGCTTTTGGGGCAAACGATTTTAGAAACATTGGAATTAGAAAAAATCAAGCGACATGCAAAAGGTTTGTGATGTTTTAGAAAAACTTCTCAGTGAGGGTGTTGTTAAAAAATACGCAATTGGTGGAGCGACAGCGGCGGGCTTTCATGGAGAACCATTAGCGACTCGGGATATCGATGTTTTTTGCTTTTTGAATATTCCGAAGGGTTCATTTCTTCTTCAATCCTGCAACCACTTCCCCTCCACATGCTGTCCCCTTTGCAATCACTCTCTGTGTCCTCGGTGGTTAAATTTAAACCTGTTTGTTAAATGTTGAAACCCATTATTTCATGCTGCCAAAGGCGGACCCAGCGGGCTTTTGCGCTTCGGGGAATCGGGGAATCGGGGAACCAAATTTTGGTTGTGAATGCGGTAGTGCTCGCTTAAGGTAATAAAGATATGGTTGCTGATAAACCTGTTAGTGTCCGATGCCCGTCTGAAGTTTTATTGGAGCTTCATGTTTCTGAGGAAGAGCTTGCGGAATTATTAAAAGAGAAGGCGGCTTTGGCCCTATTTCGCGAAGGTCGTCTATCGTCCGGTCTTGCTGCGCGTTGGGTCGGGCAACCCCGCGCACTCTTTTTGATGAAGGCGATGTCTCAGGGCGCGCGTCTCTTGGATCAAGGTCAAATCGATTACGACCGAGAATCCACTCTGTGAAGATCTACAGCAATACCACGCCTCTGCTTGCATTTGCGTCGATCGAAAGATTCGACATTCTGCAAGCCGTGCACGGTCAAATCCATGTCGTTGAGAGTGTCTGGAAAGAATGCCAATCTGGTATTCCGATTGTCGTTCCGGATTTGGTGAAATTGGACTGGGTTTGTTTGGTGGGGAGTCCGCGAGTGGTAGATGGGAGGTTTTTGGCATCGGATGTCGGAGAGAGGGATACGATTTCCGAGGCATTGAGTGATACAGCTGACCTTGTTCTGATTGATGAGAGACTGGGGCGAAATCTTGCCGAATACTACGGCCTGCGTGTTGTCGGAACTCTTGGCACGCTACTAAAGGCTAAGAAAATGGGTGTCATCCCGGAGTTTTTACCTGCAGTTCGGGCTTTGCAGGATCATGGCTTCTGGTATGCCGAGAATTTGGTCCGGCGCCTAGCAAACGATGTAGGCGAATAAAAACACTGCTCCATTTGCTTTGCCCCTTTTCAATCACCCTCTGTGAACTCGGTGTCCTCGGTGGTTAAAATTAAACTAGTTCGTTAAATGTCCAAACCCATTATTTCCGTTCACAACATCTCCAAGCGTTACAAGCTCGGGAGCATTGGCGCGCAGACGATGCGCGACGAGGTGGAGGCATTTCTCGCCCGATTCAAAAAAACAAAAACACTCGATCCGTCTGCTATTGAAAACTCCTAACTCGTCTGCCGGCATCTCCAACTTTTGGGCCCTGCGAGATGAGTCGTTCGATGTCCAACCCGGCGAGGTTTTGGGTATAATTGGGCGTAATGGAGCAGGAAAAAGCACTCTGCTAAAGATTCTGAGTCGCATCACCGAGCCTGCTGGCAGCAAGGTTGCTGAAAGCGAATTGTTGATGAAGAAGTAAACACGAGTAACATGCCTGAAAAAGAGTTCAAAGTTGAGCTTGGGAATGGATATTATATCGTTTCGGAAAGTTTTCGAGAGAATGGTATCGTTGAGAGGTTTGTTGTTCGCTTGATGTTCATTAATTCCGCTGGTGAACTTTTTATCGTAGCCCGTTTTGATACAGCTCACGGTATTGCTCATTTTGACCGCTTATCAAAATCCGGGCGATTGCTTGAAAAAGTGTGGTTAAATGGACTTGATTTCAACCGTGCCTACGAATATGCTTTAAATGAGTTTCGTCAAAATCATGAATACTATGTTAAGCGCTGGGAAGAATCTTGAGCGGGGCAAGCCGCCCGAAACATCTTTTACGGCCGGCATGACGGACGAGGAGTTTGATCGCTGGGTGGAAGAGATTGGAGGTAAACCTTGCGATAAAGAGTTTTGGAGTAAGATGGAAAGCAAAGGTTTTTTTCGAGAACTTCCGCCGACTAATTCTTCTCAAGCCGCTTGACGGGGCTGAGCATTCGCTTGAATTCTTCCGGCCGGTGCTCAGACTTGCGGTGCTTTTGCAGGCCCACTCGCAATAAAGCTTGCAGATAGTCCTTCTAAAACACTGCTCCATTTGCTTTGCCCCTTTTCAATCACCCTCTGTGAACTCGGTGTCCTCGGTGGTTAAAATTAAACTAGTTCGTTAAATGTCCAAACCCATTATTTCCGTTCACAACATCTCCAAGCGTTACAAGCTCGGGAGCATTGGCGCGCAGACGATGCGCGACGAGGTGGAGGCATTCCTCGCCCGTTTCAAAAAAACAAAGCGACTCGACAACGCAAAATCTGAAATCCTGAAAACTGCCAACTCTGCTTTAGGCAGCTCGGAATTCTGGGCCCTGCGCGATGTGTCGTTCGATGTCCAGCCTGGCGAGGTTGTGGGAATTATCGGCCGCAATGGGGCAGGAAAGAGCACCTTGCTGAAGATTCTGAGCCGCATCACCGAGCCCACCAGCGGCGAGATAAGAGTCCGGGGACGCATCGCCTCGCTTCTCGAGGTCGGGACCGGATTCCACCCCGAACTCAGCGGACGCGAAAACATCTTCCTGAACGGCTCCATCCTCGGCATGACCAAAGCCGAGATCCGCGCCAAGTTCGACGAGATCGTCGATTTCGCCGGCGTCGAGCAATTTATCGACACGCCGGTGAAGCGGTATAGCTCGGGAATGTATGTGCGGCTGGCCTTCGCCGTCGCAGCCCATTTGGAGCCCGAGATCCTGATTGTGGATGAAGTTCTGGCCGTGGGAGATGCGGAATTCCAAAAAAAATGCCTCGGCAAAATGAAGGATGTCGTCGGCCATGGCCGCACGATTCTTTTTGTGAGCCATAATATGACGGCCGTTGCGGCTCTATGCAAAAGTGGCATTTACATGAAAAATGGAACAGTTAATCTCGCCGGATCCATTGATTCCGTAATCAAGCGCTACATTGAGGAAAGCAGTGTGGGAGAGGATTCGAGTATTGAGGAATTGAGATTGCCCGGAATGGGGCAGGATTTGGCTTTCACTTCAATTGAGATGTCTCAGCAGCAAACTAATGTTTTCTATGGTTCGCCTTTAGTATTTGACCTGGAGATCCAGAGTAAAAAAGATTTCGATAATGTATCTGTGGCAAGCAGTATTATGAATCGCTCCGGGATTTGCGTTGGAACACTTTTCTCTCCTGTTCGTTTTAATGTTAAAGCAGGAGAAAAAAAACATATTCGTCTTTCTATAAAAAACCACAAACTTGCGCCCGATCACTACCACTCCGGGTTCAGCGTGGGGCAGGGTGGGTTTGACAAGCAGAGGAACGACCTCGACATCATTTTAGGCAGACCTCATTTTGAGATTTTACCCCATTCTGAAAAACACACTTACATCACATGGCAATCAACCCACTGGGGTCAAATTCATTTTGAAGATAATGAAGTTGAGTTTGTATCTTAAAAAATTATGAAAGCCGTTATTTTAGCTGGTGGTCTTGGCACAAGGATCAGCGAAGAAACTCACCTCAAGCCCAAGCCGATGATCGAGGTGGGAGGCAAGCCGATCCTCTGGCATATCTTAAAAATTTACTCTGCCCATGGGATCAATGACTTTCTGATTTGTGTTGGTTACAAAGGCTATGTAATCAAAGAGTATTTTGCGAACTACTTCCTCCATATGTCCGATGTCACTTTCGATATTCAAAACAATCAAATGGAGGTTCACCAAAAGCATGCCGAACCTTGGAAGGTGACTGTCGTTGACACAGGCGAGGAGACGATGACGGGGGGGCGACTGAAGAGAGTGCGGGATTATCTCGGAGATAAAAGTTTTTGTTTCACCTACGGGGACGGTGTCTGTGATGTGAACATACGAGATTTGGTTCGGTTTCATGAGTCCCATGGTATGGATGCTACTGTCACCGCTGTGCAGCCTCCAGGCCGATATGGCGCGCTGAGTATTGGTGCCGGCGGATTGGTGCAAGAATTTCAGGAAAAGCCCATTGGCGATGGTTCATGGATCAATGGCGGTTTTTTTGTTCTCGAGCCCAAAGCGATTGAGAGGGTTGCGGATGATTCCATTTTTTGGGAACGCGAACCGATGGAATCCCTCGCCAAAGATGGCGAATTAGCCGCTTTCCGGCACGAGGGCTTTTGGCGCCCCATGGACACGCTTCGGGACAAAGTTCACCTCGAAGAACTTTGGGCATCCGGGCAGGCTCCTTGGAAGGTCTGGTAAAATGCTTCGGGAATTCTATAAAAATAAACGAATTTGGGTGAGTGGCGGCACCGGTTTCAAGGGGGCTTGGCTGTGCGAGTGGCTTCTGCAACTTGGCGCTGAAGTCACAGTTTTTTCACAGCCACCACCCACCGCCCCATCTCTTTTCAAGCAACTCGACTTGTCAACACGCATTGAGTGGACAGAGGGTGACATTCGCGAGTCCGCCACCCTGCGGAAGTCGCTTCTCGTTTGCCAACCAGATTTTGTTTTCCACCTCGCCGCGCAGCCGTTGGTGCGACTCTCCTATTTTGAGCCGGTGCAAACTTATCAAACCAATGTGCTCGGATCGATCCATCTTTTGGAATCCCTTCGTCAGTTGGAAAAGCCCTGTGCGGTTGTCATGGTCACCACGGATAAATGCTATGAGAATCGAGAGTGGTTGCATGGCTACCGCGAAGAAGATCCGCTAGGCGGCTACGATCCCTACAGCTCCAGCAAGGCGGCTTGTGAGATAGCCATCGCCTCTTGGCGCCGATCATTTTTCCGCAACCACCCGGTTAAAATCGCCAGCGCCAGAGCGGGAAATGTGATTGGCGGCGGGGATTGGGCAGAGGATCGAATTGTGCCGGATTGCATTCGCGCCCTTCAGGCTGGGGAAGATATTCCCATCCGCAACAAAAACTCCACCCGCCCCTGGCAGCATGTTCTTGAACCTCTCTCCGGCTACCTTGTATTGGCCTCACAACTCGCATCCCGGCACTCGTCGGCTGTGGCAATTGATTCCGCTTTCAACTTCGGACCACACATGAGCTCCAATCGCACCGTGGCGGATGTGGTTTTGGAGGCCCTAAAACACTGGCCTGGCGAGTGGATTGATCGAACCGATCCCGACGCGCCGCATGAAGCAGGCAAGTTGAATTTGACCACGGAAAAAGCTTTTCACCTGCTGGGCTGGCAGCCCCGCTGGGACTTTGAAACCGCTGTCCAAAAAACGGTGGAATGGTATCGTGCTGTGCATGAGGGTGCGGATGCCGCAGAACTGACGCAGCAGCACATCAATGAATATATGATGCAGTTAAAAAATTGAATTGAATTCAATATGAGCATAGAAGTGATTAAAGAGGGAAATGTTTTAAGGGTTCTGGATTGTAGCGAAAATATTCCGGAAGGTTTGCACCTCCGTCTCTTTACAGAGTCGGAATTAACCAAGTTGGAAAATGAGCGTCGGCAAATGCTGGACCTCCAGATGCCGTCGTTCATTCGAGGGGATGAAGACGAGGATGCCAGCGAACTATTTTAATGGATACAGGGAATTTAGTTTATGTTCTGTGGCCGCATAGCGACACCGACGATGGAAAAAATAGACCGGCAGTGGTTCTTGATGGTCCGGATTGGCAGGGAGATGTCACTTTATTGAAGGTAACCGGAAAACCCCATTACCAAAATACAGTCCGGCTTGACGGCACCGATCTGGCTAAGGGTGAGCTTTTCAAAACATCTTACATCCGGTTGGATCGATTCTTAACGGTCCACATCAGTAAGTTGCAAGATCGTGGCAAGACAATCTCTGCTCTTAAAATGTCGGAGGTGCATAAAAAACTTGCACTAAACCACAGCGTGGCTTTTTCAAGTCTCGCCCACTCCGCCAACCGCCCGGGCGACGATCCTCTGCGCCCGGCTTTTATTGCTGGTCAAACTCTCGTTCCTTATGCTGGCCGTGTCTTCACCGAAGACGAAGTGCAGGCCGCCGTCTCATCCACGCTGGATTTTTGGCTAACACTTGGCCCCGAGGGGGAGGCCTTCGAGAAAGAACTCGCGGCGCTCCTTGGCGTCCGCCACTCGCTGCTCGTCAACTCTGGCTCCTCGGCCAATCTTGTAGCCATCGCCGCACTCACCACTCACAAGCTGCCGCCCCACAAACGCATCCAGCCTGGCGATGAAGTGATCACTGTCGCCGCAGGGTTTCCGACCACCGTTGCGCCGATCATCCAATCCGGAGCCATCGCAGTCTTCGTTGATAACGACCAGACCACTGGAAATATCCGCGCCGAGCAGTTGGAGGCCGCATACTCGCCTGGCAAAACCAAGGCCGTTATGATTGCCCACGCCTTGGGTAACCCCTTCCCGCTCGCCGCCGTCCTCAAGTTTTGCCGTCAGCACGATCTCTGGCTCATCGAGGACAATTGCGACGCCCTCGGCTGCACTTACTCCCTGCCCGTCGAGTTGGCGCGTGAACTCGCTCTCGACCACCTCTTCAAAATCGCCGAAGCCGGCACCCATCCGCTTATCCGCTTTGAGGAACTTGCAAACCGAAAATTTCTCATCGCGCCAACAGGCGTCTGGGGCGACATCTCCACCCAATCCTTCTATCCACCGCATCACCTTACGATGGGGGAGGGGGGCGCGGTGAACATCATCAAGCACCCACCGCTTAAAACCTATGCCGAAAGTTTCCGCGACTGGGGCCGCGACTGCTGGTGCGCCTCAGGCAAAGACGATACATGCGGCAAACGCTTCGGTTGGCAACTCGGCGAATTGCCAAAGGGCTACGATCACAAATACATCTATAGTCACCTCGGCTACAACCTCAAGCCGCTCGATCCCCAAGCCGCCATCGGTCGTCAACAGCTTAAGAAACTCCCCGCCTTCATCGAAGCCCGCAAACGCAACTGGGAAATCCTCCGCGCGGGTCTCGCCGACCTCGAAGATGTCTTCGAATTCAGCCTCCCTACCCACGCCACAGCTTGGCAACCGCCCGCCACCCGCCACTCGTTACCCGCTACTTCTTCCTTTTCTTGGGACTCCAGCGGTTGCCGCACCGACTGCTCGTGGTTCGGATTCATGATTCGCGTTAGGCCCTCGGCTCCCTTCAGCCATAGCGCCTTGGCCCACCACTTGGATGAAAAAAAAATCGGCAACCGCATGTTCTTCGGCGGTAATCTCCTCAGGCAACCCGTCTTTGTGCAGATGCGGAAAGATCGCCCCGAGTCCATCCGCTTGGTCGGTTGCCACGGCGCAACCCTTCCAGAAATCAACGACTCCAGCATCGCCGCCGCATTTCCCGGAGCCGACGCCATCATGAATACCGCGATATTCCTCGGAACCTACCCCGGCCTCACCCAAGAAATGCTCGACTACGAGATCCAAGTCATCCATGATTTTGTGAGATTAAAGAATCCACTTAATTAGTTTTTGGAGCCAAACACAAGTGCCACATAAAGATTTTCAAATTTGGTTGAGCGACAACGTTTATCTGGTCGTTGACTACGAGACTACGGACGGAAGAATTGTGGGCTTTGTCGTAAGATTGATGCTCATTCAAGATGAACACCTGTATAATGTTGCTCGCTACGATACGGCGCACGGCACTCCCCACCGCGATATTTTGTCCCGATCCAACAATATTTTGGAAAAAAACTGGCTCACTCAAATGGAGTTTGATTCCGCCCTCACTTATGCCATAAATGATTTCAAACAGAACTATGAATACTACATCACCCACTGGCATACTCACTGATAAGCATTCTGTCCCACTTCCTGCTATCCCCGAGGAATGGAAGTGCGAAACTCGGCCGCAAGCAGAAAAAGTAGAAGAAATGTTGTTGAAAATGGGATTTAAGCCCTTATCACCAGAGATTCGTTCCCGGTTGATTGCAGCAGGGCATTACGGTATGCCACAAGATTAAGGAGTTCGCAAAAAACCCCAAGTCTCACCCAAGAAATGCTCGACTACGAGATCCAAGTCATCCGTGATTTTGTGAGCGATCGAGTTCAATAAACCTATAATTCTAGACTTTATCTTGAAACAATCATTCCGAGTTATCTGGTGTCCAAGCGTTGTCGTGCTTTACGGTGAGCGCGGTTGATGAGGAGCGAACCATCAAATGGTGGGAGGAGCATCGAGGTAATGGTATTAAAACCAAGCGAGTGAATCTTTTTGTTACAGGTGGCACCGGGTTTATAGGTAGCCATTTTCTAAGAATTGCACTCCGTGCAGGGCATCGCGTTGTTGCCATCCGGCGTCCACGCGCGCAGACCAGAATTCCGCTCACGGACGAGCCCCTGTGGCTTGAAAAGGAACTCGCCGATTGTGTGCCTCACGACTTTCAGGGTATTGACGCATTGGTTCACTTCGCCGCCGCTGGGGTTTCGCCGCAAATTACAACTTGGGCTGAGGCTTTCAAAATTAATGTTTTTGATCAAATAAATCTCCTAGAGGTTTGCAAGAATGCGGGAGTTAGTCGCATCGTTTATAGCGGCAGTTGTGTTGAATATGGCTTGGCAGCGAATAAGTTCCGTGAAATTCCTCCATATGCAGCATTAGAACCGATTGGAATATACGCTAGTTCAAAAGCTGCAGGAGCAATCGGAGCCATGGCTTTTGCTCGCCAATGCAGTAACATTTCGTTTGGTTATCTAAGGGTTTTTACAGCATACGGAGACGGTCAGCATGAGAGTAACTTCTGGCCTTCTCTGCGAACTGCGGCGCTGGCGGGGCAAGATTATCCCATGACCCAAGGTGAGCAAGTGAGAGACTTCGTCGCGGTTGAAGATGTCGCTGCTCGTTTTCTTGATGTCGCTGTAAATTCAAATTTAAAGCTCGGCAATCCGGAAATTCACAATATTGGATCTGGAAAACCGCAAACCTTGAGAGCCTTTGCCGAGCATTGGTGGGATAAGTGGGAAGCCAAGGGCAAACTTCTTTATGGAGCCATTCCTTATCGCGAGAATGAGGTAATGCGGTATGTGCCGCAACTAACATTATGAATTTGATTCTTGGTGCGGGACTTTCTGGTCTTTCATGTTCCTATCACTTGGGACACGACAATTGCGTAATTTTAGAGGCGGCTAACCATGCGTATGGGCATATTCACTCAAGGAGCGAAAATGGTTTTACTTGGGACGAGGGTCCTCATGTCTCCTTTACCAAACACGATTATGTGAAAGAACTTTTTGTAGAAAGTGTAGGAGGTGAATACGAGGAACAAGAAGTCACCCTGACAAACTACTGGAATGGGCACTGGATCGAGCATCCTGCACAGTTACACCTGCACGCGCTGCCAGAGGATATTCGAAAAAAATGTGTCGACTCCTTTCTGGAGATACCAGAAGAATCGCGCACTCCACTGAATTATGGAGAATGGCTGGATTTGTCTTTCGGCAAGTTTTTTGCGAATGAGTTTTCGAGGAGATACACTCGCAAATATTGGACTGTGGAGGCCGAGGAGATGGGCACTGATTGGGTAGGCGGCCGCATACACCGCCCAGAAAAAGAAGCACTTCTGGCAGGATCACAAACTTCAACTGGCATACGGGGGCACTACATCCAAAAAATCCGCTACCCCTCGCGTGGCGGATACAAGCAATTTGCCAGGAAATTGGCGGACGGGGCTCGAATCCTTTTTGGCGCTCAGGTTGTAAGCGTGGATGCAAAGTCCCGAGAAGTTCAGACGGCTGATGGGAAAAAATACCAATACAATCGTCTGGTTAATACATTGCCTCTACCAGTGTTTCTTGGGATGCTCAGTGGGATTGACAAACACATTTTGGAAATTGCCCGTGAGTTGAAGTGTTCGCGCCTTCTTCTGGTGAATATCGCAGCCAAACAACCAACTCCCCGCCCGAACCCTTGGTTTTATGTCTACGACGAGGATAAACTCTCGACGCGAATCAATTTTACAGAACGACTCTCTCCCCATAATGCTCCGACAGGGTCGACTGGAATCCAAAGCGAGGTTTATTATCGAAAGGGCATTACAGATGAAATGTCTCCGGAGGCAATAGCGGCAAAAGTAAAAACAGAGTTGAAAGAGATGGGATTGCTGCAACCCGATGTGGAATGCCAAATCCATACATGGCCCGTCAATTGGGCGAATGTGATTTTTACTAAACAAACGTCTTCACTTTTAGAACAAGTTTGGACCGAACTGGAAAAGTTTGGCCTGATTAGGGAAAGTCAAGACACTTCTCCAATTACGGATTGGAGCGCGAGTTCAGAAAATAAAATAGGCAGCCTTGCCATGGCCGGCCGCTTCGGGCAGTGGAAATATTTTTGGACAGACGACTGTGTATTGCGTGGGAAATCAATTGCATATGAATCTCGACTTGTTTAAATTCGAAAAACTTCCCGAGGCACCTAAAATTCACCCTGTTCCGGTAGGAGCTCACTGCCCCCTTTTCTCGGTGATGATCCCTGTTTGCAATCGCACTAAGTATCTTCGCCAAGCTTTGGAGAGTGTCTTTAATGAGAATTATCCCATCGAAGAAATGCAAATCTGCATCGTTGATAACTCAACGGAGACAATTTTTTGGGAAAATTTTTTATCATCCGAAGAAAGGAAACGGGTAGAAATTTTTAAGCAACCCGTTCATGTCAGCTTGGGCGATAACTGGAATGCTTGTATCCAGCAGTCCAGAGGCCACTTGGTTCATATTCTTCATGATGATGATTGGATCCTACCTGGATTTTACGAGGAAATTCAGAAATTGAACAATGATAACCCGCTATCCGCTTTGCTTGCGACGCGATCCTTTACCACAGACTCTGATGGTGTTCTTCAGGGAATTTCTCAAAGGATTGTGAGCCATGAAACAGTTTCAGCTGAATTTAATATTTTTGTTGAAATGAACCCTTTATTTTGTCCTAGTATAGTTTTTAAGAGAGATTTTTGCGAACAAAATGGTGGTTTTATCTCTTATTTTAGACATTGTATTGACTGGGAAATGTGGCTCAGAGCAACAGTAAAAAGTGGCCTCACCATATCACAACAACCCCTTTGCTGCTATCGCTACTCAAGTGACGCAGACACGCATAAAGCTGTGAAGTATGCCACAAATCTTCAAGATTATCTTAAAATTTATTTATTTTCCAAAGAAACAATAGCTGACTTTCCTTTCAATCAATCTATAAATTATTTGATTGCTCGAGCTATCTCCCAAGAATCCGAAATGAAAGCCCGTGGCGACCTGGAAGCCGCAGCTCTTGCAAGAAAGTTCGTGGATACTTTATGCCCTCCCAAGCCTTCTACAAAAATAAAGTGGTTGCTTCATGGTATCGGAAATATGTTTAAAAACTTGGCTAAAAGAACTAGCTAATGGATTTATTATTTGTATCGCATGATGCTGGGCGAACTGGAGCCCCAATGGTCTTGCTCCATTTACAGAGTTGGTTAAATAAATTTTCAGATCTTAAATTTGGAACTCTCTTCCGCAATTCTGGTGTGCTGGTGGATTCTTTCTCATCTGTATCCGAGTTCATTATTACGCCACCGCTAGTTATTTCTAAACCTCCTAGCATTGCGAGTAGAATTTGGCGTCGTATTGTGGGATCTCGTAGCACAAACATACCTTCCCCTTCAGCTTGGGTGGATGATTTTAAAAAAAATCAATACAAAATAATATATTCCAACACAGCGACGAATGGCGAAATTGTAGAACGCCTCAAGAAACCGGGTGTTCGGGTTATCACCCATATTCACGAATTAGATTATTGGCTCAACGCTGCTGGTAAAAGCAATTGGGATCTTGTCAAATCACAAACCGATAGATTTATAGCATGCTCAAATGCTGTTGCTGAATCTCTTATTAACCAACATGGCATCTCTAACAAAAAAATTGATGTTTTTCATGAGTTTGTTTCAACAGATATTCAGAATATTACTAATGAGCAGATTACATCAGTTAGAAATAAATTGGAGATTCCATCTGATGCATTTTTAGTTGTCGCGTCTGGCGCGGAATTACTTCGAAAGGGAAAAGACCTTCTTGTTCCCTTAGCAAAGGCTTGTTTTGAGTTAGAAGGCGAGGGGAGGCCATTCTACTTTATGTGGGTTGGAAACCCGGGAAATGAAGAAAGTCGCTACTGGTTTCGATATGACGCCGCAAAGTTGGGACTAACAGAAAGAGTAAAATGGGTGGGGGAAATTGCAAATCCTCATCTATACTTTTCTTGCGCGGATGCCTTCGCTATGCTTTCCAGAGAGGATCCTTTTCCACTGGTTTGCTTGGAGTCTGCATTGCACAGAAAACCGATAGTTTGTTTTGCTGATGCCGGAGGGATTCCTGAATTAGTAGAAAAAGACGCTGGCTTTATTGTGCCATACCTTGGTTTGACAGCGATGGCAAAGCGTTTGCTGGAGCTTAGGGATAATAGTGAGTTGGCGAGTTCAATGGGCGCTACGGCAGCTGAGAAGGTGAAGGCCCTTTATTCTGTGAATGTTATTGCCCCAAGAATACACGAAATTATCCAACATCAACTAACTTTAGTGAAAGTATGAGTCCTTTTTGCAAAATTCTTTAATGAAAGCCCGCACAATAGCTTTTTACCTGCCTCAGTTCCACCCCATTCCGGAGAACGACGAGTGGTGGGGCAAGGGATTTACGGAGTGGATTAATGTCACCAAGGCAAAGCCGCTTTTCCCAGGCCATTACCAGCCCCATTTGCCTGCCGATTTGGGTTTTTATGACCTGCGCGTGCCGGAAGTGCGCGATGCACAGGCCGAGCTGGCGCGTCAATATGGCATTCACGGCTTCTGCTACTACCACTATTGGTTCAATGGTCGAAGGCTTCTGGAGCGTCCAGTAAATGAAATTCTAGCCACAGGCAAGCCGGATTTTCCATTTTGCCTCTGCTGGGCCAATGAAAACTGGACTAGGCGCTGGGATGGTTGTGAGGATGAGGTGCTCTTAGCTCAGAATTATTGTGAAGAAGATGACCTAAATCACATTCGCTGGCTTTCATCAGTTTTTAAGGATGCTCGCTATATTCAGATCTATGGCAAGCCGATTTTCCTGGTTTATCGTCTCTCGCAGCTGCCGAATCCCGCGCGAACAGTAGAGGTGTGGAGAAATGAATGCCGTCGCTTAGGTGTGGGGGAGATTTTTATTTGCAACGTCGAGGGAGCACCTGAACAAGAAGGCCTTGTGGACCGGTATGGATTGGATGCAGCAGTCGAATTTGCACCTGATTGGAATGCCCGTCCAGAGCCGATAATAGCATCGGAACAGGGATTTTTCGAGAAGTTGCTTGCAAATCATCCCCGGATTCATCGCTCTTTAGCCGAGCTTGGTTTTGTTGTTCCCCGACGACCTGATCAAATTCCGTTGGTGTATGATTACTGGTCTATGGCTGAAAAAATCATGGCTAAAAAGGCTGTATCATACATGAGATTCCCTTGTGTCACTCCCTCATGGGATAACACCGCCCGATCTGCCGCATTCATAACGCATGGAAGCACTCCTGATAAATACGAGAGATGGCTTAAATTAACCGTGGACAATGCGATTGCGAAAGAGGGTGAAAAACCAGTTATTTTCATTAATGCTTGGAATGAGTGGGCAGAGGGAAATCACCTAGAACCATGCCAGAAGTGGGGGCGAGGATACCTTGAGGCAACCAGACGAGTCTTACTGTAAGAAACAATCCTAAGATGAGAGATCTCAAATGGAACAATTTTTATGACTCCGAATCTGGAATATTGCATGCCAACTGGTCTTGCGGTTTTTTTTCCAATTGTTGCACAGCTTTATGGGCGATCACAGATCTTGCTTCCGAGGGCATTTCACCTCGGAGCATTCACATGACCAGCGGGTGGGAGTTTTTCTGCGACCGTTTAAAACAGCCGAATTTAGACCTTTACCCAATTCTTTTCGAGGTGCCGCACTTTTCTGGGCCGCTAAGCCTTGAACTATTAACTCGTGTGGACCCTCATCGCAGGTATGCATTGAGCGGCTTAGAAAAATTGTCTCCATTTATTCAGCACTGGTTCACTCCATCCAGTGAAGTTCAAATTCTATCAAAGCTTTTTGAATCAAAGTATCATTTGGTTTCTAATAAAACGATTGCAGTTGTTTACAGAGGAACTGATAAACATACTGAGGTCCAGTTGTCATCGGTGCACAATTACATCAAACTCACGCGTCAGTTGCTCGCAAAATACTCAGACCACCGCGTTCTTATTCAAACCGATCAACTTCAAGTCCGAGATTTATTTTTGAGTGAATTCGGCGAGAGATGTTTTTCATTTCAAGAAATGCCCGTCAGCGCTGGTAATTCAGCGGTTCATTCTTTGAGTGAAGTTGAGCTGGGTATGTCTAAGCTCGAATTCTCAAAGACATTTCTCGCTGTTTCCTTGTTGCTTTCCAAGTGCCACCTGCTCGTCAATCACACCGGAAATACTGGGCTCTGGCTTTGCTTATACAGGGGTAGCACAAAAAATATGTATCAATTTGATGAAAATGCACACTGTTCTGATCCGAGAGGCAGAGATTTTACACGGAATCCATTAAAAAAAATGCTTCGATCGACAAAAGACCTTTTTGGATTTTGATCTTCTCTGATCATTTCTCGTCTTTTTTTGTGGACTCGGGAACCAGATGTTCCAATATGCTGCTGGGTTGGAGCTGGCGCATAGGCGGAATACGGTGCTGAAGCTGGATGTTTTGTGCTGTTCAAAATGCAACCAGCCACTCGCCATCTTTTACAGCAATATGCAGCGGATTGCTTTTGTGTGCTGGAGCCCATTTCGCCACCGAGCAGAATTTGACTCGACTGAGTTGCAATCTTTTGTATTGACTCTGGCGCAATCTCAGCAAATCTATTCATGCTGTGAATAGAAACCATTCAATGTGGATGGAGCCGTTGTTGGGTCGAGAGGCGATTTTTACGCTGTGTCGTTCTTTATGGTGGAACCGAACCCAAGATCGCTCGGAGGGGAAATCTATGCCATACCTTGGAGCCATTTAGTTTGAGTCTTTTTCGTGTATATCGCGAGCGATGGGAAAAAATCCATGCCATGCGGCTGGGGGAGGTTCCTTTAAGCTTTTTTCCTGTATATCGCGTGATTCGCGTTTAAAAAATGATTGTTTCAAGATTATTTTGTGGTCTCGGTAACCAGATGTTCCAATATGCGGCTGGTTTGTCACTGGCGCACAGGTGGAATACGGTGCTGAAGTTGGATGCTTCTTGGTTTTCCGAGGGCAACGCGGCGGCGGCACATGAGCGGTATTGGTTAGATTGTTTCGTGCTGGATGCCCATTTCGCCACAGAGTAGAATTTTACTCGCTTGAATTACGATTTTTTCTATTGACTCTGGCGCAAGTGTAGTAAATCTATTCACGCTGTGAATAAAAATCATTCAAGATGCATCGTGCCTTTGTTGACTCGTGCTCTTTCGGTTTTTCCTGTGGTGATTGTGGCTGGGGCCAGACAAGTTGGAAAAACGACGCTGGTCAGAGAACTGTGCCCGGGTCCGAAGCGTAAGTATTACCCATTGATGTGTGAATTGAAGCCCTGATCAGGGAGATAAACAATTTGAGTAGTCAAAAGCAAAACGAGGCGAAATTTAGTTCTTGGGATGCAAGCATTTCCGGAGGCAGGGTCTATCGTTTAAAAATTGCAGGCAGGTTTGGGTGGACGGCAGTTTACCTAAAAGAAGTTTATTCCTATGAAACAACTATTCGTTTTTGGCAAGAAATCTACGATAAAAAAAATGTCTTGCGGGAAATCCATGAGAAATTTCCAATTGACCTTGGTCACCGCAAAATTTAAGGTCTAATTATGATTACTCGTAAAATATTGACAAAAAAACTGGGTGATTACCTTCATGGCGATCTCGCTTTGAATGAGTTGGTTGATTGGTGTGAAAACTCGATTGCCGAGGAAGAGTTCGAGGATAGAGATTTGGTAGAAATTGTGGCTAAGCTTGGGCTTTCCGATGTGCGGCTTTTTGGTTTGAGTTGGGAGGATTTTCAAGAAATTTTGCGCTCGCTTGGGCTTGCTGCTAAAGTCGATTTAGTTGCAGCCTAAGTGCTCCTTGGCCCGTTACCCGTTACAGCAATATGCAGCGGATTGCTTTTGTGTGCTGGATGCCCAATTTGCTACGGAGCAGGAACTCGAGTGGAGGCGCGGACACCAGCGAAATGTTGCGGAGAGCCGCTTCGGGTGGCTGCTTTCAAAAATCGGATTGCGGCGGTATGGAGAGCTTTTACCCACGGGCGGAAATTGCAAGAAAATCAGAGTTGACACTCGCTGTGTTGCTGTGTAGCATGACTACATGAAAACGATTAGTTTGACCGATGAGGCTTACGAGAGGCTGAAATCTTGGAAGAGTCCGGAGTGTGATTCTTTTTCCAAGGTGGTTCTTGAAGTGATACCCAAGAGGGGAACTGCGGCTGATATGGAAAAAGCGTTCCAATGTTTAAAACCTCTTACGGAGGAGGAAGCGAAGCGGATCGAGGAGGTCATGGGCTGGGCTAACTCTTGGGAAAATGTGTCCGATACTTGGTCGGTCCCGGTGACTGGGGAGAAACATGCGAGTTGACCGATTGCTGGATGCCAATTTTTTGATTTCTCGGTGGCGGCAGGGTGAGAGAAGTGCCGCTGCAACTTGGCTCAACGCGAATGGGGATTTGGTTTTGGGAATTTCTTGGGTGGTGAAGGCGGAATTTTTGCGCGGTGCTGAAGTCGCCGGGCATGATCGAGAGTCGATCAAAGATTTCTTGCAGCGTTTTCCTACTATATGGCCGGTCGATGAGACGCTGGAAATTTACGCCTCGCTTTATGCGGCGTTGAAAAAGCGCAACGAACTGATTGGACCGCATGATCTTTGGATAGCGGCTTGTGCTTTGCAAAGGTCTGTTCCGTTGGTTTCCAAGAACAAAATGGAATTCGAGCGAGTGCCTGGTTTGGCCCTCGAAACTTACTAAATCAACATGTGATCCGACCAAGTGGGGAGTTGTATCAATATCCGCAACGTGGCATCTGATACCAAAGTCAGCTTGCTCTTAGACTTTAAAAAAAGTTTGAACGGAAAATTTTTTCGGGGAGCGCTCTCGCTCTCCGGGGCCATGCGCCCAATACTTGGAGCCAT
>JBAWVX010000036.1:0-29703 GCA_037147075.1 bacterium
GACTACGACACCTTCACTACCTACGGCAGGTGGTGCTCGGCGCAACGCTTACGATAGGTTTTGGACTCTCATTCTGATGGCTCCAAGCATTGGGCGCATGGCCCCAGGGAGAGCGAGCGCGCTCCCCGAAAAAATTTTCCGTTCAAACTCTTTTTAAAGTCTAAGAGCAAGCTGACTTTGGTATTAGCCGCCATGCAAGGCTGGAAGCTCATCGCCAGCCCATGGGTTCGAGATGAGGTGGAGAAAAATTTCTCCATATTTCCTTTTGAATCCTCCTCGACCATCGCAAAGGCAAACTCGCCCAATAACCAAAAATCGCATTGGCAGCGCAAACGCTCTGTGACAGATTCTCATCCACACCGCCGATGTAGCACAGTGGTAGTGCAATCGATTCGTAATCGATAGGTCACAGGTTCGAGTCCCGTCGTCGGCTCCACTTCTTAAATCCCGCAGACGCCCATGGACACAGGCTCTGCGGGCTTTTTCTTGTTTCACAAAATGGATTTCTGATTTTCTGTAATACATTGAGATTTTAGAAGCCGACAAAACGAGCGCAACACGACGCCATAGGCCAGTTATGGCTTTCAGACCTTATACGGTTCGGGAATGCGAGATGCTTTTTCCGCAAGTCGAATGATGAAAACTTCGCCAGGCCAGCTTGCTTTGAGACTTTGAAAACGGTCCGTACGACAAAAAATCTTGGGAAATTGTGATTCTTAAAAAACTGGCAGAACTTTGGCAAATGTCATACACAGGTTCTATGCACATGAAAAAAATAATCATTCTGTCCCTATCCTGCCTTTCCCTATGGGCGTTCGCCAAAGACTCGCCCCCTATCGATGAGTATAAAAAGCTCGCAGATCAGGGCGGCGAGGATGCGGGTTTTGCTTTGTTTATGCAGCACCTAAGCAGCGAAGACGGAAAGTTTGATACAGAACAAGCAGTCCGTATTTTTCAAACATCCGCTGAAAAAGGACATCCCTTTTCGGAATTTATGATGGGCAAAGCCTACTACAATGGCTGGGCAATGAAAAAAAACTACGCTGAGGCAGCGAAATGGTTTCGCATGAGCGCAGAAAAGGGCATACCTCCCGCACAGTATTGGTTGGGAATCTGCCTCCACAATGGCCTTGGCATTCAAAAGAATGATGTCGATGCCGCCCAGTGGTTTCTCAAGTCAGCAAAACAAGGCTACCCTCCCGCGCAAAGAAACTTGGGATTATGCTATGTCGATGGCTTGGGTGTTGAAAAAAATGCTGAGGAGGGAGTTAAATGGTTCAAAAAAACAGCTGAAAATGGCTTGCCGGATGGAATGTTCTTTTTGGCCTTTCATTACGCCAAAGGCTGGGGCGTGAAACAAAATGAGGCCGAAGCGGCGAAGTGGTATGGAAAGGCCGCAATCAGCGGAATGCCAGACAGCCAGTATTTCAGTGGACGCTGCTATCAAGAGGGAAAAGGCGTGGATAAAGACGATGTGGAGGCGTATGCTTACTACAGCCTTGCGTTATCAAAGAATAAGGATGCACAAAAAGCTCTCTCAACGCTCTCAAAGGAAATGACGAAACAACAGATCGCCGAGGGCAATAAACGCTTACAAGCTCTCAAATCTCAGACCAAATCTCAACCACAAAGCGATTCAGCTTATGATTTTGAGTTTTTCCACAGACTTCTATACCATGGAAAATAAATTCACCAAGATTCACGCCTTTACAGTCTCCCGCGTGCGCATGTCGGTTTCAAAAATCCCGAATCCACAAATACCAACCGATCTTGATCGATGAAATGCGACAAGAATTGAAGGCGCGAGGGACAATTCAATTGTCCGGCAGAGCAAGATTTAGAGTGGCAAGAGCGATTCACGCCACCAGAAAACAAATTGCTACTCCCACATACCTCTCGTTACTCAATTTTTATCGGGGGTTGCACGGCATGGGAAAGGCACCTTGGAGGGCGCAAAGCACTAAAACTGGAGCTGATTTATGCTATTCTTGAAGGTGGTCTTCCAACCGCTTTTCGACGACATGAAAAACCTGTTCGCCAAGACAAATGGCTATTTGTAACGAATTGCTACGCCAGAAACATATTTTACAATTCCGACATAAGGTTCGTTTACTACGCTTTCATCGGTGATTATTACAGCTGAAGCTCCTATCGGACCAGCTTTTGAGCGTATAGCATTGTGCATTTTTGCAGAATCCCTTGGCTTAAATCCTGATACATCAATTGTCGCAAGCTCCACATAAGATTTATCCGGTTTCGTTTTCAGAATATCAACTTGTGAAGCAGGGACTGGATCAAAATATCCCGCGCCTGTTTTGGTAAGATCAACCCGTGCAGCGCAACCAACAAGTGCAACAAGAGCAGATGCTAATATTATATGATTTATTTTTTTCATTGTATTTATGGCTTATTTATATTTTATTACTGTTCCGACTAAACGAGAGTAGTAGTTAGAGAAAGGGTCATCCCCAGCCCATTCAGTCGATAGGCTGGCATATCCGCCTAACTTCGTGATAATAATTGCGTCGCCTCCGATTTCTGCAGCACGCTTTCTCATCGATTCAAAACTTTCACCGCGAGACTGAAAATCCGCGATCACATCAAACGGTTTCGAAGGTCTACCGTGTAAAATCTCGACTTTTTCAACGGGGTTTGGGGCGTATTTCTGATCAGCATAATACCGACTGGCAACATCTGTGACACAACTCGTAAGTAGGACTAAAATGGCTATGTAAGGTATAACAGATTTTTCAAGCATATGTGTATCTAATTATGGTATGAACTTTATGATTCTAAATGTCAAAAACTCGTCTGTAGGACAAGATAATAATGCAAATTTAAGTAATGTTTGCGGTTAAACGTGCTCAAAATGATCCCATCCACCGGGCCAATTTTTTGGGGCGGGTTGGGGCTTGGTGAGGACGCCTATTTGAGTGAGGAGGGTTTTCGGGAAGGCGGAGGGCCAGTTTTTTTGGAGGCGGGTGGCTTTCGCGGGGGGAACGGCGAGGAGGAGTTCGTAGTCCTCGCCGTCGGACAGGGCGGCGTGGATATCGACTCCCTTGCGACATGGAATACTTGAAAAGTCGACTTCGAAGCCGCATCCGCTGGCTCGGGCGAGGCGGGGCAGGTCGGTGCCGAGTCCGTCACTGATATCCATCATGGCGGAAGGGTGAATATTTTTTGCAAGCCAGCGCCCCTCCTCGAGCCGGGGGGTGAAATTCAAATGGTGACCGGCAATTGAGCCGCCAAGACGGCCAGTGACGAAGAGAAGGTCGCCGGGCTTGCCCCCTGAACGGGTGAGCAGATGCTTCGCATTAAAGTGTCCGGTAAGCATGACCGAGACGGCGATGCCGGATTTTTGACGAGACATTTCGCCGCCCACGATCGTGACGCCAAAGCGGCGGGCTGCTCGGCCCAGGCCCCGGTAGAATTTTTTCCAGTAGGCGGAATCCAGGTCCGGCGGGGAAAAGAAGGTGATGAGGGCCTCGGCTGGCGTGCCGCCCATGGCCGCGATATCGCTGAGTGGGCGGCAGAGGGCCTTCCAGCCGACTTTTGCAGGGTCGTGAGAGCGTAAAAAATGGACATCCTCGGCGATGCAATCCGTCTTGAGCAGGAGGAGCGTGCCGGGTTTTCCGCATTTGATGGCGGCACAGTCATCACCCGGACCGAAGGGCTGGCTACCGGGGGTGGGAACAAGGCGCAGGAGTTCGTGGAGGAGTTTGTCCTCGGCGCAGAGTTTCATTTCATGAGGTCCGGCCATTGCAAAGTGCCGTAGATGCTAAGTCCGTTGAAGGAGGCGTGAAGAAGTATCGGAGCCCAGAGGGAACCTGTCTTCTCATACAAAAGGGCGAGTCCGACCGCCAAGATCACCAATCCGGCCAAAGACGGAATGTGGCCGTGAATCAGGGCGAAGAGCAAGGCGCTGACGGCCGTCGCAACAATCCTGCCGCCCACTTGTCGGAGCATACCGTAAAGACAACCGCGAAAGATGAGTTCCTCCGTGAGCGGCGCCGCCACAAGGGCGATCAACACGACGAAGAGGCGATCGCGCAGGTTCTGATGTTCGATAAGGAAGGAGACAATCGGCTGGGGGTCTGTTTCGGGGCCGCTCAAAAAATACCCGAGCCACTGGGCTGCGTAGATTGGCGGGAGGAGGAGAACCAGAGCAGCGAGCACGGACAAAAGTCCCTCACGCCAGGAAGTCCAGCGAAGCCCGAATGCCTCGATGGGATTCACATTTCGAAAAACGAGAAATCCCACGACCAGAAGAATGATCGAGCCGTAAAGTCCGAGCGCGGATTCGATCGCCTTGAGGTCGATTCGGCCGGGGGGTCCGGTGAAGGCGGGAATAGCCATCAGCATGAAAAAGAGCACCACTCCTCCCGTCATCAAGGATTCGGGTAATTTCCAAACTTGCGCGGGAAAAGAACGGCCCTGCGCGAATGCAACCTTTGCCACTCCTGCTGCCAGCTTGATGTAGAGGAGCCCGAGAAGAAGAAGGATGCCGATTTTCAGAGACTCCATAAGGGGTGATGTCCGGTCCAACGGCCCTGTGCGGGGCGTGTCTGTTCTTAGTCCTCGTTGGCGAGTGAAGCCGTGATGAACGCCTTGAAGAGCGGATGCGGCGCGTTGGGCTTGGACTGGAACTCGGGGTGGTATTGGCAGGCCAGATACCACGGGTGGTTCTTGAGTTCGACCAACTCCACGAGGTTGCCATCCGGCGAGGTTCCAGAGATCACCAGTCCTTTTTCCTCGAGAATCTGACGATACTTCATATTGAACTCGTAGCGGTGGCGGTGGCGCTCGGAGGCCTCGTTTTTTCCGTAAACTTGGTAGGCGTGGGAACCTTCGAGAAATTTGGTTTGCCACGTTCCGAGACGCATGGAGCCTCCCTTGTCGGTCACATCTTTTTGCTCCTCGAGAATCGCGATGACGGGGTGCCTGGTATCGGGGTCGAATTCCGTGCTGTTGGCACCTTCGAGACCGCAAACATTCCGGGCAAATTCGATCGTGGCCACTTGCATTCCGAGGCAGAGGCCAAGAAATGGCGTGCGCGATTCGCGGGCGTAGCGGGCGGCTTTGATTTTGCCCTCCACACCGCGGTCGCCGAAGCCGCCCGGAACAAGGACGCCGGCGACACCTTGAAGATACTTTTCCGCTCCCTCGGCCTCGATGTCCTCGGCATCGACGAGGACCATATCGATACCGCAGTCGTTGGCGGCTCCCGCGTGGGTGAGGGATTCGTAGATGCTCTTATAGGCGTCCTGAAGCTCGATGTATTTTCCGACGATCGCGATGCGAACGCGCTTCTTCGGTGAGATGACTCGCTGAACAAATCGTTTCCAATCCGTGAGGTTGGGTTCTTTGGTTTCGAGATTGAGGAGCCGGCAGACTGTGGAATCGAGTCCCTCGTCGCGAAGATTCAAGGGGGCCTCGTAAATGGTGTGCTCGACATCGCCCGCTTCGACGACCGCATCGAGCGGGACATTGCAAAAGAGCGAAAGCTTTTGACGCACCTCCTCGTCCAAAGGCATCTCGGTGCGGCAAATCAAGACCTGTGGCTGGATGCCGATCTCGCGGAGCTTGGCAATGCTTTGCTGGGTGGGTTTGGTTTTGAGTTCTCCCGCCGCCTTGATGAACGGCACGAGCGTCACATGCATGATGATGGCATTGCCTGTTCCGGCCTCGAGAATGAACTGGCGAATGGCTTCGAGGAATGGCAACCCCTCGATGTCGCCGGTCGTGCCGCCGATTTCGGTGATGACGACATCCGCTCCCGAATTCACGCCGACCTCGCGGATGCGGGCTTTGATTTCATCCGTGATGTGGGGAATGACCTGGACGGTCTTGCCGAGGTAGTCGCCACGGCGTTCCTTGGCGAGGACGGTTTCGTAAACCTGGCCGCTGGTGAGGTTGTTCGCGCGCGTCAGCACGCAATTGGTGAAGCGCTCGTAGTGTCCCAAGTCCAAATCGGTCTCGGCCCCGTCGGCCAAAACATAGACCTCGCCGTGCTGGAAGGGATTCATCGTGCCGGGATCGACATTGAGATACGGATCGAGTTTTTGAAGGACGACTTTGAGTCCGCGCAACTCGAGAAGCGTGCCGAGTGATGCCGCAGCCAAGCCTTTTCCCAGAGAACTCACAACACCGCCGGTCACGAAAATATACTTCATGGGCGGTCAGCTTACCGCCTCTGGACGGAAAATCCAGCCTCCCGATGTCAGACCGGGATTTGAATTTGACTTTGCGGGGCGAGGCGGTTGACGGCTTGTCAAAGCGCCTGAAATTTCGGAGTAGTGACCCGATGAATCAACGACCCATCCTCGAACCGCCGGACGGACAGAAGAAAGTCCTGCTGCACTCGTGCTGCGCGCCGTGTTCCGGCGAGGTGATGGAGGCCATGGCCGCCTCGGGGATTGATTACACCATTTATTTCTACAACCCGAACATCCACCCCCGGGAGGAATACGAATTGCGGAAGTCGGAGAACATCCGCTTCGCGGAGAAGGAGGGCATTCCCTTCATCGATGCCGATTACGACACGGACAACTGGTTTGCCCGCGCGAAGGGTCTGGAGTGGGAGCCTGAAAAGGGCGCGCGATGCACGATGTGCTTCGACATGCGTTTCGAAAGAACGGCTCTGTATGCACATGAGAACGGATTTCCCGTGATCACCAGCTGCCTGGGCATTTCCCGCTGGAAGGACATGGACCAGATCAATGGATGTGGCGAGCGGGCCGCCGCGAAGTATCCCGGCATCATCTATTGGACATTCAACTGGCGCAAGGGGGGCGGGGCGCAGCGCATGCTCGAAATCTCAAAGCGCGAGAATTTCTATCAGCAGGAATACTGCGGCTGCATCTACTCTCTCCGCGACACGAACAAGTGGCGTCTCGCCAATGGACGCGGGAAAGTCGAGCTGGGCGTGAAATTTTACGGTCAACCGGAAGCCTGACGCGCTCAGGCGTTGGCGCGGAGGCCGTAGAACTCGTAGCTGTCAACGAGAGCAAGCCAACTGGCTTCGATGATATTGTCCGAAACGCCCACGGTGCCCCAGGTGGAATGGCCATCGGTTGAGACAATGAGCACGCGGGTTTTCGCGGCTGTGCCGCGCGTGCCGTCGATGATGCGAACCTTGTAGTCGGTGAGGCGGACTTGATCGATCCAGGAGTAGAAGGGCCGGAGCGCCTTTCGCAAGGCGGCGTCGAGGGCATTCACGGGACCGTCCCCCTCCTCCACCGTGTATTCCGGGCGACCGGAGGCGAGAAGTTTGACCGTGGCCTCGCAGGTCGTGAACTCGTGCTGGTTCGATTGACGGAACGAGCAATGGTATTCCTTCAAATCAAAAAGTGGCGTGTGGCGTCCCAGAGTCCGGCGAATCAGAAGGGCAAACGAGGCGTCAGCCGCCTCGAACTCGTAGCCCTGGGCCTCGATCTCCTTCACTTTTTTCAGAATGACGGAGACTTCGGGCGCGCCTTTCTGGAATTCGAATCCGAGTTCCGCAGCCTTGGCGAGAATGTTGCTCTGGCCGGACATGTCGGAGACAAGAATCGTCTGTGAATTGCCAACCAAAGTCGGATCCATGTGCTCGTAGGTGCGGGAAATTTTTTGAACGGCATGAACATGGAGGCCGCCCTTGTGGGTGAACGCCGCCGTGCCCACATAGGGAGCGCGGATGTCCTGGGGCACATTCGCCAACTCATCCACAAAACGGGAAACCTCGCGCAGGCCCGTGAGATCGGGCACGCAGGGGATGCCCATCTTGACCTGAAGCGTGGGAACCATCGTGGTCAGGTTGCAATTTCCCACGCGTTCGCCGTAGCCGTTGATGGTGCCTTGGACTTGGCAGGCTCCCGCTTCGACGGCGGCGAGGGCGTTTGCAACGCCGAGTCCGCAGTCGTTGTGGGTGTGGATTCCGACGGGGCATTTGAGATCGGCGATTACGGCTGCTGTGATGCGATGGATTTCACCCGGCAGGGTTCCTCCATTCGTGTCGCAAAGGACCAAAAGATTGGCACCGGCATCACGCGCGGCGCGGAGGGTTTTCAGGGAATACTCGGGATTGTCCTTGTAGCTGTCGAAGAAATGTTCGGCGTCATAGAAGACCTCGCGGCCGTGTTTCTTCAAATGGGCCACCGTGTCGGCGATCATGGCGAGATTTTCCTCGGCCGTGACATTGAGAACCTCGGTGACATGAAGCAGCCAGGTCTTTCCGACAATCGTGACGACTGGCGTTTGGGCCTCGAGTAAAACGCGCACTTGGGCATCGGCCTCGACCGCGATGCTACCACGCCGCGTGCTGCCGAATGCCGCGATGCGGGCGTTTTTCCAAGTCAGCTTCGCCGCTTCGGCGAAAAACGCGGCATCCCGGGGATTGGAGCCCGGCCAGCCGCCTTCAATGAAATCCACACCGAACGAATCCAGCTTTTGGGCGACGCGAATTTTATCGAGGATGGAAAAAGAAATCCCCGTGCCCTGGGTGCCGTCGCGCAGCGTGGTGTCGTAGATAGTGACTGGTTTCATGAAGGGTTTGAAACTAGCTGCGAGGCGACGCGTGATCAAGAACGCGCAAACGCTCCGCTTGACCCTCCTGCAAAGGCAACCCATCATCCGCCGTCTTGAATAAGTTCTCTTCGTCCCAATGGGACATCCATTTCCTCTCTGAAAATCAGGTCGTTCGCTCTAAAGATTTCGGCATGACCCGAGAGGCCAAGAGAGTGAAGTATCCGATCCGCCTTCTTCGTTACTGGTTCGGATACCAACTCCTCCGCGAAGAATGCCTCCGGGCCGGACGCCCGTTGGATGTCGCGGAGATCGGCGTCCATGTTGGCCAAATGCTGGAATTTGTGAATTCCGCTCCCGACGGGGTCAAATATGAACGCTGGACGGCAGTCGATGCCGTCATGCTGCGCGAGCGGCTCTTGAAGGCCGGCTACACGGATTTTTTTGAAGCCAACCTCGAGGACGCGAAGTTTGCTCTCCCCCATCAATACGACACGGCGATCCTGCTGCATGTCTTGGAGCACCTCTTCGAGCCCGAGGATGTTCTCAAAAAGATTGCCGCCGCCATTCGGCCGGGAGGTTCGTTGATCGGGGGTTTCCCGGTGGTGCCGGGTCCACTTCAGGCGATCCGCCAGAGCCAAGTCCGCCGCACCGCGAAGCCGATGGGCCATGTGAGCGTGTTTTCCCCGGCGCGGGTCCGTCGCATGGCCGAGCAGGCGGGGCTGAAAGTGGAATTCCTGAGCGGGGCATTTCTCATGAGGAGCAAGGGCAGCGCCTTGGAAAATTCCGCAGCCTGGATGCGTTTCAATATTCTTTGGGGCCGCTTGTTTCCCGGCTGGCCGGGCGAAATTTACTGGCTCATGCGCAAGCTGGCATGATGCAGCAAGAAATTACGATCACGATCGAACGGATCGCCTACGGCGGAGCTGGCATTGGACGCCTGCCGGACGGCAGGGTTTGCTTTGTGCATGGAACGCTGCCGGGCGAGCGTGCGCTGGTGCGTGTGGTGAAATCCAAGAAAAACCTCGCCGAAGCCGATCTGGTGAGGCTTTTGGAAATCTCACCCCGCCGTGTGGCACCGGCATGCCCGGTCTTCGGGGAATGCGGTGGCTGCGCCTACCAGCACGCGGATTACGAACTGCAGCTTGAAATCAAAACCTCGCAAGTCGCCGACCTGCTTCGCCGCGTGGGAGGACTGCAAAATGCCACGGTCAACCCGATGCTTCCCTCCCCCGAACAATTGGGCTATCGCAACCGCCTCTCGGTGCATACCGATCGCGGCGATGTTGGTTTTTACCACCGCAAATCGCATCATCTCGTGGATGTCGCCACCTGCCCGATCGCCAGCGCGGAGGTGAATCGGCAACTGGCTGAGCTTCGCAAAAATCCATCACACCAGTCAGGCCGCATCACTCTCCGCGAGGAGCGGTCTCCGCGAGGTTTCACGCAGGTGAACAGCGGCGCGGCGGCATTGCTTGCGGATACCGTCTGCAAGATGGCCGGCGAGGGGGAATACCTCATCGACGCCTATTGTGGCTCGGGATTTTTCGCCAAAAAACTCCTCCCGCATTTCCATCGCATCCATGGCATCGAGTGGAGCGAAGCAGCGGTTCGAAGCGCCAGGGAAACAGCCACGCAAAATGAAACCTATGTCGCAGGCTCCGTGGAGGCGCACCTCTCCGAAGCGCTCGCGGCCTGCGATTCGCTACAAACCACGCTGCTGCTCGACCCTCCATCCGAGGGGCTTTCCCCCGATGCCATGCGGGCGATTTTAGAAAATCCTCCCGCGAGGATTGTTTATGTCTCCTGCGATCCAGCCACATTCGCACGCGATGCGAAGAGATTTTCCGACCACTACAACATCGGAAGCGTGCAACCGGTGGATATGTTTCCGCAAACCGCCGAGATTGAGTTGGCGGCTGTGTTTGAGCGAAAAACCCGGGTTGAGAACATCCCGTAAAAGCACGGATTTCTTTTCTCTTTTGGAGTTGCACCCCATCGCAAGGCAAACGAATCTCCGCCCAACATGTCACTGGGTTTTCTGAAATCTTTTCTGCGCAATCCCTCGACTTTGGGCGCGATCTGGCCGTCCTCGCCGTTTCTTGCCGAGGAAATGGTCCGGGCATCGGAATTGCACACAGCCTCCAGCGTCGTGGAACTCGGACCCGGCAGCGGAGCATTCACCGGTCACATTCTCGCCAACCTGCCGGATGGCGCCCATTTCGCCGCAATCGAAAAGTGCCCGATTCTGGCCAATGAAGTATCGGGCAAATTTCCCGAAGCCCGTATTATCCAAGGTTGCGCAACCCGCTTGAGCGACCACTTGAGCAACGAAAATATTCCACGCCCGAACGCCATTCTCTCCGGTCTTCCCTGGGCGATTTTCGACGCGAACCTTCAAAACTCAATCCTCAGTGAGGTTCACGGGACCTTGGCGGAAGGCGGAGTGTTTTCGACCTTCGCCTACTATGGTCCACACCGCCTCGCATCGGGGCAGAGATTTCGTAGAACCCTCGAGCGCACTTTCAGCCACGTCCAGCGAAGCGGCGTTGTCATCAAGAATTTTCCCCCGGCGTTCGTTTATTCCTGCAAGCGCTGAAATTCCCGGAGCACTTCGGATAGCCGCTCCATGGGCAGACCGATCACATTGCTCAGCGAGCCTTCGATGTTTGCGATGAGGCGTCCGCCATCATCCTGCGCCGCGTAGCCTCCAGCCTTGTCGAGGGGGTTGATGGATGAAATATAATCTTCAACACCTTGGCGATTCAGGTCGTGGAAGGTCACCAAGGAATGCTCGGCGAATTCGCGGCAATTCGAGTGATTCCCGACCACCACACCAGTCACAACTTCATGGGTCCGGCCCACGAGTGAGCCCAGCATGACTCGCGCCTCATCAATGTTCGCGGGCTTGCCAAAAAAACGCCCTCCAAACCACACCACAGTGTCCGCTGCCACGATCAAGTCCTCAGGCCTGCGCTCTGCAATAACACGCCACTTCCGTTTGGCATTCTCGAGTGCCAGAACCTCAGGCGGGAGCGAATGGTCTTCGATCTCTTCGGCAGCCGAGACTTCGACCTCCACGCTCCATCCCGCCTCCGCCACGAGTTGAAGCCTGCGAGGAGAGGCTGATGCGAGCACGATCCGCTTCATGTCGAAGCAGAAAAATTTACGGCTCGATATCCGTGTCGTAGGCACCACGGATGCCTTCGAGCTTTTTCCGCATCGCACGCGAAGACTCGGGACGCGTGCTGATTTTGGAAGCGATGCCCCAGACGATGGGCACGAGAGCGGCCGCACCGAGCGTGATCAGGGCCACTCCGGCATTGCGGCGTGCGTTGTGCCCGATGTTGTCGGCGACGAGAAACCCGGCGCCAAGACCGATCGCGACTTGTGAAAAACCCACGATTCCCGACACGGGGAGGTTTTCGCCAAATTTGTCCAAGGAAAGTGGTGACATGATGATTGAAGCTATTCGGGGGTTGTGGGACTTTCAATCTCAAATGAAAAAGGCCCTTGGCATTGATCTTGGGGACGCACGGGTGGGTGTCTCGATAAGCGACGATCTCGGTATGCTTGCACATCCACTCGAAACCATACCGGCGCAATCCACCGATGTCGTGAAACGAATCCTCGCGCTCGCTGCCGAACGTTCGGTGGCGATAATCGTGGTTGGCATGCCAAGAAATATGAACGGAACGCTGGGTCCAGCTGCCGACAAGGCAAAGGCCTTTATCGAGGCACTCCGCCGGGAGACCACGATCTCAGTGGTCTCGTGGGACGAGCGGCTCAGCACGGTTTCCGCTCAACGGGCGCTTCAAGAGGCCGGTCGCAATGCCAAGCAGCAGAGAGCGGTGATTGATCAGGTCGCCGCCCAGATCATTCTGCAAAGCTGGCTCGACTCCCAGACATGAGACTAAGGCTTGAAGTGGCCTACCACGGAGCAGGCTTCAATGGATGGCAAAGCCAGGCTTGCGGGAACACGATTCAGGATCGCTTGGAGAAAGCATTTTTTGCCCTGTGCCAAGACCGACTGACCGTGCATGGCGCGGGGCGGACCGATGCCGGCGTTCACGCCGAGGGCCAGTGTGCCCACGTGGATGTTGCCGAGGGACGACTCAGTCTCAGGGAATGGCCGCTTGCGCTGAACGCGCACCTGCCCGAAGCGATTCGGATTATGAAGATCGAGGAGGTCTCTGATGATTTCCACGCGCGTTTTTCAGCAAGGGGAAAAACATACCGCTACACGATTTGGAACACCTCAGCCATGCACCCCATGCTGTGCGACCGCGCTTGGCATGTGCCGGGAGAATTGAAATGGGATCGATTGCAGGCTGCATGTTCTCTTTTTCAGGGAACACACGACTTCGCCGCCTTTTCACTCAGAAGGACCAACGCACCAGAACACACGGTTCGGACCCTCCACTCCATCAAACCCGAGTCCGCTGATGGCAGGATCGACTTGGTTTTTAAAGGTGAGGGCTTCCTTTACAAAATGGTGAGAATCCTCACGGCGGCGATCATTCGTCATGCCAGCGGGAGGGTTGAGCTCGATGAACTCGCCGGGCAACTGCGACTGGCCTCACCCGTCTTCAACCACACCGCACCCGCAAACGGACTTTGCCTTGTGCGGGTCGCTTATTGAGCGGCTTGAAAATCCTCCGGCGGTTGATAGCGTGCGGCGTGCGGAATTGGAACCTGAGAGCCATTATCTTCTGCGTGGGGTGTTTCCTGTTGATACCCCCCGCAATGCGCGGGCAGACGAGCGATGAGGAAAAAAAACGCCTCTTCCTCCAGGCACGCGAGCAGATCGAGCCAGTCAGCAAGCCCACGCCGTCTCCCACTCCCCGCCCGAAGCCGAAGCCAGCCGCTTCGCCCAAATCCTCAGCCAAATCGAAATCAAAAACCCCTGAGACGCCACGCAAGTCACCCCCAAAGTCCGAAACTTCGACTGCCAAGAAATCCTCCGATGACGAGGAAAGCGCAGTGGACGAGGAGCCGTCGAAAAAAAAGCCAGCTCCCCGGGAGGAATCCCACAAACCTGAGTCCGACGACTACATCTTGATCCCGGGCGAGAAGCCGGATGGTTCGCATCCATCGCCCACGGCGACGCCTGTGGTGAAAGAGACAAAAACTGAAGCCGTCGCTCCTATTCAGCCTCAGATTCCCAAAGGCAAGACACCTTCAGGACGTCCTTTGGATGCGCCCATTCAAATCGAGAAATCCGGCCTTCAGGAGGATGCCGGATTGGAACCTCCGCCGAAGTTGCCATTCGGCGGCTTCATGAAGCGCTACCGATACCTGACTCCCGCCGTCCGCAAGGCGATCGATGGTGCCAAGGTGCAACGCGGACGCTGGAAATACATTGTTGTCCACAACAGCGGGACCCGCCAAGGCAACGCGCGCATCTTCGACCTCTACCATCGCAACGTCCGCAAAATGCCAAACGGGCTGGCCTACCACTTTGTCATCGGAAACGGAAATTCCTCGGGTGATGGTCAAATCGAAATCGGCAACCGCTGGACCCGTCAAATCAATGGGGGACACGTGGCCAGCGATTATCTGAATGACATCTCGCTCGGCATCTGTCTAGTCGGCGACCTCAACCGCGACCTGCCCACCAGGGATCAACTCGGAGCCTTGGACGAACTCTGCACCTACCTGCGCGACCGCGTCGGAAAAATCAAAGGCCGGTCCGCCATCGTGAAAGGGCACAAGGAAATCAACCCCAAGCCGACCGACTGCCCCGGTGACCGCTTCCCGCTCGGATGGCTTCGCAAGCGGTTCGGCGGCTGATTTTGCCATCGCATGCACGATCTTTTTCTGTGGTTCGTGGCGGGTGAGGAAAGCGGGGATTCCCGTGCCGTGGAGGTCATGCGTGCCATTCAGGATCAGCATCCGTCAGTGGTCTTCGGTGGTGCCGGCGGGAGCGGCATGGCAGCGCTTTGTGAGCGCCAATTTGACAACTGGGTGCAGCAGGCTGCCGTGACCGGCTTGTGGGATGTCCTGAAAAACTACGGCTACTTCCACTCGAAGTTCCGCGCGATGCTTGCCGCCATCCGTGAAAAAAAGCCCGATGCCGTTGTGCTGGTGGATTATCCGGGCTTCAATCTGCGTTTGGCCCGTGCTCTTCGGGGAAGCGGCTATTCAGGAAAAATCCTCTACTACATCAGCCCTCAGGTCTGGGCCTGGAACAGGGGGAGAATCCCCAAGATGGCACGTTTTTTGGACCTGATGATTTGCGTGTTTCCCTTTGAGGCTCCTCTGTATGAGGCCAGCGGCCTGCACACCGTCTTTGTGGGTCATCCGCTTCTGGAGGCCCTTGCGGCCAAGCGGGGAGGCTTCGAGCGTGAGAACAATCTCCTTGGCCTTTTTCCGGGAAGTCGCGAACGCGAGGTGAATCGGAATTTTCCGGTGATGCTCGAAGCCGCGCGCCTGGTGGCTGAAAAAATACCGGGCATACGCTTCGAGGCCTCGGCAGCCTCGGAATCGCGGGCTCGGGTGATGCGGCGGATGGCCGAGGGATTTCCTGTCGAAGTCCGGGAAGGCAATGCCCACGAACTCATGCAACGTGCTACGGCGGGAATCGTGTGTTCCGGCACGGCCACACTCGAAGCGGCATTTTTTGGTTTGCCCTACATACTCATCTACAAAACCGCCTGGCTCACCTTCGAGGTGGGCAGGCGTCTGGTGGATGTCAACGCGCTGGGGATCATCAATATTTTGAACAACTATCAGGTGCACCCACCGCAGAACCCCGCCCTCCCCGCGAAAGCAGCCCCTCATGTCGTTCGCGAATTCATCCAGAATGACGCGACGCCGAACGCCTTGGCGGAGGAGTCCCTGCGTTTGCTCACGGATGAATCAGCTCGAGCCGATTTGAGAAATCAACTTGTTCAAATCGTGGCGATGCTCAAGGCCGAGGGAGCCAGCGAGCGTGCCGCAAAGGCTCTCCTGAATAGCCTGAGCGGCAGCGCCTCAGCTTGAGAGTCGCAGCACGAGCTTGAGAGCATCCGCCCGAATGGTTGCCCCGCCGATGGCTTCCAGGAGGGAGGACTTGAGGGTTTGGAGGGCTTCGATTTCGCCAGGGCGGATGTGGTTGTTGATGAGTCGCAGGTCTTCGAGGCGCTCGATTTCAGCGGTGATTTGATCCGAGGCTTTTTGGCGGGCGGTTTGGATGATCGCTTCCTTCCGGGCTGCGGCCAATTCAGCAGCCTTCGCCAATATGGCTGGCAGGTGTTTCTTTTTGAAAACCGGAGTGTCGAGGAGTGTGAAAACATCCCCCGATTCCAGAACCGCATTCCGGAATTCATCGTCCTCGCTGCAATCTGTCAGGGACTGGTCGACGACAAGACGCAACGGGGTGGCGGGAAGGAATCGGTCGGCATGCAACGATGGGGGTGCGATGGGTTCGATGACGAAATGGGCCTCGAGCAGAATGCCGTCGGCTTGGGTGGATTTCCAGACGCCAAAAACCGAGTTGCCTGTTTCCACTCCGAGGATCGCGTCAAGGGCAGCAAGGACCAGCGGATGATCCGGGGTAACGAAACCGATGTCCTCGCGGGAAAGGGCGCGGCTCCGATCGAAGGTGACCATGCTTCCCTCCGCCGCAAGGCCTGGCAACGTGGCCGACTGGGAGCCTCCGCTCTTCAAAAGATAGCTTCGCAAGCCCAACTCCTCGACTTCAACGCCCAGATGATCGAGCATACGAATGAAGAAGGCCTCAAAATCGGCGTCGGCATCCTGGCGCTGAATCGACTCGATGAGTGGCTTCGAAATTTCCGGGCGGTTCGAGTTGAGTTCGAGAAGACGATTGTGGCCGCCTTGGAGACGTTTGGTGATTTTTTTCGATTCAGCGGAAGTTTCCTTGATGAGCGCGTCGAGAGCAGCGGGGGTGAAATGTTCGGCGACGGCTTGGATTTTTTCTCCGAAGCGAAGCATGAGGTCGGAGGCTCCATGCGGATTTTTTTGAAAGGCGTCGAGTGCGTTGTGATACCAGTGGGCCAGCACGTGGGAGCGCGTCGCCTCCTCGAACGGAACATGAATATGAATCGTGGAAGTCTGGCCAATCCGGTCGAGGCGGCCGATCCGTTGTTCCAGCAACTCGGGATTGTCGGGCAGGTCGAACAAGACGAGGTGGTGGGCGAATTGGAAATTGCGGCCTTCACTGCCGATCTCCGAGCAGATGAGCAAACGTGCCCCATCCTCTTCGGCGAAGAAAGCGGCATTGCGGTCGCGCTGGAGCAGGGTCAAGCCCTCGTGGAAGACGGCTGCAGCAATTTTAATCTCCTTCTGAAGACGGTTGAGAATGTCTATGGCCAGATCCGGCGATTTGCAGATGAGGAGAACCTTTTGCTTTTTCAGTTCCTTGAGAAGGGCAATGAGCCATCGGATTTTTGCAGCGGTCTCGTCCGCTTCAGGAGCCAAAGAAGTCAAGTGGGCCTTGCGTTTCGGGAAGCCCGAGAGGGCCGCGCGGGTGTTGCGGAAAATCACCCGGCCCGTGCCGTATTCATCCAGCAGGGATGAGACCACCCGGTCCCGCGCCGAGACATCACCGGCTACAAAATCGGCATAGTGGGCTGCGACGCGCGTTCCTTTGAAAATGGAGGTGTCCGCGATTTTCTTTCCTGCCAGCAAGGCGTCGATGGATTTGGCAACGGACTCGTAGTGGTCGGATTCCTTGAGGAAAGCGGCCAAATCATCGTAGCGGTTGGGATCAAGCAGACGCAGGCGGGCAAAATGACCCTCCATGCCAAGTTGTTGAGGGGTTGCCGTGAGGAGGAGAAGCGACGATGCAGAAACGGCGAGGGATTCAACGAGCTGATATTCAGGCCCGGCGTGTGTGGGCGACCATAGAAGATGATGGGCTTCGTCCACCACGAGGAGATCCCAACCCGCCTCGCGCGCCTGGGCCGCCCGCTTGGGGTTGGCCGAGAGAAAATTGATCGCACAAATCACGAGCTGGCTGTCGAGAAAAGGATTGGCCCCGTCGAGTTCCAGCGAGGCGCAGCGGTCCTCATCGAAAATGCTGAAAGACATTTGGAACCGGCGGAACATTTCCACGAACCACTGATTGATCAAGGCAGGTGGCAGAAGAATGAGGATGCGCGCGGCACGACCGGTGATGTGCAGACGGTGCAGGATGAGGCCGGCTTCGATGGTTTTTCCGAGACCCACCTCGTCGGCGAGGAGGACGCGCGGATTCATGCGCGAAGAGACGTCCGCAGCGATCGAAATCTGGTGGGGGATCAAATCCACACGCCCACCGGCGAAGCCGCGAACCGGGCTTTGACGCATCTCCCGGCGACGGTGCAGGCACTCCACGCGCAGTTTGAAGCGCTCCAATTCATCGACCTGCCCGGCAAGCAGACGATCCTCGGGTTTCGAGAAAGTGATATTGTCTGAAAGCTCGGCCTCGGCGACATCCCTCGACCCGCAGCGATAAGTCAAAAGACCTCCTGCATCGGCAATCGAGTCCACATGCAGATTCTCGCCGGAGTGCGTGCGGATGGAGTCGCCAGCCTTGAAGGCGACACGGCGGACGGGAGCGCTCCCGAGCGCGTATTGGCGGTGCTCGCCAGATGCCGGAAAAAAGATTTCAGCGCGGCCGAACTCGCTCTTTAGGACAATACCGAGCCCAAGCTCGGGTTCGGTATCGCTGACCCATCGCTGACCGGGAACAGGTGTGGTTTTGCTCATAATGCGGAAAGTTCATCCCAGCGGGCGTAGAGGCGCTCGATCTCGACGCGGGTGGATTCGAGTTTGGAAATGGTAGCCGGAACTTCAGGCGCGCGTTCACTGTGAAATTGGGGATCGTTCAGGAGTTCTTCTAGAGCGGATGCAGCCTGCTCTGCATCAAGAATCTTCCGCTCCATGCCATCCAGCTCGGTCTTTTCTTTGTTGGTTAGTTTGCGGCCGACAGCCACGGGTTGGGGCTTCGAGGTAGGCGAATCGGGGGAGCGTCCGATGTTTTTATAATGCTGCTCACGGCCTTTTTTCTTTTCCAGGTAGTAGGAATAATTCCCCGGCTGGATGTGAATGCCGCCCTCTTCGAATGCGACGATTTGGTCACAGATGCGGTCTAGGAAGTAGCGGTCGTGGCTGACCACGAGAACGGTGCCATCGAAGACCGCGAGGGCTTCCTCCAGCATTCGCAGGCTACTCAAGTCGAGGTCGTTTGTGGGTTCGTCGAGGACGATCACATTGCCGCCGCGACACAGTGCCTTTGCGAGCATGAGACGCGCCCGCTCGCCTCCCGAGAGCTTGTCCACGCGTTCGTTCACGCGGGATTCATCGAACAAAAACCGGCGCAGGTAGGATCGCACCGTGAGCATTTGCGTGCCGAAGCGAACCATGCCACTCGTGCCGCCGATTTCTTCCATGACGGTGCCGAGGCCATTAAGTTGGGCGCGGCTTTGATCAATGTAATTGAAAACAACACGCTTCCCGACAGTCGCGCTGCCCTCGCCAGGTTCCTGCTGACCAAGACAGATGCGGAGGAGAGTGGTCTTGCCGACGCCATTGCGGCCGACGATGCCTGTGCATTGGCCTGGGCGGAGTGAGAGATTCAGATGGCGAAAGAGCCAGCGTTTGGAATCACCAAGCGGAATTGAGACGCCTGCATTCACGAGTTCTACAGCTGTATTGCCGATTTCAGGAGCTGGGGGGATCAGAAGATCCATCTCACGTTCTTCGGGTGGAGCGCTCTGACCAGCGACTTGATAGAAGGACTCCAGACGGTGTTTGGATTTTGAGCGCTGGGCGCGGACACCGGCTCGGACATATTCGAGTTCGGCCTTGATGAATCGTTGGCGGCGACGCTCGGATTGCTCGGCGATCTGTTGCCGGAGGGCTTTGGACTCGAGATACGCGGTGTAGTTTCCCGGATGGGAGAACGCCTGCCCGAAGCTGATTTCGACGATACGCGTGGCGATGGTTTCGAGAAAATAGCGGTCATGCGTCACAAAGATGATTGCGCCCGGGAAGCTGTTGAGAAACCCTTCGAGCCAATCGATCGACTCGGCATCCAGGTGGTTTGTGGGTTCATCCAGGAGCAGAAGGTCAGGCTGGGAAGCCAGCGCACGGCAGAGTGCGACACGGCGTTTTTCACCGCCGGAAAGCGGGCCGACCAAGGCATCCAGCGGAGGGGCATGAAGCGCTCCGGCGAGAGATTTGATGCGGGTCTCGAGATTCCAGCCATCCGCATGCTGGATAAGGTCGAGAAGCTCATGAAGCTCGGCATCACTCCCCTCGCCGCTTTCATAGCGGCGCATCCACTCCACAAGGTCAGCGGCGCCGGATTCGATGTTTTCGAGAACAGTTCGTGTGGGATCGAGTTCGAATTCCTGGGGGAGATAACCGGTGCGAAGCCCACGGCGGCGGGAGATTTCGCCCGAGTCGGGATCGTTCGCTCCGGCGAGGATTTTCAGGAGGCTCGTTTTGCCACAGCCGTTGCGCCCCACGAGGCCGACTTTTTCACCAGGGGCAACGGTCAGCGTGACTCCGCTGAGAAGGACATGGTGACCGTAGGCGAGTTTGATTTCCTGAGCGGAGAGGAGAGACGGGATTGCGGACATTTAGAAATCCTTTCGGAGCTGAGATTTTTTGGAACTGCGACACCAGTGCCTTACACAGGCGGGACGCCTGTGCTCCCCTTTTGATGCCTTGCGGGCGGGTGCAGAGTTTTTGGACACGGACATCAGAAGGAATAGATGTCCGGGGTGTGGAAGGCGTTTTCGATATGCCGGATTTCGCGAGGCGGGCCGATGACGACTTCCACGATGTCGAACCGGTAGGTGATATCTGGCATGTCGAGCATGCGGAGCCATTTCATTGCGCCGCGAATAATGAGGCTGCGTTTTTTTTCGTCAACCGCATCCGATGGTCGACCGAATTCCTCAATCGAGCGCGTCTTGACTTCCACAAAAACAAGCTCTCCGTGGCGCTTGTCTCGGCAGACAATATCGATCTCGCCACCGTGCGGAGCGCGGAAATTGCGGTAGAGGATTTTGTGTCCGTGGCGCTTGAGGTGGGCAGCGGCAAGATTTTCACCGAAATTTCCCAGCGCGATGTGGTCGGCCTCACCAGAGTTCGGCCTGTGCAACCGGAGCAAAACTTCGGCGATGGATCGGACAAGGCCCATGGGTGCGGAGTTTGGCAAAGTGTTCGCGCGTTGGGTAGCCTTTATGCTTGGCAAAACCATACTCGGGGTAGAGCCGGTCGCAATCGAGCATGAAGCGGTCACGCTCGACTTTCGCGATAATGCTGGCCGCCGCGATGCTGAGGCTTATGCCATCACCGCCGACCAGTGCGGTTTGGGGACACGGAAAAGAAGGAACGGGAAGTCCATCAATGAGGGCGTGGGCGGGGGGGGGCGAGAGTTGTTCGACCACCGCGCGCATGCCGGAGTGCGTTGCCCCGAGGATGTTGAGACGGTCGATTTCCTGCGGACCGATTGCGATCGAGGTCCAGCGAATGTCGGGATTCATCGTAATTTCGGCGTAGAGGCTCTCTCGTGCTTTGGCGGTGAGTTTTTTGGAGTCGTTGAGGCCGCTCAAAACAAAGTTCGCCGGGAGAATGACTGCGCCCACAACGACCGGACCGGCGAGCGGACCACGACCGGCTTCGTCAATCCCTGCGATGACTTCGACGCCGAGTGCGGATAGTTTTTGCTCGTAAACCAAAGAACAAGGCATGGCAGGGATGTTGGAATTTCCTATGGGGCCAAAGGTGGAGTGGGTGTGCTTGGGGTATGGAGATAGTTGGATTTAGCAGCCTTTGGCTGGAGCGTTTTCAATTCCAGTCCGCGGGGGCGCAAGCTGGTGCGCCCGAGGGCGGGCGCGGTCCCCATTTTGTTTGGCAAGGCTGGATGTGGTGAGGGAAAGCGACTGAGGATGTCCGGTGGATTTGATTTCTGGAAGAGTTGGGTGCCACAAAAAGTATAGGCATCAGTGCGGTTAAGCATGATGCCTATTAAATTTTGTGAATGGGGTTGCTGAGCAACCTCGTCAGTCGAACACGCCCGAGACGGATTAGCCCCCCTCTTTCAGCTTTAAGCGCGGTCGGCGCGGTCTTTAACAGTCGTGGCCGATTTGCCTTTGCGGGAGCGGAGGTAGTTCAATTTTGCACGGCGGACAGCACCACGACGCTCCACTTCGATTTTAGCTATGCGAGGCGAGTGGATTGGAAAAACGCGCTCCACGCCTTCACCGTATGATACACGGCGGACAGTGAAGTTTTCGTTGATGCCAGCCCCTTTGCGGCCAATCACGATACCCGAGTAAATCTGGATACGCTCCTTGTCGCCCTCAACCACGCGGGTGTGAACTTTAATGGTGTCTCCAACTTGAAAAGGGGTCGTGTCGGACTTGAGCTGTTCGGATTCGATTTTATGCAGTATGTTCATGATGAAAGAATTTAATTCAGCTGAGAAGCAAACCCCCCGATGATATTGGTGTTGGTAGCTTGGTTGGGTTTGATGATCCCTCCATCTCCACCTTTACGGTAGACCACGAAACCTTTATTACCATATGGTTTGGCACTGGATACTGGAGCAACAGGGGATGCTTGGTTGGTGAAATTCGACGTTGTAAATAGAACTACAGAAGAATCGTTGGTCTCCGAGACTTGATAAGCAATGATAGCCCGCGAGGTTCCTGGGGTGCTGCCGCTCACAATGGTATTGGTAAGAGCCGTTACACTCGGGGCCGAACACATTTTGGCAAAGTCAGTAACGGTCATGTAACCATTCGTAACGAGTGCGGCCCAAGTCTGCCAGTTTTTAGTCGGAAGGTCGCCGGGCCAGGCTAGATTGGTGTCCCCTGAAGTCGAGCCATCCAGAGCAATCTGTTGAGCGACCAAATGCAATTGTTTCATGTTGCTGACGGTCTGGGTCATCTGACCTTGAACTAGCGCTCCTGTAATCGCAGGTAGCGCTAATGAGGCCAGGATGGCAATGATCGATATCACTACGAGAAGTTCGATAAGTGTGAATGCTGTGAGCCTTTTTAAAATTTTCATGTTTTTTGAGGGTGATGAAGGAAGGTCGTTCAATAGCAACTAGGCATCTAGTTACACACCACCTGAGACTTCAAGTCCAGCAAATTTTTTCCAATCTTTTTGCGACCTCTTCCACGTTGGAGCGGCTGTTGAAAGCCGAGATTCGGAAATAGCCCTCTCCGGCAGGTCCGAAACCACTACCCGGTGTGATGACGACATTGGCATCTTGGAGCATTTGATCGAAAACCTGCCAACTGGTCAGGTGCTTGGGAGCTCCAACCCAGATGTAGGGGGCGTTGATTCCGCCAAACGCCGCGAGCCTGCATTCCTCGGCCGCGGTGCGAAGGATGGAGGCATTGCCCATGTAATGCTCGATGAGCGCGACGACTTGGTCTTTTCCAGCAGGCGAGTAGAGGGCCTCGGCGGCGCGTTGAGTGACATAGCCCACGCCATTGAATTTCGTGCTGAAGCGACGGTTCCAGAGCGGGTGCAGCGGGGTCATTTCACCGGAGGCGGTGCGGCATTTCAATTCCTTGGGAAGAACAGTGAAAGCGCACCGAACGCCTGTGAATCCGCCGTTCTTGGAAAAACTGCGGAACTCGATCGCGCAGCTGCGGGCACCGGGAATTTCGTAAATGGAATGAGGAATTTCGGGGTCGCGGATGTAGGCTTCGTAGGCGGCGTCGAAGAGAATGACGGCATCATTCGCGAGGGCGTATTCCACCCAGGCCGCAAGCTGAGCGCGCGTTGCGGTGGCACCCGTTGGATTGTTCGGATAGCAGAGGTAAATGAGATCCACTTTTTCCTTCGGAATCTCCGGCACGAAGCCGTTCGCGGCACTGCAAGGCAGATAGACCAGTCCACTGTAGAGGCCGTTCTCATCGGCTTCGCCCGTGTGTCCGGCCATGACATTGGTATCCACATAGACCGGGTAAACCGGATCCATCACGGCAATGCGATTGTTGTCGCCGAAGATATCCAGGATGTTCCCGCAGTCGCACTTCGAGCCATCGGAAACGAAAATCTCATCATCCGCGACCTCAAGCCCGCGCGAGCGGTAGTCATTTTCCGCGATGGCGTGTCTCAGAAACTCATACCCTTGCTCGGGTCCATATCCCCTGAAGCTGCCTCGTTCGCCCATTTCATCGACAGCCTTGTGCATGGCCTGGCGAACGGCTTGAGGAAGCGGCTCGGTGACATCGCCGATACCGCAGCGAATCAGGCGGGCGGCGCCTTCAGGATTCGCATCCGTGAAGGCTTTGACGCGACGGTTGATTTCGGGAAACAGGTAGCCGGCTTTGAGTTTGAGGTAATTTGAATTGAGGTGCGCCATGGTGGAAGCAGGCGATTAAAGCAGAAGGCCCTTCCATTGCCAATTGTGAGTCAAAAAATGCCTGCGAAAATCCCGGTGGGTTATCCCGAACGACGATTGCGCCACTAGTCGGTATGGCGGCCGTGCTGTTTGAAAGCCAAGACACGGAGATGATCAGGCGAGACCCGATAGTCAATCGACTATGGAAACCGCTGCATCAAATATTACCCGACGCCAGCTTCAACAATTCTCCATCGATGCGGTGCCTCGCGACTTGCCAAAACAGCGAGTTGGACAGTATCTAGAAACTGTGCTCCAAGCGAAGGAACACGCTGCTCATAAAAGCGGGCTGCCTCGATGAGTTCAGCCTCCGCTTCGGGATGATAAATCAGGCGCATCCGATGGCGCGCCGAGCGGCCTGCATGACCTTCTCATGGGTGCGACCATCAACCACTCCAGATGAAAGCTCCTCATCGCGCCGCATAGCTTCGAGTATGGCCTCCTCCTCTTTTTCCACGGCAAACCCGATGCACTGCCACAGGTTTTGATGCAGCACCCAGATCGAGGAACAAATCAAGACCCACCTTAAAGTCGCGATCCGTTGCATCCCGTTCGACGAGTTGCGCGAGCCCGGCGTCTGCCCGTTCATCGGCAAACCTAGTCGCCAGCGCGTGGCTTGGGCGAAGTCGTATTCAGCAAAATTCCAAAGCTTGCTGGCCGAGTGGCCCTCGCTGATTCTTCGTAACTGTGACTGATACCCATTCCGATTCTTCATCCATCAGAGAACTGATATGGCCAATAGTCAAGCCGCACATTCCAGTTCTGACTATCGCCAGCATCCTGAATGGGCTCCATGGTTTTGCCCTCACCTTTCAGGTTTTCACTGTGGGTTGGCTCATCGACTGGGTTCTGGGAAAAGGAACGATTCCTCCCGACATGTGGCAAAGAGCAACCGCACTGGCTTTGGCCTATTTCGTCGTATCCGCGATTGGTCGCATGCTCACATGGCATATCAGCTACAGGCTCTACCTTCGGGTTCGTGAAAAAATCCTTTCCACCCTTCGTGCCAGGTTTTTCAGGCAGTTGAATGCACTTTGCTTGCGCTTCCATATGAAGCGCAGTTCCGGGGAGCTTTTCAGTTACCTCTTTGGATCCCCGCTGCAGAATGTCGTGCAGTTTTACCAACACTGTGCTTCCGGTCTGGCTGGTGCATTCACGATGATCGGGTCGGCTTTGATGGTGCTTGTTTGGACTGATTGGACTCTCACCACAATCATGTCCCTGACTGTCGTCTCGCAGGTTTTCATGATGGACCGCGCCCGGAGGGTCACCCACAAACTCAATTTGGACTTTCAAAATCACGAAAAGGCGGTGACTGGAACAGTCGCCGATATCCTTCGAGGCACTCGCGCTGTCAAACTCCACGCCATGGAGGCCACTGTCGAAGGGGAGTTCGGTGAACAAATTCAGCTTATTGCCAAGAAAAGTTACGAGCGGGATGTTCGCGCCCACCTCGCTTGGATGAAGCAGGAAACAATATCCTATGCGGGTTTTTCGCTAATGATAGTGGCCTGCGCATGGCGATTGACCTCCGGAAAACTCACGATCGGTGAGATATCCATGTTCATGCTTGCTTTCCAGCAACTCACGTATCCTCTCACTACCATCTCTCAAGCTTTTACGCTTTGGGGTGGTGCCCAGGCCTCTCTGGAGCGGATTGCGGAGGTGTTGAGAGAATCCTCCACAACTCCCGATCCAGTGGTGAATGCGCGACCAGTTCCTCCAGCGGGAGAAATTGAGTTCCGGGATGTCACCTTCGCCTATGAGGAGAAAAATGTTCTCACGGGTGTGAGTTTTAAAATTCCCTACGGACAGTCGGTCGCGCTCGTAGGTCCATCAGGATCGGGCAAGAGCACGATCGCTCAGCTTCTTCTCCGTCTTTACGATCCAAACGAGGGCAGCATCCACTTTGGTGGTCAAAACATTCGCTATTGCGAAGGAGCCGAAGTCCGCAAGTGTTTCGGCATCGTTCCCCAAGACCCGTTTATTTTCAAGACCACCATTCGGAAAAACCTTTTGGTCGCGAAGCCCGATGCCACAGAAGCTGAAATTGAAACCGCCTGCCGCCAGGCAAACGCGTGGGAATTCATCTCCAAACTTGCCGAGGGTCTCGACACCCGCGTCGGTGAAGGGGGGTCAAACTTAAGCGGTGGACAGCGCCAGCGTCTCGCAATCGCCCGCGCGCTGCTCTCGAATCCTCCGGTTTTTCTTTTTGATGAGGCAACGAGCGCCCTGGATACGTTGAGCGAGCAGCTCATTCAAAAGACCATGCAGAGCGTGTGCGCCAGTCGCACATCGATCATCATCGCGCACCGTCTGGCCACAGTCCGCGATTGTCACCGTATTCTTGTTGTGAAGAACGGACGCATTCAGCAAGACGGAACCTATGAAGCCCTCGTTTCTGTTCCGGGCACTTTTAGAGAACTCGTCGAAGGCCAACAGCTCAAACAATAGAATGGCCACTTGGCAGGTGGCCGGGACTAAAATTTCCAAGATGTCGTGAATTCCCACTTTGATGCTCATCGCCTGCCTGTGTCGTTTGGTCTGACGGGGTGTTTTCGACAGGCGATTCGACGGCAGAGGGAGGTTGGATGCGGCATTCTCCGATGTGGATGCCGCCTTTTTCCACCACCATGGCGCGCGAGTTCACCGAACCTTCCAGGCAACCGCCGTTCAGGATTTGAATCAGGCCATGGCATTGAATCGGGGCGCGCAGCGTGCCTTGGATCGTGATGCGGTCGGCCTCGAGGGGCTGGGAGCACTCGATGGAGGCTTTTTTTTCCACAAGGATCGAATCCGCCGTGATGCGACTGGTGCAGGGCTTCTGCGTATTCAGGCGAACCTCGCCTTCGCATCGCAGGTGGCCATTGAAAACTCCCTCGATGCGGGCCGAGCCGCAGATGATCCAGGGATTGGAGAGCGAGCCTTTGGACGTGATTCTCAGCAATCCGCGTGTGTCGACGGCGCGTGAGGAGGGCCCTGTGATGTTCACCTCGATCAACTCGATCGGCGCATAGCAACCGGGGCAGATTGTGCTCTGGGCCTTCTGGGATACCTGATGGGTGCGGCCGCACTTCAAACAGTGCACGGGTTTGGCTGCATCACTTTTTCGCCCCGAAAAGGAAGGGAGCTCGGTGACTCCGGATGCACGAACTCCCTCGGCGGTGGCCAGATAATGGGATCCGCAAGAGCGGCAGTTCGTGGAAATGAGGTGGGGAGGCTCAAGCTGCACGAAACCGCACACCGGACACCGGAACGGTGACTTCGGCGGTGAGGGAGGCATGTGGCCTTAGGCCGCGTTGCCGGTGACTGCAGGTTTCGGAGCGATGGCCCGGGCGGCATTTTTTGACGGCGTCACCTCGGAGTGGCCGATAAACGTGGCTCCCTCCTCGATGATGATGCGCATGGCCTTGAGGTCTCCAAGGAGCTCGGCGTTGGATTTCAATTCGCAGCGCTCTTGCACAGTCACATTGCCATTCACCGTGCCATGGATAATGACGGTCTTGGTGCGCACATCGCCTTTGATCACGGCATTTTTACCGAGGGTCAGGACGCCTTCGGAAATGATTTCGCCATCGAGTTTGCCGTCGAAAATCATTTCGCTGTCGAATTTCAGCGTGCCGGTGAGTTCAACATCACTGGTGAGGATGTTTTTCGAGGTCGAAGGTTCTGAGACGAGAGAGGTGATGTTGTTGAGGTTCATGGTGGGCGCAGGCTACACGCTTTCTCCAGCGGCGGTCAATGCCGCGTCCCTTGAAAATCACGCGGGTTTTTAGCGCATGGTGTGCCTCAAGTTGTTTATTGACGCTCCGCGTGCCTTGCCGATAGTTTGGCCTGCTCGCGCGACAACGCGACACAGAAAAACCACCTTATTTTTTCATGGAAACAGCGACCCGTCTTCAACAACTCACACCATCCCTCACGCTTGCCGTGGACAGCAAGGCCAAGGCCATGAAAGCCGAAGGCATTGAAGTCTACGGATTCGGTGCCGGCGAGCCCGACATGGATACTCCAGAGCACATCAAGGCCGCCGCCATCAAAGCTCTCCAGGAGGGTCGCACCAAATACACCCCTAGCTCAGGCATCCCAGAGCTCCGCCAGGCCATTTCCCAAAAATTTCTTAAAGATAACGGCCTCGACTACAAACCGAGCCAAGTCATCGTGAGCGGAGGTGCAAAGCATTCCTGTTTTAACGCCATTGCTGCTGTGGTGAATCAGGGCGACGAGGTCATCATTCCGGCACCCTATTGGCTGAGTTATCCCGAGATGGTTCGGCTGGTTGGCGGGGAGCCCGTCTTTGTCGAGACCACCCAGGAGAACAATTGGAAGATCACCCCGGAGGATTTCGAAAATGCGATGTCACCCCGGACAAAAATGATCATCATCAACTCGCCCGGCAACCCGACTGGTTCCATCTACTCCCGCGAGGAAATCAAGGCCTTGGCCGAAGTGGCTGCCGAGGAGGACATCTTCATTCTCTCCGACGAAATCTACGAAAAACTCACCTACGATGGCGCGGAACACATCAGCATCGCCTCGATCTCGCCGGAAGCCTACGACCTCACCATCACGGTGAATGGATTCAGCAAAGCCTATTCGATGACCGGCTGGCGCCTTGGCTACTTGGCGGCGCCGGAGCCGATCGCCCGTGCGATTGATTCCATGCAGAGCCATATGACATCGAACCCGTGTTCGTTTGCCCAATACGGTGCGCTTGCCGCGCTGACTGGTGACCAGCAATGTGTGTCCGACATGCGGGACGAATTCGACATCCGGCGCCAATACATGTTTGAACGCCTCATCCAGATTCCCGGCATCTCGGCCGTTCGTCCGCAGGGGGCCTTCTACGTGCTGGCGAACATCAGCGCCCTGGGCTTGAAATCCCAGAATTTCGCAGACCGCCTTCTGACCAAAGCCAATGTCGCTTTGGTTCCCGGTATTGCTTTCGGTGACGACCGCACTGTGCGGCTTAGCTACGCCACGAGCCTCGATGTCATCAAATCGGGCCTCGATCGCATCGAGGAGTTCTGCAAGACCCTCTAAAAAAAAATCCATCGAAACAGGGCGTCGGAATCACCCGGCACCCTGTTTTTTTTGTGCTTCAAAAATGGCTCGCCAGTGTTCGAGGCGTTCCTTGATTCGCTTCTCCATCCCGTTTTCGGTGGGCGTGAAGAAGCGTCGTCCCTCCGGTAGATAGGCTTGCGGCACATAGGATCCCTCGAAATCGTGGCTGTATAAGTAGCCTTTGCCATGGCCGAGGCGCTCCGAGCCTTTGTAATGCCCATCGCGCAAGTGCTCCGGAACGGCCAGTGTGCGGCCTTCGCGCACCTCCTCCGACGCCTTGCCGATCGCCAAAGTCGCGCTGTTGCTTTTTGGGGCGGTGGCCAGATACAGAGTCGCATGGGCGAGTATTAGATTCGCCTCGGGCAGACCGATAAATTCGACCGCTTGGGCTGTCGCTTGGGCCACGAGCAGGGCATTCGAGTCCGCCAACCCGATGTCTTCGCTGGCACAGATGACCAACCGGCGCGTGATGAACCTGACCTCCTCGCCGGCGTGGAGCATTTTCGCCAACCAGTAAATGGCGGCGTCCGGATCGCTTCCGCGGATGCTTTTAATAAACGCGCTGATGGTGTCGTAATGGTCATTCCCCGTTCCATCGTAGACGACCGCTTTTTTTTGGATGCACTCCTGCGCTGTGACGAGATCGATGCGAACCGATCCGTCCGCCGAAGGTGGCGTCGTGAGAGCGGCAATTTCGAGGGCATTGAGGCATTTTCGGTAAGCGTTGCACAGAGCACCCCGTTGTTTTTTGAGGGGTTGGTGTAAGTGTC